>JAYTHE010000032.1:0-138334 GCA_043732705.1 Candidatus Omnitrophota bacterium | reverse complement strand
CCGGCACAACACTTCTCAGAATACACATTCGCATGTCCGTTAGTTTGCCGGTAGCTGAATTAATTTGCGGTTCAATACGAACCGTAGCTGCGGTGATATCTGGAATCATCCGGATCGGATTCAGCGCGTAAAGCTTTCTTGCAGGCTCGGGAATATCCGTCGCGGGAAACCTTAAATCGAGATATGAATCCATCCCAGGCTCTTTTGCTTCCGATAAAACAGTACCATTCCAACTTTCATCAAACTGGTAAATCATGACTTTATCCACTCCCAAAATGGCCTTAAGTCCAACCGCGGTCTTATCACTCATTTCCTGAACGGTGCGGCATTGATTAAGCTCGAGTATCAGCGCTGAAATTCGATTTCTCGCGGCAAGCACCCCGGCAGAATCTACTTTCTCAGACGATATTTCCAATTCTATGATCCAATGCTTCTCACAAACTAAAAAACTGGCCGGAAAAGGCTGAAGTCCCGAAACCGTTTTTAGTTTTAAATCCCAACCATTGAGATGACAAACATCTCCGCTTTTAATCTCTTTTTTGAGTAACTGCGCATCTTCAGATGTTAAAAAATCAGTTATATTTTTCCCAACAATTTGTCCGCTAGAAAGCCCAAGAAGCGTTTCAAGATTGACGCTGACTTGAAGAATTTTAAAGTCATAATCCAAAACAAACATTAAACCAAAAGCCTGAATGCTCGCGCTTTGGATAACCGGCTGGTTGTCACAAAACACATCCTGTGTTTCTTTTTTAATGTTCATTTTCACCCCCGCTTTCTTCAAACCATTTATGTAATTGATCAAAAGTTTCGACCGCCGCAGAAACTATTTGCGGCTTCTGCGCTTGGTTTTCCTGTGCAAACTGTTCGATAATTTTGCAGGTTTCTGCCCAAACTGACATGGTGCGAGAGCTATACCCGCTAAAAAATGATAGCCCTAGCTCGTTTGTCATTCCAAGCGACTGCTTGACGGCTTTCGCGATCATCTGTCCGCCAAGAGTGGAGCCCTCGGTCACATACAGAATCCCGAAACATTTCGCGGCGGAATCGGAAAAAGGCAAGTTTTCACAAATTTGAATCGCATTTAAGTCCCGTATTAAAAACTCAAGATCTTTCTTAAGCAGCGGGGTTTTCAACCGGCTTTCCATAACTTTCACTAAACCTGTGCGCTGCCACTCCTTCATTAAAATTTTTTCCAGCGGCAGAAAAAATCCATAGAATTTTTTTAAAACTTCTATATAAACAGCAGTTGTCAGCGTCGGCGACATCAATGACGAAAGCAACCAGTTTTGTTCGATTGTTTTGTGACTGTCTCGAGTTTTTTCGCGCAAAGCTTCGAGCATCATCATTATTTTGTGTTCAAAACTTGCCGGACTTTTTCTAATAGGCCATTCACAGTAAAAGGTTTTTGAATAAAATTTACACTGCTGCTTTGAATTTCACTTAGAAGAATGACTTCTTGCGTATAGCCCGACATATAAATAACCTTGATATCCGGTCGCAAGCATTTCATCTTTTCGTAAAGATCCTTTCCGCCCATGACGGGCATCACAACATCAGTCAAAAGAAGTTGTATTTCCTGGAGATAATTGGAATTGGCCTCCAGCGCTTTTTGACCATTTTCGGACCTCAGCACCTTATAGCCATTTTTCTCTAAAACATCCCCCGCCAAGTTCCTCACTGCCTCCTCATCCTCCACCAAGAGAATAGTTTCATTGCCTCTTAAGTTGACTTCCATCTCTTTTCTAAAAGGTTGCTCTACTGCCTGAGTACTAACGGGGGAAAAAACTTTGAAACATGTGCCATGTCCTATTTCACTATAAACTTCAATGGAGCCCATATTTTGCTTCACAATTCCATAGCACGTCGCCAAACCAAGCCCGGTGCCCTTGCCCTGCGGTTTAGTCGTAAAAAAAGGTTCAAAGATTCGATTTTTTATTTCCGAAGTCATCCCCGAGCCTGTATCCGTAACGGCCAACATTACGTAGTCCCCCGCCTTTACATGTGCATGTCCCCGTACATAATCATTATCCAAAGCAATGTTCAAAGCTTCAACTAAGAGCTTACCGCCGTTCGGCATAGCATCGCCCGCATTAATGACGAGGTTCATCACCAGCTGATCAAACTGCGTGGGATCAATTAATATTTTTTTTAAGTCTTCGCTGCATCTTACGGATAACTCAACGTTTGCGGGAAGTAAGCGTGTGAGCATTTTTGTAGAGCCCTGAATGAGTGCGCTCATATCCACAACTTTAGGGACAATAATTTGCTGCCTCGAAAAATTGAGAAGCTGGCTCGTGAGCTCTGTCGCACGCCGCCCGGCCTTTAGAATCTCCTCGATTTTCGAACGGGTCGGATGCTCATTTGCTAAACCTTTTATGCTCATCTCAGCATAACCATTGATCACTGTCAGAAGGTTATTAAAATCGTGGGCTATGCCCCCAGCGAGCTTTCCTATTGCATCCATTTTTTGGGACTGGCGCAGCTGCTGTTCAAGCTGCTTCTCATTTGTGATATTCCGCGCAATAGCTGAAATCCCCGACAGCTCGCCCTGCGCATCTAGAATCGGCGAAGTTGAAAGTGAAATATCGATAATTTTTTTGTTCTTGCCTATGCGCTTTGTTTCATAATGCGCAACACCTTTTTTTTCAATCACATTTCTAATAATTTTATTTACTTCTTCTTGACGGTCGGGAGGTACGATAATTTTGATGGATTGTCCGATTACCTCCGCTGCAGTGTAGCCGTATATTTTTTCCGCGCCTTTATTCCAGCTTTGAATAATTCCTTGAAGGTTTTTTCCTATAATTGCATCATCAGAGGATTCAACAATTGAAGCCAATTGCGACAATTTTAATTCGTTCTTTTTTCGTTTTGATATATCGAGAATAGAACCTACCATCCGGGTCGCTACACCGGTTTTTGGGTCCCACTCGGCTTGACCACGGGCTTGAAACCAAATGTAGTTTCCGTTTTTATGTTTTAGCTGGTACTCAACATCGTAGGGAACTTTTTGTTTTAAGTGCTTTTCCAAACTAGAAAATACCTTTTCATTGTCATCGGGATGGAGCCGCAATGAAAACTCCGAAATATTGTCTGCTAACTCTTGCTCGGAATATCCGATCAGTGCTTTAAATCGCACCGAATAAAGCACTTTCTCTCGTGTATCCCACTCCCATAAACCTTCATTGGTTGCTTCCATAACGAGATTAAAACGGCTTACGCTCGCACTGAGATCTGCGGTCATTTGATTGGCAATTTTTTCAGCTCGGTATTGAGCTGTGCGCATAAAGTAAATCAGCCAAGCAATCAAAAAACTAACCACCACCCCAGTCAAAAATACACTTACCGGCAAGTAGCTTTCTAAAAGAGTTCTGCTCAAACCCACTGAGCTAAAAAAAAGCAACCCCCATTTTCGACCGCCTACTTCGATTAACGATTTTTTGCTAAAAAAATCATCAGAAATAAATTTATCAAAGACAAACTCTTTTTCACTATTAAAAAGAATTTGATCCGCCTTCAATTTTTCGCCTTCGAAAACTATAAGCCCACGGAGACCTTTTTGATTAAACCCGCTCAAAATTCCCGATAACAATTTATCGATATGAAACCCTGCAGATACAAAGCCAGCTATTGCGGCTCGTCGTTCTTCCACCGTGTTAATCGGCGTATGATTTCGATAAATAGGTGCGACAAAGAGAAAATCAGGCCGTTTTATGTCTTCGCCCGGAAAGTGGATAAGCCGGGATGTGCCCGACAACAGCCCCGTATCTCGCGCTCTTTCATAGGCCTGCCATCTTTCGGGAATTTCTGAAATATCCAAACCAAGCAGTCTTTCACTTCCTGTGTAAGGCTCAATATATTTAATTGGAAAATAGTCGCTTTTTTCTTTCTCCGGGTGAATTTGAAACGCGGAATACCCGCCTGATTCAATGCTTTTGTCTCCCCTCACACTTTCAACAAATGCTTTTTTATTTTTTACAGGAACATATTCAATATACCTGACGTCAATAATTCCCGGGAAGTTTGCCAAGTTGACTTTTTTAATGTAAGCGATGAATTCATCACGCTCAACGCTTTTACTTGCTGCAAACAAACCCTGCAATCCACGCAAAACATTGAAATAAAGCTGAATTCGGCTCTCAATTAGTGCCTGCACAACTGCTGTGTCTTTTTCAAAAGCCGCATAAGGTTTTGAACGTAAACTCTGCCAGGAAAAAACGGCTACCCCAAAACTAATCGAGACAAGCAAAAAAAAGACAACAGTCGCAAGTGTGAAATCTTGCCATGCAGAAAAACGGGCGCTGACATGCTTGATTGATTTCATAATTGTCTGGTGGGGATCACAAACTTGTTTGGTATTTTACTGTCATGAAACAAATCCTCAGCTTAATCAACCGATTCGCTTTAGTTTCACCCGATTAGGAATTTAATCAAATTTTAATAGCCGCCAAGCGGGAACCTTAAGGGCTTTAGCCAATTTAGCTAATGTTAAAATAGTTACTCGTTTAGTGTTTTTATTATCTTCAAGTTCGCGAATATACTGCCGGCTTATTCCCGATTTCTTCGAAAACTCTGTCCTTGTGTAACCTGCCTTACTGCGCATTAATTTCAATTTACTTCCAAACTCTTGCCTAATATCCATTCAATTTCACCTGTGTATTATTCATCTAATCATAATTTTTGACAGCCATGGCTGCCATTAATTTTCAAATGCCTCAGGATGAGCTTGGGCTTGTTAGCGTGGAAGGACTATCAGGGTTTTACCCTTTTATCTAGGGCGGAAAACGGAAGACCTATTGTTGTGTCGCATCTTGAAATGCGTAAAGCCTACTTAACATAGATCGTTTTAAAGTTGACGAATTCGCGGATCCCGTAAATTCCGAGTTCGCGGCCATAACCGGACTGTTCCAATCCCCCAAACGGCAGGCGCGGATCGGATTTAACAAGCGCATTCACAAAAGCGGAACCCGCGCGCAATTCTTCGCGTGCGATCCGTTCACCTCGCGCGATATCACGCGTAAAAACCGCCGCGCCCAAACCAAAAACAGAGTCATTGGCAACCTCAATCGCTTCTTTTTCATTTTTGACTTTGATAACAGCCGCAACCGGGCCAAAAACCTCTTCATCAAAAACGGGCATGCCCTTTTCTACATTTCCCAAAACAGTTGGCGGGTAAAAAGCTCCCGTACCGGCGGGAACCTTTCCGCCGCAAAGTAATTTGGCGCCTTGCCGCACACTTGCTGTTACCTGTCGATGGATCCCATCGCGCAAATCATGCCGCGCTAACGGTCCTACCGTTACTTCATCTTCAAGCGGATCCCCCATTTTCTGCGCACTCATAAAATCGGTGAGGCCTTTTAAAAACGACTCGTAAATTTTTTCGACCACAATAAAACGTTTTGCCGCGATGCAGCTTTGCCCGCTGTTGATAAGCCGTGAAGTGCCGCAGGCTTGAATCGCAAGATCCAAATCCGCATCTTCCAAAATCACATAAGGATCGCTGCCACCGAGTTCCAGGACAACTTTCTTAAGCACGCTGCCCGCTGTGGCCGCAACTGCCCTGCCGGCCGGAACACTTCCCGTCAGACTGACTGCTTTAACGGCTGGATGTCTGATCATCGCTTCAACTGCGGGTGTGGATGCATGAACATTCGCAAAAATCCCTTCGGGAAAACCGCTGTCACGAAAAATATTTTCAATTTCTTCGGCGCAACCTGGCACATTGGAAGCGTGCTTTAAAACCATGACGTTGCCCGCGAGTAAAGCTGGCACCGCCGCGCGGAAAACCTGCCAAAATGGAAAGTTCCAAGGCATGACGGCGAGAATAAGCCCAAGCGGTTCAAAAGCTACATAGCTTTTTGATGCTTCGGTTGGAATCATTTCCGGGGCGAGAAATTTTTCCGCATTTTCAATGTAAAACTCACAAAGCGCAGCGCATTTCTCGATTTCTTTTGTCCCTTGCGTCACCGGCTTACCCATTTCTTCAGCCATTAAATTGATATAGATCCCTGAGTTTTGACGCAACGTTCTTGCCACAGTCTTAAAAAGTTCCGTGCGTTTTGAAAAAGGACGGCGGTGCCAAGTTTTAAAAGCTTCGCCGGCTTTTGTCAGGACATGATTAATTTTTTCTGCAGACAACTCATCATAATCACAAATGACCAGCCCGGTTGCGGGATTAATCGACTGAATCGCCATGTTTTTTAGAAGCCTTTCTTTTAGTTTGTTTCCATTGAACGTCTCACAAGAGACAGTCGACTTGTGAACGTTCGATTGAGCTCGGCATAATCTCTTCTCCTGTCATTCCCGCGAAGGCGGGAATCCAGGGCTATATTATTTCTGGATCCCCGTCCCGCTTTTGCGGGCAAATATCACAGGCGCGGGGATGACTTAAGTGCTTTTTTTTACCGGCTCACCGGTTAAACGGAAATTAACACTCGTTTCCACGGGAACCTCGACAAGACATAATTCACCGGATGAAAGTGCTTTTTTTAAATCCCGTGCGAGCTCTTCCGGATTTTTAGGCGCAAAACTTTTAATTCCAAAACTGCGCGCATACATTTGGAAATCAGGATTGGTCAGGCTTGTACCCACTGCGCGACCATGAGTCATTTTTTGTTTCCAGCTGATTAAGCCGTAATCATTATCCGTAAAAAGCAACACAACAAAAACAGCGCCCACACGCTTTGCCGTTTCAAGTTCTTGGGAATTCATCAAAAATCCGCCGTCGCCCATTGCGGCAACAATTCTCCGCCCCGGATTGCAAAGCGACGCAGCGACGGCGCCCGGCAAAGCAAAACCCATGCTTGCTAATCCATTTGAAATTAAACAGCCGTTTGGAGCATTCACGGGAAAATTTCGCGCAATCCAAAGTTTGTGACTGCCGACATCACTTAATAAAAGGTCTTCATCGCCCATTACCGACCGCAGAATATTTAAAGCTCCCGGAACCGTAAACTTTTGATTGGCTTTGAGCGTATAACTCGCAAAATCCTTAATGATCCGTTCACGCAGGGGCGTATACCAATGATCAAACGTAACCCCTTCCGGCGTAAACATGCGATTTAATTCGCGGAAGGTGGCAGCGATATCGGCAACAATTTCTACGGCCGGTTGATAATGGGTATAAACTTCGGCGGAAGTAAAATCAATATGCACAATTTTTTTGTCGCCTTTGGGATTCCATTTATCGGGTGAATATTCCGCAATGTCATAACCCACTGCGATCACCAAGTCAGCCGCATCGACGGCATCCATCACCAGATCACGGAAACCAAAACCAAGTGTAAAAAGTGATTGTTCGTTTTGATCCGAGACGGAACCCTGCCCCATAAAAGTATTCACAAACGGCACATTAAATTTTTCAACAAAATCTGAAAGATATTTTCCCATCGGCTTACGAATCGCGCCATTTCCGGCAAGAATCAACGGCTTCTTCGCATGCTTCAATAATTCAACGGTTTCCTCAAGCGCTTGAATATCGGGATCAGGACGGCGAACTTCCACGACTTGAATCGGCTTCTCCGAAGTCATCATGCCGGCCACATCTTCAGGAAGCTCAAGATGCGTTGCGCCCGGTTTTTCATTTTCTGCAACTTTAAAAGCTTTCCGCACCATTTCTGGGACAGTATCCGGATGCGCAATGGTCGCGCTCCACTTTGTGATCGGCCGGAATAAGCTGACAATATCCAAATATTGATGGCTTTCTTTATGAACACGGTTCATGCCCGCTTGACCGGTAATGGCGACAACAGGGCTTTTATCCAGGTTCGCGTCTGCGACTCCGGTAACCAGATTCGTCGCGCCTGGCCCAAGCGTCGCTAAACAAACACCGGCTTTGCCCGTAATGCGCCCCCATACATCTGCCATAAAAGCCGCGCCTTGTTCGTGGCGTGTAGCGATGAATTTAACGGACGAGTTTTCGAGCGAGAATAAAAGATCTTCAACTTCTTCGCCGGGAAGTCCAAATACATATTTAACGCCTTCATTTTCAAGGCAGCGCACAAACAAATCCGATACTTTTATCGGGGTTTTGGATTTGGAAATATTTTTATTTTTTTTCATTTTTTTTTGCTTTTAAAAATGACCGCCAATAAACTTCTTAAAAACTCTTTCAAATTCAACTGGCGACTCAAGATTAAACAGATGTCCCGCAGTTTCAAAAATATGAATCATGGAATTTGGAATTTGCTCGGCTAATGCCTCGGCTTCCGACACAGGGATTACGGTGTCTTCTCGTCCGGCCAAAATTAAAACAGGACACTTCATTTTCTTTAAAAGATCCCTTGAATCGCGGCGATCCGCAATCGCTGCCAGCGCATTTGCGACGCCTTCTGGCGTGTTGCCACCGGCTATAATCTTAAGCTGCGTCAGTATTTCGGGATGTTTTTCAGCGGTCGTTTTACCTATCAGACTGGGTAAATTCCCTCCCAAAAACGACTCTAAACCTTCTTTTTCAATCTTCTCAATACCTTGAAAGCGCTTTTCACGAGTTGCCGGCGTATCTGCGCTCGCACGCGTTGAAAATAATCCCAATCCTTTAACTCGCTCAGGATATTTTCTGAAAAATTCAAAAGCAACGTATCCTCCCATCGAAAGGCCGGCCAAAAAAACAGGCTGCTTGAGATTCATGTCTTCCAATGATTTAAAAATATCTTCCGCCATCCCCTCAATTGAAACTTTTGTTTTTACGGGTGATTTTCCTAAGCCCGTCAAATCAGGTGTAATTAAACGAAAGTCTTTTGAGAGCGAATCTACATGAGGCTGCCACATTTCGGAGGAAAGCGGAAATGCATGTAAAAGCACAACCGGATTTTTTTTAAGCTGTTCCTCGCCATTCAACATTTTATTTACCTGTCCCGTCTTTGATTAATTTGGGCTCCTGCAAAGGAAGATCAACCACACTGGGATGATGGTCGGACAGCTGCGGTTGAACACCGGTATTTAATTCTTCCAGCGTCTCGCCAAAATGCGGCGCCATGCGATGCGGACCCGAAACATCCAAAGGATCTTTCAAATAAGATTTAACAAAAATCCAATCCAGCCGGTATTTACCAATCGGTCCCAACGGACGCTTCACGCTGAAACTTGTTTTAAAGCCTAAGAGATCGCGTTGATTGGCATTTGCGAGAGTGCCTGTATGCCCGCCCATGGACCTTTCTTTTTCGCCGCGAAAATCAAAAGCATAGCCCTGTGATGACCTAAAATTCTGCATCAAATCAAACAAACCTTTTATTTTATTCGGTGCAAGTACGGGAATATCTTTCGCCGTGGGATCCTGAAAGTTCTTTGTAACATTACCCAATGCCCGGGAAGTATTGATTAAAAGCGCTTGAGGAAGAAGGACTGCCACTCCCGCGGAAAACCAATTGGTCGGATTTTTAACCGCGCGTTCCGCCGTACGAGAAATAGAGGTCGGGCTTAAATCATCGGGAGCTGAATTAAAATCACCGGCAACAATCATGGGATTTTTAATTTTCCGGATATATTCCAAGATTTCTTCCATCTGAATTTTCCGGCCCAGCGGCTGACATTTTATTTCCAAATGAATATCAATCACGCTGAGCGTTCCACCTTGGACGTCGGGAACATCCAAATCGACACGAAAGAAAATTCGCCCGCCCATTTTAATTTCGCGCGTCACTTCATTCTTAAAAGTAACTTCAGCGCCTAACCGGCGCGCTTTTTCCAAAAAAGTAGTTTTGCCTTTCTCTTTCGCGTACCAGTCATAAGCCTGATGATTCAGCTGAAAAAGCTCAACTTTTTTAATGGGATACCGCGACAATACGGCCGAACCAAAAACACCTTTATATTTTTCGGGGTCGGCTTTGTAATGCTGGGTGGCTTCTTGATCAATCGAGCCGTCTGAATGCAATATTTTTTCTGTTCCCATAATCACGGGGTCAATTTCTAACTGCTCAGGTCCATAAGCATAATTCATATTTAAGGCTTGCGCCAATTCCCTTGCCGCGTCAATATAACCCGAGCGGCTCACGCCGATATCCATCTCTTGCAGCAGAATAATGTCCGCCTGCTGCATCCGTTCACGCTGCCTCGCTAAATTTTTAAAAGCTTCTGATTCCGGCGGCGCCTTTTCCAAGTTAACCATTTTGTGGAATTCATCATCGGAGGTTAACAACTTAATCACATCTCGAATGTGATAGGATTTTTCAATATTCCAGGTCATCACCTTTAACGCGGGACCAAGCTTTGGGTCAACAGGATGATGGGGCTGGGCGCCCCGATAATAAGCTTCATTACTGATAATAGGTGTTTTCCAAAATTTTTTTAATTTAAGCGCAAGCATCCCGTTGGGATTCGGGTTTTCATAGAGGCTTTGTAACACTTTAAAACTTAAAAAGTTTGTTTCTTGATACTTCGTGTAGCGAAGTTGGCCCGCAGCCCATTGGATAGGCTGCTGGAGTTTTTCACCGCGGCCGAGAATAAAAACAGCTGCGCCTAAAAAAATCATAATCCCCAAAACAATACCGACTTTCCCTTTTGTCATAACGTACTCCCTTGATAAACCGGATTAAATACGAAATCCGCAACCACCGGAAGATGATCAGACGCATCGCGCTCAAGCCTTGTCCGCGGCACATTGACAAACTTAGCGGTCAAACCGCCGCGCATTAAAATATGATCGAGTTTCCGGATTGGCCAGTGACTGATCCATGTATTTTCAGAAATTCCTTTCTGCTTCTTAAAATGAGGGGTTTGAAAAGACTGTGCGAGCAAGCGATAAAGTTGAGATTGCGGCGTCATGTTGAAATCTCCGCATAAAATAACATGCTCTTCGGGCCCGGGTTTTCCCAAAATTTCAGCGTGTATTAATTTTTGGATTTGCAATTTTAACTCCGGAGTCCAAATACTCAAATGTGTGTTAAAAACCTGTATTTTATGCCCATAAAAATCCACCTCCATTTGCAAAACTCCCCGCGTCTCAAGTAAAGCTGATTTTCTTAAGGAAGGCAGTTGTTCCGCCTGAATCATTTTCATGGGATGACAACTCAGAATCGCGTTGCCAAAGCATTGCTTTTCCGCGCCATGCACTGAATGAAAATGAAAATTCATTTCTAATTCGCGCGCAATGGCAGCCGCTTGGTCACAGCCTTTGATTCTGCGGCCCGCGTCCAATTCCTGCAAAGCCACAATATCCGGGTCATACTTGGCGATTACACGGGCAATCCGTTCCACCGATAAATTTCCGTCCATACCGATGCAGCTATGCACGTTATAAGACATAACACGCAATTTCCTGCGTTCCGTGGCAACAGCCTCAACCAGAGACCTTCGATCGTGTTTTACACGTCCGAGAACTTTCAATGCGGCCTGTCTTAAATCATTTCCGCGGATCAAAACCTTGGGATCTTTTTCAATCGCAGCATCCGGCGGCAAAAGCACGAACGCCTGTGTTTCATGCGGTCCGAGGCCGGCATGGGCTCCGCGTTCGCTTGAAAAAGAAATGGCCTGTTTACCATGACACCAACCGAATAAAATAAGATCCCCGGAATTTTCAAGCTGCAAAAAAGTTTCCAAGTCTTTCGTGACGGCATCCCGGTAGGGATGATCATCTCCCAAGAGTTTCGAGGCATCTTCTGGTAAAGTTAAAGTTTCAGTCTGAGTTCGGTATTCTGCTTTTCCGTTTTCTAGCGGAATCACGACCACAGGCAGATTTATATTTTTCTTCAAAAGATTTTCAGCAAAAATCCGTTTCTCCCCATCCATATGCTTTTTTTGAAAATAAATATGACAAATGGGTCCCAAAGTTGTCACAACCGGCCACGTGACATCCTCACCTTGATCTTGTGCTCCCAAAAACCGCTGACTCATGACCGTATCGCCGGAAAGTTCGTGTCTTTTCACAAATACCGAGGAAAAGACTTCGGATTCAGACATGCCCATCTCACTATAGACTTCCTGAACCAGCGTCTGAATGCTCTTATCTGAAATACTTGGAAAGGGCTGCACGGTTTCCTGTCCGTGGTCGGAGTAAATCCACACATCATAATGACGTAAATCTGAATGCGCCGCGGCGTTCCATATTTTTTTAATCGCGCTGTCGATGCCGCTTAAACTCCAAAAAGCAAAGCGCGTGGACGGACCCCGGCGATGCGCCTGTTCGTCATAACCAAAATAATTGACATGAACCACTTTAGTTCCGCGGTAAATATCCATGCACGCATGCGCTGTAATAATTTCACGCATCATAATGGAAACAAAAACGCGCATTAAGATAAATGCGAATTCATTCAGAATATCTTTTTTAGCGAGAGCCCTCAAAAAATCAAAAAATGCCAAACCCGCTTCGACGATACAAAGAAATAGGCCGCGTATGAGCGTAAACGGGCTTAACAAAAAAGTGACGAAGACCGAGTAAGGATTCCAAGTTTTAACCACTCCGAGCCAATCCGCCGTCGAAGCACACACATGGGATTCGGCCGCGCCTCCTGAAAAAATATTTCCGTAGGCCGTTCCTCCCGCAATCAATCCCGGCTCGTTCTGCATCAGCGAACGCTCCATCGCTTCCGCGCTTTCCTTTTCATACATCGTGTTAATTTTTCCGCTTTTACGATTCCAGTATTGAAAAGCGGGCACACATTGCGCTTTACCAAAAAAAAACTCCCCTTGAAAAGCGGGCGTATTGGAAGGAATTCCCGAATACATATCTCTAAACTGATAATGCTCGCGATTGATCAGTTTTTTCAAAAAAGGCATATGCCCTTTTTTCATTGCGCGTTCACAGTTGCGATAGGAAAATCCGTCGATTTGAATCAAAACCAACCCACGCCCTTCTTGCGGCTTGTCGGGACGCGACAATCCGAGCAGGCGCATTCGCAGCTCATCAGGGTTCAGCCACACGCAATATTTTCGTACAAATCTTCTTAAAATCATTGTCTCGGAGCTCCACCTTCAAACTCTTTTTTTAAATTTGCGTGAGCGTCATCAAAGTATTTTTCAAAATCTTCGCAGGCTTTTGCAACTTTGCGATTAAGCTCGATCAATTCCGATTCGTAAATATGAATTTTTTTGGCAATGGCCTCATCTTCATTTTCAGATCTTGGTTGCTCTCCCCTTAACACATCTTCCGCTTGTTTGCGATTTTTTTTAAGTGCCACAGTCCAAGATTCAACTGATTCCGTAATTTTTTTCTGATAAGCATTTACAATTTTTTCTTTGAGCGGGCTTTCCGTAACCGTCGCCTGAATCACTGCAGATCCTGCGGCTTTACCTAAATTAAGTAAAAGCCCTAGCTCCGTCTTAAATCTCCCCGCGAGCGCATGCCAAGCTCCCCACTTATCGTCTGACGGAATAACATGATTCGCACAAACAGTTTCATAAACTTTTAAAGCCTTGGTCGCGCAAGTCTCCAACGAGAATTCATTCGCGGTTGCAAGAGCCTGCTTTTTTATCAAATTCCATTGAGGTGCGGTTCGGATCAAGCACCATGCCAGCGCGGCCGCAAACTTCTTGCGGGATTCTTCCTCAAGCAGACGGCCATTTTTTTTATCATGGACAACCTCACGCACTCCGGGAGCATCTAAAGCCACAACCGGTAATCCTGCGGCCATTGCCTCAGTCACCACCATACCCTGCGTTTCACTCTTAGAGGCGAAAGCAAAAACATCCATTGCATGATAAGCCTCGACTAATTTTTTTCCTTTCTGCACCCCCGCAAAATGCGCACGGTTTAAAACTCCTTTCACACGCATCATTTTTTTCATTTCTCTTTCACTGGGTCCGCTGCCTACAATCAAAAAATGAGCTTCTTTGTGCTGGGTAAGAAACTCAGCAACCGCTTCGGTCAAAAACATCAGATTTTTCTCAGGAGAGAGTCGCCCTAAATGTCCGACAACGAAAGCTTTTTGAGGAATTTTAAACTGTCTCCTGAGTGTCGTGGCTGCGGGAGAAAAATGTGCCACATCAAGACCGGTGGGAACAACAGCAATCGGCGTCTGAATTTTTCTCTCTACCAAAAGGCGCGCCACACTATCGCTTGGAACAATGACTTGATCCACCATTTTGGCGTATCCGGTAGCAATTTCGACGACAAATTTCTGCATGGCCTGGTTTTCGAGTCCAAAGTAGTTCGTGTAATGCTCAAACATGGTGTGATAAGTGAACACCAGTGGAATTTTATGCTGTCCACAAACACGCAAAGCCAAATCCCCCATGAGAAAGGGATGGTGGGAATGCACGATATCGGGCTTAAATTTCTCGATCAAATTTTGAAGTAATTCAGGCAGCGGTAAACCCACAGAAAAATCTGTCCCGACAAATTTTTCAAGCGAAGGCACACGAATCACATCTTTTTCATGTGCCGGCATTTTTTCGAACTCGGGCGCGACAATCTTAACTTCATGCCCTTTTAATCTGAATTGCTCACTGAAAACCTGAATGGATTTTTCAAGCCCTCCGACAATGGGTGCGTAGGTATTGGTCATCATTAAAATTTTCATGAATGCTTTTCCTTTGCCAGCAATACCGTGGTCTCGCCGGAATTGACGTTGATCATTGTGTAACCGGGAAGCCGGACCTCAATCGTCGGAACCGCTCCGCGCCATTCGGCTTTCCAGCTCACTCGCACTCCGGTACCTTCTGAAAAAAGCTCCACCGAAATTAAACCTTGTGAAATGGGAGTCACTCCGAAGGAAGCTTTTTTGCCGCCCTCATACCATTCCGGCAAAACTCCCGAACAAAGAATAAGTCTTTCTTTTTCTTCGCGTACAAAACAATTTTTAATCATGAGAATCCATTCCGCTGCGGCCCAGATATGCTGGCCATCTCCCATACAGCCGCCCAAAGTCTGAGGATGAACGGCTTCGGGCCATTGTCCTGTCGGCGATGCCAGCTTTTGAATACGCCTCATGATATCCGCGTAACGCGGGTCGTAATTTCTCAATAGAGTTTGCGCGACTGTTAATGTCAGATACGGATTAATACCCGAGTGACTCATGTCATGGAAAAATCCATGTTCGATAAAATGATTTTTCAAAAGATATTCAACTGTCTGCATAACACGCAAATCATCAGGTTCCCAAAAAGTGAGCGGATAACCAATCGCCAAAGAACCAATCGCTCCGGTATCCAGACGGCGATAAGGTGATGCAGGCATGGCTTTTGTCTTAAGTCGTGCTTCACTTTGATCTAGGCTGCGAAGGAGACAAGTTTCAAAATGGCCGGCCTCATTTTCATATTGTTGCGCGCTTTGGGAATCTTGATAGCCCTGCATGAGGTAAGCGGCGGAAAAAAATCCTTCTACTCCCCAAAAATCATCCCAATAATAATAGTCGTTGGGACCCAAATGTTCGGCGCTAAAGCCGGGAGGAAAAAGTCCGGCATGCGGCTGTTCAAGATCTTCGGGCAATCTTTTACGTTTCATCCATTCTGCGCCTCTTTTTATTGAATCTTTCCATGCAGCCTTGGGCAAAGTACCTGTTAACTCACAAAACCGGCGGTAAATCCAAAGCACTTGTCCGTTGGAGTCCCATTCGCCGTCTTGTGAACAAAAGTAACCCGTAAGTCTTTGGCGAGCCGGAAAGTGATCTAGAATTTTCTCGGCTCTTGCAATCAAGTTTGCGCCCAAAAGAGCATTCACAATAAAAGCCGCGTCACGGAACCAAAAATGTTTATAGGTATACGGCCCGGGAAAAGCATCGATACCGGGCGTATGTAGAATCATGGCATAAACCGCAGCATCATAAACGGCCTGCGTCTGTTTATCCGCAACCTGAAGTTTAGTATGGCCCCGTAGAGCTTCCGACCAAATTTGTTCCGCTTCGCCACTTGAAGCCACAATAAAACTCTGCGGAACGGGCTTCCTGATCAGAGAGATCGTCAAAGGAATTTGAATTTCGATTTTTCTTTGTCCGTGTTCCGGAATACGAAACATGGCTGCCGCGGTCGCCATTCCCGAAGAGCATTCAACAGATTCGGCATTTTGTGCCGAAAGTTTTTCGGGGTGTTTATTTGCGGCCATAACTTTACGGTAAACGTCGCCTTCTCGAAATTCAGAGAAATAATGCTTGTCAGGAACTTCATTAAAATAAATCCGCTCCTTTTTATTAACCTGCCACGTTAACCCTTGATCAAGGAGCGTAATATTTCTGATTTCACTCACCCCCTCGGGGTTAAGGGGACGCAATGAAATCACAAGCCAAGCGGCTGAGGCCGAACTCGCTTCAACAGTCATCATGCAATAAGGCCCCTCTTTGCTTTTTTCAACACTGATATGCGAATTAAGTTTCAGATGATGATGGTTTGAGTGAGTCGTAATTGAGGGGGTTTTTTCCAGATGCCATTTCTGAGTAGTTGTTTTTAAATACGCAGGAATCAGGTTTTGATCACCTTCGCCTTGGACCACCCAAGCATCCAGAGACCAGCCGTCTAAAAAAGGGGTCAGCAATCCTCGCGGGTCAACAATCGGATACAAACTCAGATCAGGAATACCGACAGCGGTCCAATTACGATGCGTTAAATTAATATGAGTCAGTGAAAATGCGCGCGGAATAAACGATACATCTTTTGGATCAAATTGGCGCACGACCCAATAAGGCCAATTCCAATCCAGGTTATGTTGAATCGCGACAACATTCAGCGAGCCGCGCGCAATTAATATTGTCGCAAGACGCACAATTTCAATCGGCATGGTCACTTCGGAAGGCTGACCAAAACTTTGGAGTTTGGAAAAAAAAGCAATGGGGTCAAGAAAACCCTTTTTGCGCGCAAGTGCCCTAATGAAGAAACGCCATGGAAGCCATTTTTTCCACATACTTCATCCTATCCCAAAAAAAGCAACTCGTCTCTGTGTCTTTACACTCGGCGCAAAAAAGCCCGTTAAAGACGAACGCTTATCTGGTTTGACTTAGGTTTCGTTTGTGCTGCGAAGCATCCATGCTGTCTTTTCATGCGTTGATATTCTTTGTGAAAGAAGGTCAACGGAAGCGTGATCATGTGTCTTCTCTGCCCTAGGCACTATAGCACGCATACTTTGCGCTACTCGTTCGTGATCATGCATGAGGACCGCGACCATTTCTGCTGCAGGAATTTGAGAATTGCCCTCTTCTAGACAGGTCAATTTCGCAAACTCGCTGAAGCTTGCCGGGGCAAGACATCCAAGCGCCCGGATCCGTTCTGCGATTAAATCCACCGCAGCCGCTAATTCGAGATATTGGCTTTCAAAAAGAATGTGCAACGATGGAAAACGTGCACCCTTCACATTCCAATGAAAGTTTTGAGTTTTCAAATAAAGCGCGTACGTATCGGCCAATATAAGCGAGAGAGCATGCGCCAGCTCCTTACGATCATTTTTGGGAAGCGCAATATCAACCTGCTTGTCGACTGCAATGCCAACCGCAACCTCAGTTTTCTTCTCTTCGATCTTAGTCAACATAAAGCCTCCTGCTGTTTTGTACTTCGTTTTGAAAAATGTTAGATTCGGCCCATCAATGCCAAAATCAAAACAATCAGAAGTACAGTCCCTATTCCGCCGGCAGGATAATATCCCCAACTCTTGCTATGCGGCCATGTCGGCAATCCGCCAATCAGTAATACTATAAGCACGATGAGTAAAATTGTTGACGTTGCCATATCAATACCTCTCTTTTATTTTTTTGAATTCGTTTTCTGTATCATTTCCGAAACGCAAGCGTTGTAACTGGCCGCCTGCTTAAGCCAACGCTCAGAAGATAAAAAGTAACCCAGAAAGCTTAACGCCGCCGCAAAATCAATTCCGCTCACTACGAAGACAGCGGTTATCTTTGATTGCAGGCTCATTGGCAAACAAAAAATGAACGCCACTTCCATCAAAACCGCACTAATAACCAGAACTAAAACGCAAGCTGAAATCCCCACCTGATAAATCACAAGATCACGTGCAAAAGCAATACTCTTAAGCCAAACCATCGCGGTTTGAATCCGCACCCACTCTGCCGTATTTTTCTTGTACTTTTGCACAACTCCGAATGCGCCTAAAAGCTCTGCGATAAACCAAGCATTTTTCAACTTCATAAACATCCTTTTTAGCAAGTTGACTGCTTACTATTTCTTCCGGCCCAGTAAAAGCCCCAAACAAAGCGAGCCAAGCGCCGCTCCGCCGATATAAGTCCAAGGATTTTTACGAACTTCCTTATCCCATTGAGCGGCGATTTGTTTCAATTTCTTCTCTTCCGCTGAAAGTGTTTTGGAAATATTTTTCTTCGCGTCGTCCGCAAAGTCCTGCCCTGTCTCAACCGCGCCGGCAAACATTTCACGAAGATGCTCATATTTGGAATTAATCACGCCATACACCTCGTCTTTTTTTTCTTTGGCGGCTTCATTCAACAATTCCAATGCCTCGTGAATTTTGTCTTTCTTTTCATTTTCTTTCGAATGAGTTGTCATATTATGTTTTCCTTTTTTATTTAAAATTTCCGTGATTCACCTCAAAAAAGCCCTTATTTCGTAAACGCAAGCTTAACCTTCCACTGACTTCGTTCATATGGGGCATTTACCCCAGCACCGAAGAAGTGACTCGATCCTGGCTGTGCCCATCTTTTTATTCTTCCTGTTCTTTTCGTTATAAAATAGGTCGTTTCGCCAATAAGAAGTAAAGCAGCATGCCTAAGACAGGCAAAAACAGAACCAAAAAGATCCAAAGGCATTTTTCTGCTGCGCTCATAGGCGACTGCAGGCAATCGACGATCACAGCGACATCCAGAATTAAAACCAAGGTTCCGATGACTCCATACATAGATCACCGCTTCTCCGCTTAGTGGCAACCGCGTAAAAGTGAAAACAAAAGAATGAGCGGCAACGGCACGCCAATCAGCCATAGTAAAATCCCGCCTCTTAATCCGCCCTTTTCACTTTGTGATTTTTTTATAAGTTTATTCATAAATCCCCTTTATTTTGCTTTTCAGAAAATCAAAAACCAACATCCCCCTCGCCTTGCCAAAAAAATAGAGACGCAGTTAAGATCCAGATTCGCTTTCATAAAAAGCTCCTTTCGTTTCCGACGAGCCCAGGAAATCTTCAAACCAATTGAATGCTAAGCCGCTGGCGAGCCATAACAAAAAAGCCAGGTCCGCCAGCAGCGCCACAATATAAGTCGGAATCATTTTTTGCGCGCCAGTAAAATTCCAACGACAAAAGAACTTAATGCCGCGCCGCCTAAATAGGCCCATGGGCTTCTGTGAACTTTCTTATTCAGATCGCCCGCGACTTGTTTAATTTTTATCTTTTCCGTTTGAAGCGTTTTTGAAAGCTGCTTCTTGGCTTCCTTTGCAATGGCCTGTCCGTTTTCGGCAGCGCCTGCGAACATATCCCGGACATGTTCATACTTAGTGTTGATCACTTCAAAAACTTCATCCTTTTTCTCTTTTGCCGCATCATTAAGCAGCTCAAGAGCATCATGAATTTTGTCTTTTTTCTCATTTACCTTAGTGTGTGTCTGCATAACTCCTCCTTGTTTGTTTCTTCTTTTTTATTTAAACCCGCGGCCCCTTACCCTGGAAAATGCCGATCAAACCTGAAAGCAATGCCAGCACCAGAAAAACTACGAATACGACCTTCGCCATATCCACAGCAGTTGCGGCAATACCTCCAAATCCTAAAATCGCAGCAACCAATGCGATAATCAAAAAACTAATTGCCCAATTCAACGTAACCAGCCTCCTTTGCTTTCAACGTTCTGTTACCGAATAAAGCGATTAATAGAAAACCGAACCCCGTTGAATTTGATCTTTGCGAATGTCATATTCCTGTTGATTGATACGTCCCGCGGCAAGATCCTTATTCAAGCGGTCCATTTGCACTTTGGAATTGACTTCATAACCGGCCGCTCCGCCTGCTGCTCCGGCTGCCGTTCCACCCCAAAAAGCTCCGCTGCACCCTGAAAAAGCAATCGCTGCGATCAAAAGCCCTAAAGATGCGTAAGTTTTCATAAATAACTCCTTTTTATCTGTTAAAAGATGAAACGAAAAACATCTGCGATAACGACAAACGGAAATGCCAAAACTTCCCCGACGACATGGAAAGCTCCACCTAAAATTCCGGAGTCGTGGCTCTCTGCCGTTGTTTTGGTTGTTTGTTGCTCCACAACTACAGTCTGTGCCGGCGGATTGCTTACCGTTTCGGTATGAACAATTTTAGAATGGCTTGCGCAACCACTTAGCACGCTCACGGCAATCACAAAAGCCATGACTGTAATAGAATCCCATTCTTTTTTTTAGTTTTAAGTATTTCATTTTTGCTTCCTCCTTAATCTCGTTAAGTTGACATATGCAAATTTCCCTGATCTGCTTTCATTTCCTTATCCGGTTTTTAGCTGCGGGGCTGGCCCGCCATTCGACCCACTTTTATATTTCCCTAAATTTGCAGCCTTCCCAATCCTATCTCTGTCAACTTCCGCCGAATTCAACCCCGACTCAACCCCCGTTAAACAATAAATGTCTTCCAACAAAAAATTAAAATCGAATGGTTTGCCGTACAGAGCAAAACGCCCTCCCTTGGACGCTCTTTTGGGCGGCGTACCTTCTTCTACAAGTGCGCTCATAAAAATAACCGGAACATCCGGATCAAGCCCTCCGTCAAGCGCCACGTCATAAAGCTTCGTTCCGCCGCCTTCGTTCCCGAGCCAAATATCCAAAATAATCAAATCCGGTTTATTTTCAAAAACCTGTTCAAAAAACTCTTTTTCATTGCTCGCGGTAATCACATCAAACCCCTTTTTTGTAAGTTTGATCCGTAAAAGTTCAAGAATGGCCCATTCATCATCCACCACTAAAATTTTTTTCATTGTTTCCTTCTCTTAGGCAGCATGGGCCAGCTGTCTTTGATTAAGTAGTTTTTGTATTTCTACATAGAGACGCTCAAAACCAACCGGTTCCGGAAAAAAAATATAGTTCTCGTCATACAGCATGGCTCCGTGTTCGTCCTGGTCAGTCATCCCGGTCTTAAAAATGACCGGGATTTTTCGGCTTTGTTGAAAGTTTAAAATTGCCGCGTAAACCTCGGAACTGAGCCGGTTCTTGAGGCAAATATCAAAAAGAACTAATTCAACATTCGTCTCGCAAGCATGCCCCCAAAACTCGTGTTCGTTTTGAGCCGTTAAAACAACGCAGCCTTTTTCTTCCAACTTATCCTTCAAAATTTGATAGCTAGGCCCTCTGTTTTCGATGACTAAAATCCGTTCATTCATAACAGCCTCCTTAACTATTCCGAGAAGAGCGGCGGGACTACTGCTTTTGAAGCCCGCCATCTCCTTCGGTTGACGCGGAGCTTGACTCTCCGCCGAGGACGTAATGCTAAGCACTGCGACGCCCTCTATAATCTTCTCCCCGCTTTTTAAGGCGGTCCGCTCTTTCGTTCCAATGGACTTCTTCTCCGGAGTTCTTCGCTGCTTTTACACGCACTTCATCATCAAGCTCCTCTTCCGCAGCCAGCTCATGCGTATTTTGGGTCGGAAGCGATTGAAGATTTTTAGGCGGCCCAAAGTCGCCATATTTAGCTTTTGGAACACTGTCAGCTTGTGTCTGTAAGTCATTTGCAGGGTTATTATGGGGAAACATTTCGTCTGAGAATGCTGCCGCGGGACGCGACCCGCCGCCTTCCCAGTCTTCACGGGACACAGCGTCTTTCTGATCTTTTTTATTTTTAAAAGTCTGATCAGAAGTTCCTTGCGAGCGTGAATAAGCTGTTTGATCACAGGCTTGCGCATTTGTCGATTGAGCTATCCCGCAAGCACTTACAGCCGGCTGAGGGACATCGCAATAGGATAATTTAGGCTCATCAAACTCACTTTGCATCGGTGGTCTGCGTTTGGATCCCCTCGTCGATGAATTGAAATTATTATTATTTTTGATTTGTTCGTAATGACTCTTTTCCATAAACAAGCCCTCCTTTTTCCCTCACGTATTTCATTCCGTTGACTCTGTATATCCACGGCGCATGCCAAAGTCATATCTTCATACAGATAAACAACTTAAGAAAAAAACGTCTTTTGAAAAAATCTCAATTAAGAAAATAGTGTCAGAGGGCTCTGACGGTTTTTTGCAATTGTCGGACTAGGAAGGAAAAGCCTTGGGAAGCCATGCAGGCTGGAAAATTCAGCGCGGCCCCATCCAGCTTAGCAATAGCGGACTTTAACGCATCGCATAGCGCGTTTTAAGCACAAATGGAGATAACAGCCGTTCTTGTTATAAGACTTACCGGGCAATTGAATATTTTTTCATCTTCCGATAAAAAGAATCACGGCTCATCTGAACAAGCTTAGAAGCCTTAGCAATATTACCATTGGCGTCTTGCAATGCCTTTTCAAGAATTGCCCGCTCCGTCTCGCCCAACACCTGAGCTCTTTCTTTAGGCGCTTCGGCTTTTTCTGAAGCAGGAGCATCGCTTAATCCATCCATAGCATCGATATCTTTTTCGGTAATGTGATTTTTTTCTCCCAATAAAAGCAAAAGACGTTCGACAAAATTTTCTAGCTCGCGGATATTTCCGGGCCAGTCATACTCTTCCAGTCTTCTTAACGCGCCTTCATCTGTCTTAACCGACGCTTTGCCTTCGCTATGCCGGTTTACGAAGTGGCGGAAAAGATCTGTAATATCCTCTTTTCTTTCGCGTAAGGGCGGCAAACGAATCGGAAATACATTGATCCGGTAATAAAGATCTTCGCGGAACAACCCTTCTTGCACCATTTTCTTTAAATCGCGGTTTGTCGCCGTAATAAAGCGGGCATGAATGGGAATGGAGACCGTTCCGCCCACGCGGACGATTTCTCGCTCTTGCAGCACCCGCAGCAATTTAACCTGCAATGACAGTGGCATTTCCCCGATTTCATCTAAAAATATAGTTCCGTTTTGCGCTTCCTCGAATTTTCCCAGCTTACGGCCTACCGCGCCCGTAAAAGATCCCTTCTCATGTCCAAATAATTCACTTTCAAGAAGGTTTTCCGGAATGGCTCCGCAATTCACCGCCATAAAAGGGCCCTGTTTTTGTGTCCCGTTAAAATGAATTGCTCTTGAAACAAGCTCTTTTCCTGTTCCGCTTTCTCCGTGAATCAAGACACTGGCTTCACTTTTTGCCGCGATGCCAATCGATTGAAAAACCTTAATCATCGCGGGGCTTTTTCCGATTAAACTTTTATCTTTATAAGTAATTCCTAATTCCTGTTTTAAAGCGGCAACCTCGGCCTTTAATCCCAGCTGCTGAAAAATCTGCTTCACTTTTGCGTCAAAGGTAGGAAATTCAAACGGCTTTTCAAGAAAGTCCGTGGCTCCGATTTTGATACATTCCACCGCGTTTTGAACGTCCGCATGCGCACTAATCATAATTACAAATAGACCCGGTTTCTTTTTGATGATTTGTCTTAACACATCAACACCGTTAATATCTGGAAGCCGGACATCCAACATAATCAATGCCGCTTCATTACGCTCGACCCATTCAATCGCGCTGTTGCCATCTTCAACAATCACGGGCAAATATCCTTGCTTCTTTAAGCGAGTCGAAATGAGATTCGCGATTCGACTGTCATCATCCACAACAAGAACAGTTTTATTCATAACTTTATTGATTACTCCGGTTGTTTTTTTTCATTCATATCGAAAGGTAAGTTTACAGTAAAAAGCGCGCCTTGACCCTCTTCGCTTTGGACCTGAACTTGCCCGCCATGCGCTTCAACAATTTTTTCAACAAGCGTTAAACCCAAACCCGTACTTTCCTCTGAGGCATTCGTTCCATTCTTTCCCAAATGTTGAAAAGGTTCAAAAATCAGGCGGTGGTCTTTCTTTTTAATTCCAATGCCATTATCCTGAACACCAATTAAAATTCCATGCTCCTGGTTTTGCGCGAAAATTTTAATTTGCCCTTTTGCGGGTGTATATTTTATGGCATTGCTGAGCAAATTATCCAAAACCTCGCGAATTTTATCCGAATCACAAAAAATAAACTTTAACTCCGGATCAACATCCATCAGAATCTGAATTTTTTTATCCAGCGCCTGCGCTTTAAAAAGAGCCTGCTCTTCTTTAATTAAAATCCGCATATCAGTAAATTCCCGATGCATGGCTACTCCGCCGGATTCTATTTTTGAAATATCCAAAAGTTCGCGCAGTAAACGCTGCAAACGGTCGGTGGAGTCCTTGACATATCCCAAAAACTCTTTTTGTTCGTCATTGAGCGCGCCCGCCTCACCGTACAAAACCATTTCAACATAGCCCTTAATCGACGTTAGCGGAGTCCTGAGCTCATGCGACGCGGTCAAAATAAATTGTGTTTTTAATTCATCCAGCTCTTTTAAACGCTCATTCGCCCCGAGAAGCTCCTCGGTTCTCTCGCGGACTTTGACTTCAAGCTGGTCGTGTGACTCTTTAAGCGCAATTTGTGTTTCACGGCGCTCTTTGCAATTTTCAAGCACGGATTTAACCCGTGTTAAAAGTTCAGTGGGGTGAAAAGGTTTAAACAAATACTCGTCCGCGCCCGCTTCCCATCCTTTTAAAAGAGCATCCCGGTAAGTCAATGCGGTCAGCAAAATAACCGGAATGTAAGCCATTTTCGGATGGCTTTTAATCGCCCGGCATAGGGCGATTCCGTCTAATTTGGGCATCATGACATCAGAAAGAACAAGATCAGGCAGCCATTCTTCGGCAAGCTTCAATGCTTCTTCCCCGTCTTTCGCGATTTTTAAGCGCGCAATATCCTGCATCTGCTCGGACAAATAAAACGCCAGCTCGGGATTATCTTCAGCAATCAGAAGTTTGGGTAATTCCTTCCTATCAACTGAATCGGAAATGAGTGATAACTCCGTATTCACCGGAAATTGCTGAACCAGTTTTCTTTTGGGACGCACAGTTTCGATCTTTGCCACAGACGCTGCGGCCGGGGCAAAACACTCCACGGTAAATGTCGATCCTTTTCCGGCTTCGCTGTGAACCAAAACCTGTCCGCCAAGAAGTTCGGAAAATTCTTTGACTAAAGCAAGCCCCAGGCCAGTTCCTTCAAAGCGCCGTGTTGATGCGCCTTCAAGCTGTTTAAATTTTTCAAACAGGATTTTTTGATTTTCTTCCGAGATGCCAATGCCAGTATCACAAACCACCAAGCGCAAATATTCACCGCGCAGTTCAAGCGCAACAGAAATTTCACCTTCTTCGGGTGTAAATTTAACCGCATTGGAAAGAAGATTAAATAAAATTCGCTCGTAAAAATAACGATCCATAAGAACCGAAATAGAGGGCTGATTTGCGCTCAGCCGAACTTTTATTTTTTTCTGGCTGACAATGGCCGTAAAATCATCGAGAATCGACTGCGTAACCCCGATGATATCGGTATCTTCACGCTTAACTTCCATCCGCCCGGCTTCAAATTTTGAGAAATCAAGCAGCCCGGTCACCATCTGAAGCAGTCGTATCGCGTTATTGTGCATCGTTCCCAAAATCCGCTGCGCGGGTTCCGATAACGGGCCATATTCGCCCATTAAAAGCGATTCAAGCGGTGTCAGCACTAATGTTAAGGGCGTACGAAGTTCATGAGAAACGGTCGCAAAAAATTCATTTTTAACTCTTTCCGCGTGTTGTCGCTGAGCCGCCATTTGCTGAAAGCTCCGGGCAAGGTCCCCGACTTCATCCAAGGTGTGATTTTCTATCGGCTGACTGTAATCCCCCTCGGCAATTTTGGCCGCCGCGTTTCTAAGCCGGTATATTTCCTGGATCAGCTGGCGCGCAATAAAATTTGCGATAATAATTCCTAGAATCAACAGTATACCTGTAACCCCGAACATCACACAAACCAACAGGCTGACAAGCCACCGTGCACCTTCCCCTAACCGATAAGAAAATGAATCTTCAAGCGGCGCCAAGGTATTATTGATTTTATCTATGCGTTCTAAAAACTGCGTCGTTTTCTCTTCAGTGACATTTCCGGACCGGACATATTTCCTGACTTCTTCTCCCGCTCGAATCAATTCATTCAGCAGCTGATCCGCTTCTTTCCAGGCTTGAATGGCATCACGAATATAAGAAATAAAATAAAAACGCTTAAATAAATACCCCATGCCACGCACATCACGCGGATGATTTTGACCTTCAATAAAGCCGGCATCCACAACGAGAAAGTCAGGGTTGGGCTTTGAAAGCTCGATTAAGGCTTTACGGTCCCCCAGAGGAACTTTGAGATGGTCCAAATAATTCTGATAATCTTTTTCCTGATAAAAAATCACATACCGCATCAATGCATAAACGGCTTCTTTTTGTGATTTTGACCATATTCCTTCACCGGCAACATAAGCACGAACATCGGAGAGAACCCCCATTCCAAAGAGATTGACTGAAAGCAGGGCGCAAATGATAAGCGAAAAAATAGCCACAATCAGGCCCAGCTTCCGAGGAATAAGAAGGTTACTCAAACGGAGACGATTTAAAAAAGAACTCTGCTTTGGCACGGTAAAAGCAATCCCCCACTTATTATTTAAGCGCCGCAAACTCTCGCAATTTGAGTATTAGTTCTTGGTACTCAAACGGCTTGCTGATAAATGCATGGCGCGGGTTACTCTCAATCGATTTGGGCATCCACCTTTTTTCAATCAGTGCCGAAAGAAAAATGACGGGAATATTTGAATCCAAGCCCTCATCCAGCAGTTCCAAATAAACTTCGGGACCGTTATGGTCACCCAGCAAAATATCGAGAATAATAACCTCTGGTTTTTGAATAAAAACTTGCTCACGAAATTCTGCCGCATTAGCTGCAGTTGAAATATTAAAGCCGGAGAGAGAGAGAGTATGGCACAAAAGACGCCGCATGGACTGCTCGTCATCCACGACAAGAACTCTGGGTTTAACCACTCCCGCATCGGGAGCACTTTTCTTTTGATCCATAAGTTAAAACATATTGTACTGTTTCCTAAAAAGAAATAAAAGGTACTCTTGCGTTTAGCTTGCAGGCAATAAATCTGTTCATTTATTTCTGCAAGTGGTCTCCGACCCTCGAAATGTCCGAACCGACTCCACGCATCGTTCCGCTATGACAACCATTGAATGCTCCCACAAAAAGAATCATGATTAAAACCAACATAAACCTTTTCATTATGCCCTCCTCAGGCTGCTTGTTTAAAAAGCGTCTTACTCACTGCACGAAAAAAAGAGCGGAGAAAATTACCCGCTATTTTCAATTCAATCCGAAAACACTGCCATAACTTTAGCTCTCTGTTTTTATGAGCATTTTTAAGACAAGAATAATCTTGCATAGCTGAACGATATGTCTCCAGCGCGCGAACCGCGCAAATTTCAAGTCCGAAAGCGTTGACGGTTTCCCGGGCGTTTTGTTTCAACTGAATAAGCTTCCTGCCCTCCTGGCTCACGCACCACACCAAGGCGGATTGAAACTCCTCTTCATGTCCGCCGGAGATTAGCCGGCCATTTTCAAAATCCTTGACAACTTCACGGACTCCCGGCGCATCCAAAGCTACCACAGGCACTCCCGCTGCCATCGCTTCGCAGAGAACCAAACCTTGAGTTTCGCTTTTGGACGCAAACACAAACACGTCCATTGCATGGTAGCAATCCACCAAATCCTGCCCTTGAAGCGCACCCAAAAAGTGAAGACGCGGCAATATATCCATATGGCTAAAGGCTTTCTCCAAATCTTTTTCGGAAGGACCTTTCCCAACGACAAGAAAGTGAACATTTTTATTTGTGTTCATTAACTGTGCAACCTGAGCTGTCAAAAATTCAAGGTTTTTCTCGGGCGCGAGACGCCCCACATAACCGAGCAGAATCGATTCTTTTGATAAACCAAGTTCTCTTCTCTTTTTTTCACGGTTCCCGCGCGAAAACTTTGCGATATCAACTCCGGTTGGAACGACATCAATTGGTTTTTTAACGCCTTGATCGCATAAAATTTTACGTACGCTTTCGCTCGGCGCAATCACCCGGG
Organism: Candidatus Omnitrophota bacterium; assembly: GCA_043732705.1. Classification (GTDB taxonomy): domain Bacteria; phylum Omnitrophota; class Omnitrophia; order Omnitrophales; family Aquincolibacteriaceae; genus Multiplicimicrobium. The sequence goes on along the minus strand of JAYTHE010000032.1, from coordinate 110,431 downwards.
TTGAAAGATTGCAAAATCCCGCAGCCATTTCCACCAAGAAAGTTCCGGAAAGGCACGAAGACACAGACGGTAAATAATGCGCGTATTGATTGAACATAATATGGTAAGTAAAAATAACGGGCCGCGCGTAATAGGCCGAGAAGCGCAAAGCCATTTCTCCCATTAAAAAAGGATGGTGGGCGTGGATGACATCAGGATTAAATTGAGCAATAATTTTTTCAAGTTTCCCACGAAAAGGAAAAACCACTGGCGCATATTTGTCCGCTAAAGGATGAGCCCCCTTGCTGCCGCCGATTTCTTCGCCGACAAAGTCAGGACCGGCGATCAATACCTTGTGTCCCAATTCTCTTAATTTTTGCGTAAAAGACTGGATTGATTTTTCAAGGCCACCCACCACATTTAAATAGGTGTTCGTCACCATCAATATTTTCATTTCGCGGCCACGGCTTGCTTCTTCCGCGCGTTTTTTGACTTCGAACCCAGATAAGCGCCGATTCCGCCAAGAAAAACAGTTCTCTCAATGTTCCACGTCGTGAATAAGTACAGTTTCCATAAAATAAAAATACATCCCAAGAACAAGGCAAACCACGCTATCCACTCAAAAATCAATTCCATAAATTAATCTTTACCGTTTTACCGTCACATTTTTTTGGCCGGATCTAGGGCCGCCAAAATATCCGCCATATCATCCGCATGTTCTTCTTCCTTCGAAAGAATTTCCTCCATAAGACGGCGGGTCGTCGGGTCTTTGCCGCCGACATAGGCGATGATTTCTTTGTAAGAATCAATCGCGATTCTTTCCGCAACCAAATCTTCTTTAACCATATCAAGCAAAGACTCGCCTTCCACATACTGTGAGTGGCTGCGGGTAGTCAAGCCTTCAGGATTCAGGTCAGGTTCACCGCCCAGCTGCATAATTCTTTCCGCGATACTGTCGGCATGCGCCTGTTCTTCAGTGGCATGCTCCTGGAATTCTTCAGCAATCGGTTTCGCATGAATGCCTTGCGCCATGAAATAATGGCGCTTGTAGCGTAATACACAAATAATTTCGGTCGCAAGCGCATCATTGAGCAGCTTTAAGATAGTCTTGCGGTCACCTTCGTAACCTTCCGTGACAGCACCTTCTTCGACATGTTTGCGGGCGCGGCGGCGGATTTCCTTTACATCCATCACAAACCGGCTTTTTGATTTTTGCTCCAAATCAGAACCTTTATTTTTCATTTTTTCCTTTTTCATTTAAAAATTCGAATAATATTCAATTGAATTATTCTAAATCCCAATCTTCATTGTTCATTTTTAGCCCCCATCGGCAAGCGTCTGAAGCTCATTCTTTGAGAAAACCCCAACATCAGAGTAGCATCAGGAGTGCCAGCTCGGCCACTGCGCATGCTTCTTATTGGGAACAAAAATATTATTTCTTAAAAGAGCTGTTTTGTGCGGCTGAAATGTGTCAGATTTTTAAGAATTCTGTACGAAAGACGAGACACTTTTACACGGGTTTTTTAGGCTTTCGAAGGCTTGACTGAAAAAGAAGAACCCACTAATTCAATCAGGTTTTTAGTTTCGAAAGGCTTGCCGAAGGCCCGATAAGATTTTCCGGAGGGGCCTTTCACAGAAACCAATCCCTGGACAGACGCTGTCAAAACAATCACCGGGATATGCGGATTCAACCCTTCTTCAACTAATGCCTCATAAAATTCGATGCTTTTTCGATTGTTAATCATCAGATCAAGCAAAATAAAATCGGGGGATGTATTTTTCGCCAACTCGCAAAAAGAGGCTTCATCGCGCGCCAAAGAAACGGTAAATCCTGCATGCGTAAAAGACATTTGAAGGAGCTTGCCGATCGCAAAGTCATCTTCGACAATAAGAATATGCTTTTTCATCGCGCCGCCTCCATCAAATTTTTTTGCGGAAGCAGCACCATAAAAATCGAACCTTTTCCGAGCACGCTTTCAACTTGAACTTCTCCGCCATGCGCATCGATAATTTTTCTGACTAACGCTAAACCCAATCCGGTGCTTTCTTCGCCTTCCAAGCCGCTGCGCCTCAAGTGCTGGAAAGGTTCAAATATTTTACAAAGATCTTCTTTTCTCATTCCAATTCCGGTATCTTCAATTTTAATTTCTACTTTTTTTGAATTATTTTTCGCTCGAATCCAAATAGTTCCGCCACGTGGAGTATATTTCAGAGCATTGGAAACAAGATTATCAAACACTTCCCGTAAACGGTCTTCGTCGCCACAAACTTCTTTTAAATCACTTTCGACTTCCTCTTGAATTGAAATGCTCTTCTTTTCGGCTAAATTATGAAATGTTCGCACGGTCTCGCTCAAAATTCTCTTAACACTTACCTTCTCGCTCATTTTCATCGGCATTTGCCCAAGCTCCATTTTCGATAGATTCAATAGACTGTCAATCAGCCGGTGCATTCGATCACTGCCTTCTTTTACAAAAAGTAAACTTTCCTTTTGTGCGGCTCGCAGCTTTCCGTTCGCGCCTTCGATGACTAAACTTAAAAAACCTTTCATCGCGGTCAGAGGGGTCTTGAGTTCATGCGATGCGATCGCAATAAAATTCGTTTTCATCTCATCGAGTTTTTTTAGGCTTATATTTGCCAGTTCAAGTTCATGCGTCGATTTCTTAAGCTGTATATTCGCTTTTTCTAATTCAGTGTTTGAAGCTGCAAGCTCTTTGGCCGTGCGGATTAAATCTTGCTCTGCTTTTTTACGCTCGGTGATATCCACAAGCATGTTAATCGCACCCATGAGAATTCCGTCTTTATTAAGAATCGCCTGGGGATAAGGTAGAACATTCCGCCGCGTACCATCGGGCCTTTCAATAATAATTTCCTGACCGCGCTTCGGCTCTTTTCCTTCCAAAACAACGGCCATGGGGCATTGCTCTAACGGGAGAGGTTCTCCGTTTGACCTATAGATTCGATGCGAGCCGCACCACAGCTCTTTCCCCAACTCGGGTTCCCGGCCCCAAAGCACAGCCGCTGCGGGGTTATAAAGCATAATGTAGCCGTCAGCATCACAGGTATAAACAGCTGCGGGCAGACCTTGAATTAACTGTCGATAACGCTTTTCGCTTTCGAGTAAAACAGCTTCTGATTTTTTACGATCAGTTACATCCCGGAACACGAGCACAACCCCCACAACATCACCTTGCTGATTGCGGATCGGTGCGGCACTGTCCTCGATTTGAATTTCTTTTCCGTCCTTCGCGATCAGAAGCGTCCCATAAGCCAGCCCGACAATGGTGCCTTCTCTTAACGCCTGATATGCGGGGCTTTCAACAATACGGCGGGAACTTTCATTTAAAATGTGAAGAACTACCTCTAGAGGCTTCCCGAAAGCATCTTTTTCTTTCCAGCCTGTCAATTTTTGCGCAATTTCATTTAAGTATGTAACGCGGCCCTGTGTATCTGTGGTCAGAACCGCATCGCCGATACTTCCGATTGTGATTCGAAATCTTTCGTGCTGCTCAAAAATCGCGGCCATATCTTTGTCTTTAGAAATTAAATGTTTCCTTAAAAGAAAAAGAAACGCGACAAGCAAGCCTAACCCGATCGAACTTGACAGAAAACTGGTGAAAAGCGCGATGTGGTATGAGACAGTGGAGCGTTCCGTTCTTTGCTCTAACAAATCGCGTTCTACCTTTTCAATGGTAGCGGCCTGCCGGCGCAAGGCGTCCATCTCGACTTTGCCGCGGTCGCCCAATAAAGTCTTACGGGTAAACTGATAGCGTAAACCTTCTTGTGCATTGATAACTTCATCCAGCACTTTCAACCTTAATCCAATGCGCGCTTTAAATTCATCCAGGCGTTTCTGCTGCGATGCATTATCACGGGTCAATTGTTTCAGCAGCGCCAATTGCCCATAAATGGCCGGTACCGCATGATTATACGGTTCGAGATAGGATTGTTTGCCGGTAAGAAGATAGCCTCGCTGCCCGGTCTCCGCATCTTTTGCAAATGAAAGCGCCGCCTCAAGAGCGTTAATTACTTTTTGGGTATGAATAACTAATTCGGCGTCATGGCGCACGAGATTGATATTGCGGAAAGAAAGCCATGAATTCACCGAAAGCAGAGAAACCAAAATTACGGCCGAAAGAAAAAACTCTCTTCCTGAAATCCATTTACGGATTAAGCGTAAAATTTGAGAATAGAAAGTGGTTAACACGAGTCTTTCCTTCTTCGGAATTGAGTTAACTCAATCGCATTTGACGTCAAAAAATTATCTTCGCGTGACTATAATATAGGCAAAGCAAATAAAAAAAATAGATTTATTTCCCCTTACAAAGACAAACTGGGAGAACACCTAAGATTTAAATCTCTTTTGCCAACCGTACTCACAAGGAATTTTTTTAAGCGTTCTAAGAGCAGATCTTCTTTGTCTCCTCGATCATCTCCGCGACGAATCAATCTCATTCTAAATTTTTTCGATTTCAGGCGGGCGGGTCAGCCCGCTTTGCGTTTAAAATACTAATCTATCCACGCCCTTAACCGCTTCAGTTCGCATTTTTTAAACTTGGCCCAAAGACCTACCTTTTTCGCTGAAAACTTTATACCCATAGTTGATTTTCCGAGCATAAAGCCTCCCTCAAACTTTCAGGATATATTATTTGAAAACCAGGCAATCTTCATGCCTGTTTCTTTCGAGGGGAAGGCTTTAAAATGCGGGCGCTATGTCTGAAATGATAGAAATATGTCAGAAATTTATGACATCGCTAAATAAATTTTATACTCACTTTAATACGGCAAGAATTTTGATGCTTTATCGTTAAATTTTAAAATAGTCCCAAACTTTTGCCGCAATTTGCGGGTCAGTCATCTTGTCTGCAGCTTCAACAATAACCGCGGAACAATTCGCTTTTGAAAGCTGCATTCTATTTTTAAGCTCGGTTTTTGCTTCGCCGGGGCCAAATATCAGAATGGATTCTGCGTCATGAATGTCGGCAATCACTTCATCATAGTAATGGTTTAAATGTCCCGTGAGAGCACGTTGTTGGCTGTCATCTGCGTGCACCAGCTGTGACTCATAAGGCGCAGTTGAGCGCTCACCATCAATCCTGCCGGCATGCTTCTCAGCGGCAGAACTGATTTTCTTGATGACTTCCCCTTCAGGTGAAGCAAAAACCATCACTGCCTCACGGTGATCAATCCACAAGCCCACATTTTTTTTCATAAAAGCCTTTACCTTAAACAGTTGACTGTTTTATTTCTGTAAGCTATCTCCCATTCTGGACATATCAGATCCGGCACCTTTCATAATTCCACTATGACAACCTGCAAATAGGCCTAAGACACAAAAAAGGATTAAACCCCACTGAATTTTTCTCATGACGCTCCCTTTTAAATGCCGATTAATAAATCAGCGACATTTTTTTAATTTGATCGACGCGAATATCGTATTCAGCCTGATTGATCTTACCTGCAGCGAGATCTTTCTTCAGCTGGTCCATCTTTAATTTTGCGTTAACTTCATAGCCCGCGCCTGCCGCAGCTGTTCCGCCGCCCGCACCGCCCCAAAACGCACCACTACACGCCGACAGTCCCAAAGCCACCGATAAAATCATAGAAGCGACTAATAATTTTTTCATATTTTCCTCCTGCCTGCCTGTGGGCAGGCTTTTGTTGTCAGAGTTGATCATAGGACTAAGTCCATCAATGAAACTATGGGGTATTACCCTCAGGGCAAGGTTAGATCGGAGAAAATTACCGCTTAAAAAGGAAGTCGCTGCCGCTTGGGCTTATTTTCAACTTCTTGTTCCGGACTCACTGTATGCGTATCTTGAGTTGGGAGAGATTGCAGATTCTCGGGCGGCCCATTATCACCACTCGGTGTTTTAGGAACACTTTCAGCCTGAGCCTGTAAATTTTTTGCGGAGCTGCTATTGGGAAGTTTTTCCTCCGGAACTATCGCGTCCATTGGACGTGATGCGCCCCCCTCCCAATCTTCTCGAGATCCGGCTTCTTTTTCGTTGCGGTTAACTTTTTCGACATCCTTTAAATTTGATTGCGATGCTTTGGTGGCGAGCGGTGTCTTTGCTTCAGGATTATTCATTCATTCCTCTTTAGGTTGAAAACCATTCTTGGACAAGATCGTATGCTGTAAACAAGACAGACAATATGGGGTATTCCCCTAATGAGTTGAAAACAATCATCTTTCCGCAGGAGCCTAACGAACGGGCAACTGAATACTACTTTCAATCACTCCCGCAGAAATAGCGTGGCGAGTCAGCCCGGCGGTATCATGAATATTGAGTTTTTCCATCAGATGTTGGCGGTGCTTCTCGACTGTTTTAATACTAATCGTTAATTCTGAAGCAATTTCCTTATTCGCTTTGCCTTCAGCAATCAGCTGAAGGACTTCGGCTTCGCGCGAACTCAATCGTATATTTTTATTTTTAAGGACTCCATTGCGCCCCAATGACTTTTTATTTTTCTCTTCGAGGCGCTTTGCAATTTCCGCGCTGAAAAACAAGCGGCCTTTGCTGACCTCTCGTATTGCTTTAGATAAAATCTGCGCGGAGCTTTGTTTGATCAAGTACCCGGCGACACCGATCGCGATCATTTGATCAATGTACTCATCATCACTATAGGCCGAAAGAATCAAAATTCTTGTGGCGGAAAAAGATTTTATGATCTGCCTGGCGGCTTCAAATCCATTGAGAAGCGGCATGGCAATATCCATGACAACCACATCGGGCCGAAACTGTTTAACAAACTCAACAGCCTCACGCCCGCTGCGAGCCTCGGCGATGACGTGCATATCTTTTTCGGCTTCCAGTACCATCCGAAGCCCTTCACGGAGCACAGCGTGATCATCCACAAGCAAAACTGTGGTCCTCGCGGTGTTTTTTTTCATAGGAATGGAACCTCAACCTTAACCGTTGTGCCGATGCCCATTATAGATTTTACGGTAAAGCGCCCCCCTACCATCTCAACATACTCACGCATACCATGCAAACTCAACCGATTACTTTTTGTAACCGGTGACAAGTTCTTAACTCGAAAAGATTTTCCGTTATCTTTGATTTCCATTTGAATGAAGCGGGTTATTTTTTGAATTTTAATTTTCACAAGGCTCGCCTGCGCATGCCGTGCGACATTTTCAAGAGTGGCTTGCGCAACGCGGTAAAGCACCGTGCGTTTAACACTGTTTAATTTCTCCTCACCTTGAAAAGTTTTAAAACGGATCAAAATACCGGTGCGTTTTGTAAAGCTTTTCATATGCGCTTGCAAAGCAGGGAAAAGCCCCAAATCATCCAAAAGCGTCGGACGCAGGTCACGAGCAAAGCCCAGCACGATTTTCAACGATTTTTCGACAAGACTTTGGGCAAGCGTGATTTTTTTTGTGGAGCCATTGCCACTGACGGCGGTCTTGACCTTGAGCGTCTCAAGATAAAGATTGATTCCCGCCAAAGTCTGGGCGATTCCATCGTGAAGCTCGCGGCTGATTTGTTTACGTTCCTTTTCTTGCGTCAGAAGAATCTGGCGGGCCAGGCGGCGAAAATGCTTTTCACTGTAGCGCGACTGCTCCAGCAAGTGACTGTAATGCTGTTCTCTTGTTGCGAGTCTTCTACTCACAACTTTATGCTTGAGAATCATCTGTTTTAACTTTTTCGGCATAAACACCCTGCCCGGCGGCTGCGATAATTCTTTGGATCAAATCCATGTAACTATAAGCCGATTGCCTACATCGGCCTATCAGGCAAACCCTTACGTTCAATAAAAGGTTGCAATAGGGTTTAACCCCATAGTTTTTTACTTTCTTTCGAGCCATGATGCTCGGATCGCAAAACAAACTAAAAACGAAGGATGGTTCTATGAAATTTAATTATCAACGAATTCTAACCGTGGCTGTAATGGCTCTTCTGTCAGCAAGCACGCCGCTTCGTGCTTCCGAAATGGATGATCGTATTGAGTCCTCCGCTAAAGAATCCTATGTGTTCAAAACCTACCTCAAAGAGGACGCTGTCAAAGCGACTTCCAAAAACGGTATGGTGACCTTGTCAGGAACAGTCAATCAACAATCCCACAAAGCATTGGCTCAAGAAACTGTATCCAATCTGCCGGGCGTTACCAAAGTTGATAACCTCTTAGAACTCAAAGTAGGCTATCCGGACGAAAAATCGAATGCGTGGCTTGCGCTGAATATCAAAGCTGCGCTGCTCTTCCACCGAAATGTAAGCGCCACGAACACACAGGTGTATGTCGAGGAAGGCATTGTCACATTGCGCGGAGAAGCGGCCAGCGAATCTCAAAAGGAATTGACTGCTGAATACGCGGATATTGAAGGTGTTCGGGAAGTTAAAAATGAAATGACTGTCGCAAATGCACAAAGTAATTCGGATCAAACGGTCAAGGGAGATACAAAACAAACGATGCAAGAGAAAATTGATGATGCGTCGATTACCGCTCAGGTTAAAATGGCGCTTTTGACTCATCGCTCTACGAGCGCAGTTAAAACTTCCGTCTCGACCAAGGACGGTATCGTGACATTAAACGGTGACGCTAAAAATGGCGCGGAAAAAGACCTCGTGACAAAACTCACGAGCGATATTGTCGGCGTTCAAAGCATCGTCAACAATATGTCAGTTAACACTCCTAAAAATATCTAAGAATAAACTTCGCATCCGAGTGAAAAAATTTTCACTCGGATGCGACAACTATAAGGAGCGTGTATGTTGTACACAATTGCTGTTGTGCTTTTAGTTTTATGGGTTTTGGGTTTAGTAAGCAGTTATACCATGGGTGGATTTATTCATATCCTGCTCGTTGTTGCCGTGGTCATGGTGTTGGTTAATCTTATCGGTGGAAATAAAAAACTTTAATTGCTAAAAATCAGGGTATAAAATCAGTTTTTTTATGAACCAAAATGCAATTTTTGCAGTTTTGCTTATTGCGTTCGGAATCATTGCATTTGCATATCACTCTCTTGAAAAAAAAGATTGATTTCTTTTGCGGGTGGTACCATGTGCCTTCGGTCTGACATATCTTTGAACTGAAGCAACAGCTTCATGCTCAAAACTTGCCTTCATCGTTAGTGAAAGCTAATATTAAAAAATGGAGTTCAACCAACCTGCCCTCGTATAGAGAAAGTCTCTATATTCTATAGCAGTGGCTAGTTTGATCAGGATAAGGAGATACCCTGAAAACTCCTGCAAACAGACCTGCTTTTGTACCTGTCCCCTGTCTAACTTCGGTAAATTGGGCATTTTAGAGTATATTAATCAACAAGAGATTTTCGCGCAAGTGTTGAACTGACAATAAAAAGCGTTATTTTTTAAGTAGTTATGAAAACAGCTGAATCAAATTAGAAATCTGTTGCTCTATCCAACTGAGCTACGGGCACTTGATATGAAAAGGTCGAGAAATAGATGAGAAATTAAATCGCCGGTTGTGCCCAAAGCACAGAGGCAAAAAAGAAACTGTTAAAGCTGAGCTAAAAAACTCAATACATCCTGAATCGAGATAATCCCGATCGGATCCCCTTCTTCAGATAAAACCGGTAAATGCCTAAAGCCGCCCATGGCCATTTTATTAACCGCGAAAGAAAGCGGGTCAGCTGCTTTTACAATCTCAGGGTTGGCGGTCATCACGTCCAAAGCTTTCATACTCGAAAGCTTGGTTTCATTTCCCGCGGTTCTTCGCAAAAGATCACGTTTACTGACAATCCCCATGAGACGTTCATGCTGAATAATGAGAACGGCGCTTTGCTTTTCTTTTTGCAAAATATGAACGATTTTTTCAACCGAGTCAGAGGGCAGAACATACAAAAAACTTTTCTTACTAAGAAGTTCAGAAACCGGCTTTTCCATCATAATATTTTGGTATTCGTCAGACGGACTCCGCTGAGCGCCCGCGCTCATGGGAACTTTGTCACCCGGATGAAAAACATGCTTCACTGAATTTTCGTGAGAATCGCCGGGTTTACGATGAAGAATCATGTAGGTTTTACCTCCCAAGTATTCGAACCGTAAATCAATTTTTTTAAATCGCCTTTGCCGCGCGCTTCTAATGCCGCCTTTTCCTGGCCGAGCATCAGTTCATCATAAGTAGGACGGTCAATATCGCGAAAAACACCGAAAGGCACCGGCATTTCCGGATAAGTCATCTGCGTCAGCAAGTACGCGTAATTCGGGGTCGCATCTTTCTCGTTATGAATTAGTAAATGCTCTTTAGCATCCGCATCGTTTGCATCGGCGATCTCTGCGCGCAGCCCGCTCAGCCGAATCGCCTTCGCTTTATTTTTTCCGAACAGAAGCGGCTTGCCATGCTCAAGGTAAATCATGCGGTCTTCGCGGTTTTCGCGGGCCACTACCGGCGCGTGAACCTTATCATTAAAAATAACACAGTTCTGTAAAATCTCCACAAACGAAACACCTTTGTGTTTTTCAGCGCGTTCCATAATCATGCTCATGTGATTCGGATCCGAATCTAAAGTGCGCGCGATAAAAGTCGCTTCCGAAGCGATCGCAACACAAAGCGCGTTCAACGGATAATCAATCGATCCCATCGGCGTTGACTTGGTCACTGTTCCGACACGCGAAGTCGGTGAATATTGACCTTTGGTCAAACCATAGATCTCATTATTCACAAGCAAGATATTCAGATTGATATTGCGGCGCATACAATGAATTAAATGATTGCCTCCAATACTGAGGCCATCACCGTCGCCGGTAATGACCCAAATCGAAAGATTCGGATTCACGCAGCGCAAGCCGGACGCAATTGTGGGCGCGCGCCCATGAATCGTATGAAATCCATACGTATTCATGTAATAAGGAAAGCGACTTGAACAGCCAATGCCAGAAATAAAAGCATATTCGTGTTTCGGGCGATTGAACTTGGTTAAAGTTCTCTGCATTGTCGCAAGAATCGAATAGTCGCCACAACCGGGACACCAACGGACTTCTTGATTGGATTCGAAGTCCGCTTTTTGATACGGCACCGGTGCCGGTGTTAATGTTTCGGGACTCATAAAAGCTCCTTCACTCGCTCGGCGATTTCGGCACCATGAAACGGCAAACCTTTGACTTTATTCAGACCCACCGCGTTCACTCCGGGAAAGCCATTTCGAATTAACATTAAAAGCTGCCCCATATTCAATTCGGGAATTAAAATTTTCTCAAAGCTAGAAAGCACCTTGCCTAAATTTCTTGGAAACGGATTGAGATAATTTAAATGAGCATGCGAAACATGAATACCCTGACCTGCAAGCTCTTCCATTCCCTGGAAAATCGCGCCAAAGGTTCCACCCCATCCCAAAATCAACAATTTCCCTTTCTGCTCGCCGCGGACTTCAATTTCAGGAATATCATTCGCGATGCGCGCCACTTTTTCAGCACGATAATTAATCATCTTTTGATTATTTTCAGGGTCATAGCTTACGTTCCCGGTTAAATCAGCTTTCGAAAGCCCTCCGATGCGATGCTCAAGCCCTGGCGTTCCCGGAAGCGCCCAGGGACGGGCCAATGTCTTTTCATCGCGCGCATACGGATAAAAAGGTTTACCCTCTTCAGCAACAGGATGCTTAATTTCGATTTTTGGCAGATCTTCGATTTTAGGAAGTTTCCAGGGTTCCGCCGCATTCGCCAAATAACCTTCCGACAAAAAGATAACCGGTGTCATATGCGTCAAAGCCAAGCGCACAGCTTCTAACGCCATCGCAAAGCAATCCGAAGGCGTCTTGGGTGCAACAACCGCTACAGGAGATTCTCCGTTGCGGCCAAACATCACCTGCAACAAATCTGTTTGTTCGGTTTTTGTGGGCATACCGGTACTTGGCCCGCCACGCTGCACATCAATCACAACCACGGGAAGTTCGGCCATAACAGCCAAACCAAGTGCTTCGGACTTTAAACAAATTCCCGGGCCGCTGGTGCCCGTAACGCCGATCGCACCGCCGAAGGCCGCGCCAATGGTTGTTCCCATCGCGGCGATCTCATCTTCAGCCTGGAAAGTCCGCACGCCAAAATTTTTGTAGCGTGCCAAATCATGCAAAATATTGCTTGCAGGCGTAATGGGATAGGAACCATAAAAAAGAGTCTTGCCCGCAAGCTGCGCGGCAGTAATCAACCCAATCGCGGTTGCTTCATTGCCTGAAATTTTACGGTAAGTGCCCGGCTCCATTTTTGTTTTAGGAATCCGGTATTGAGTCGGCAAAGTTTCGGTGATATCAGCAAAATTGTACCCGGCTTTAAGTGCGGCCACATTGGCATTTACCATCTCGGGTTTTTTTACAAACTTTTTTGTAATCCAATCAACGGTGTGATCTAAAACCCGGTCATAAAGCCAAAACATCATTCCCAACGCGAAAAAGTTTTTGCAGCGGTCAACTTCTGTCAGCTTCAACGGATGTTCTTTAAGCGCGTTTTTTGTCAGTTCTGAAAGCGGAACCTTGATAACTTGAAAATCTTTAAGCGTTTCATCTAAAAGCGGATTCACTTTCCAGGCAGATTTCCGCAAATTGATTTCATTGAACGCGTCCGAGTTAACAATGATCAAACCATTTTTCTTAATATTGGAAAGGTTAACTTTGAGCGCGGCAGGATTCATCGCGACCAAAACATCCGACATGTCGCCCGGAGTAAAAATAATGGATTTAGAAAATTGAATTTGAAAACTGCTCACTCCGGGAAGCGTACCAACCGGAGCGCGAATTTCAGCCGGATAATCCGGAAACGTTGCAAAGTCATTGCCCATCATCGCCGTCGTGTCAGTAAATTGATCACCTGTCAGCTGCATTCCGTCGCCGGAATCGCCTGCAAATCTCACTGTAATCGCGGAAAGCTCCTGAGGCTCCTGCTTCTGCACATGCTTCGTTTCTTTTTCAGTATCCATTCTATTATTTCCTATTTGCTCTGCGCTTCGCGCAACTGCGATCCGAGTTTTATCGAGGATCGCAAACGTAAAATAAATTCTAAAAGTGTTTGCTGAGGCTTGCTCAGCAAACAAAAAAATCGCTTTACCCGCCCTCTGCGGTTTCCATAATCTGATTATATCGGGGCGGCAAATTATAAATTTCCGTCGGGTAAAACTCCGCCAAAAATCGAATCAGTGTCCGCACCGAAATAACATTCACAAGTGCCGCCTTTTCGTCCACAAGCGGAATATGGTAAAAGTGATTTTTACCCATGAGCTCAATCGCCTGGCCGACCGTATCACGCACGCTGAGAACTTTGGGATTTTGAGTCATATACTGTGACACGGGCTTTTCCCATGCATCTTTTTTTCCAAAAACTTTTTGCAGCACATCAGTTTCGGTAAAAATTCCGACCACTTTTCTTTGGTGATCAGCAATTACAATATAGCCTGATTTGTTGTTTTGCATGATCTCAACCGCAGTGCGAACAGTAATTTCAGGCGGGGCTTGGATCAACCGTGGATTAACGATTTGACCGATTTTAATATTTTTTACAAGTTCTTGTATGGGGCGCATTTTTTACCTGAGATATTATACTACCGATTCAAAACTATTATTGGTCAAACCCCAACATGGTCCCGAGGACGCGAGTAAGCATGAGATGAGTGACCGTAAAACATTTCCGCGGCTTCCTGCAAAGTTTCTGAAAGCGTCGGATGCGGATGGACGCAAGATGCTAAATCAAGTGCTGTCGCGCCCATTTCAACCGCCAAAACACCTTCAGCAATCATGTCGCCCGCGCCTACGCCTACCAGGCCCACTCCTAAAATCCGATCGGTTCCCGGTTCAATAATAAGTTTTGTTAAACCATCCGTGCGGTCCAAAGTCATTGCGCGTCCGCTGGCAGCCCAAGGAAATTTAACAACTTCAACGGCAATATTCTTCTTACGCGCATCCGACTCAGTTAAACCACACCAAGCCACTTCGGGATTAGTGAAAACGACCGCGGGAATGACAACGTCCTCAAAAACACTGCTTTCACCGCAAACCTGATCAACGGCAATACGCGCTTCTTTTGAAGCCTTATGGGCCAGCATTAGCCCACCGACAACGTCACCGATGGCATAAATATCCGGATCATCTGTTTGCTGTCCGGAATTGACTTTAATAAAACCCTTGGGATCAAGCTGAATCGAAGTACTTTTTAAACCTAAGTCGCCCGTATTCGGCACACGCCCCACCGAAACCAAAACACGGTCATATGTTTCTTCAAGCTTTTTGCCTTCATATTCCATAACAACTTTAATTTGCTTGCCATGCGTTGCCATTTTGGAAACCTTAGCTTTAACACGCACCTCTTTAAAATTCTTCTTGGCATACTCTTGTACCGGACGCGCTAAATCCTGATCGGCGCCGGCCAGAATCGTGTCCAATGCTTCAACAACGGTGACTTTACTGCCGAGCTCGGCATAAACTGTTCCTAATTCCATTCCGATATAACCGCCGCCGACAACCAGCAATGTTTCGGGGATTTCTTCAAGTTCCAAAGCTTCCGTTGAAGTCATGATGCGCTTATTACCCAAATCAAAAACAGCCGGTAATGCCGGTGAGGAACCGACAGCCATTATCAATTTTTTATAATGAATAAACTTTTGTCCGTCTTCAGTTTCTAAACGCAGAACATTATTGCCTTCAAAATGACCGCGGCCCTGAATCACTTCCACGTTGCGGCGTTTCGCCAACCCCCGGATCCCCTCTGACAACTTACTTAAAACAGATTCTTTCCAAGCACGTAATTTTTCTAAATTAATTTTAGGAGCGCTGAATTCAATTCCCCAATGAACACCTTCGCGGGCCTCGCTCATTAACGCTGTCGCATGTAACAAGGCTTTAGATGGAATACAACCGCGATTTAAACAAACGCCGCCCAAACGGGTGTCTCTTTCGATCAATAAAACTTTACGTCCTTTTGTAGCGGCATAAAAAGCCGCTGCATAACCGCCGGGGCCCGCGCCTAATACAACAATATCCGCTTCCATCTTGGCCATTTTATTTCTTCCCCTTCTTGACCGGTTTTTTAGCAGCCGGTTGAGCCTTTGTTGTAGAGCTTAATTTGATGTCAGCATCAGTAATTTTTTCCAATGCTTCGACAAATGCGCGTGTAAATCTTGCTCCATCAGCCCCATCAACCACACGGTGATCATATGATACGCAAACAGGCATCAGTGTGCGAATTTCAATTTTTCCGTCCCGTACGACTGTCTTGGGAACTCCGCGGCCGATTCCAAGAATCGCGACTTCAGGCTTATTCACAATCGGCGTAAAATGTCCGCCGCCAATTCCGCCCAAATTCGAAATCGTAAAAGTTCCGCCTTTAAGTTCTTCACCGGAAATTTTGCGGGCGCGTGTCTTTTCAGCAAGCTGTCCGAGTTCCTGAGCTAATTCAAAAATTGATTTTTTATCAGCATTGCGAATCACAGGCACAATTAACCCTTGGTCTGTATCCACCGCAACACCCAGATGAATATACTCTTTTAAAATCAGCTCATCTTTCTCAAGATCGATACTTGAGTTCAATACAGGATGTTTTTTGAGCGCAACTGTAACTGCTTTCAAAATAATGGCAGTCAAAGTTAAGTTCGCGCCTTTCTTTTCATATTCAGCCGCATATTTTTTGCGCAGCTGGCTGATTACGGTTACATCCGCATCATCAAATTGAGTGACATGCGGAATGGTATTCCATGAACTGCTCATTTGCTTCGCGATTGCACGGCGTAAACCCGAAAGCGGTTTCTTGGTTACGGTTCCCCATTGCGAAAAATCAATTGCAGCCGCCGGTTGCGACTGCGTCGCGGAGGCAGAAGTACTAGCAGCCGCAGAACCTGATCCAGCGAATGCCATCGCCTGAATCTGCATAAAGTAATTACGCAAATCAGCTAAACCAATACGTCCGCCGTTTTCCGTTCCGCGGACTCGTCCTAAATCAATCCCAAGATCTCGCGCAATTGCACGAACCGAAGGCGCAGCCGCAGGCGGAAAACCACTTTGCGACTGATATTGATAGGCACCTGCAGCAGGCAGAACCTGTGAAGGCGCGGCATTAAAGGTGTTTTGCTGAATTGGCTGCTGAACCGGTGTTTGCGGTTGCGCCGCAGGCGCAGAGCCAGAAGAAATCGTGCCTGAACCCGACAACGTAGCGATTAATTGGCCGACAGAAACTTTATCACCTTGTTTAACATTCAAAGTTTGAACCGTTCCGTCGCCGGTTGAAGGGATCGGCGCGACAGCTTTACCGCTTTCAAGCTCAATTAAAGTTTGATTCTTTTTGACGGTATCACCGACTTTAACCAAAATATTTACGACAGTACCTGTATCGGCACCTTCCCCAAGCTGCGGTAAACGAACTTCCATCTTCAACTCCTAGCTAATGTATTGCGGTTGAGCCAAAGGCTCAGAGCTTAATAATTAAAAAAACCTATCCTCATATGACTATATGAGGATAGGTTTTATCGGCAGAATAATTCAAATCTTGCATCGCTTGTTTAACAACTTTCGCATCGACTTCACCTTTTTCCATCAAAGCATATAAAGTCGCAATCACAACACTCTCAGCATCGATTTCAAAAAAACGGCGCAATTGTGCACGAGTATCACTGCGTCCAAACCCATCCGTTCCGAGTACCGTAAATTTACCCGGCACCCAAGGCGTGATTTGCTCGGCTACAATTTTCATGTTATCCGAAACCGCCACAAAAACACCCTCTTGCTTGTCAAAGGACTGCTCAACATAAGACTTATTCGGTTTAGCTGTTGGATTGAGGCGGTTTGCGCGCTGAACTTCAAGCGCTTCGCGGCGCAGCTGATTATAGCTGGTTACTGACCAAACATCCGCGGCAACGCCATACTTTTCAAGCATCTGTTGGGCTTTAAGCGCGGATTGAATAATCGGACCGCTTCCTAAAAGCTGGGCGCGCAATTTAAGCTTCTTATCGCTGGCCTTGAATTTATAAAGCCCCTTGAGAATACCCTCACGGCTTCCTGCAGGCATCGCGGGCATCACATGATTTTCGTTATAGACGCTCAAATAGTAAAAAAGCTCTTCGCCTTTTTTATACATGCGCTCAATACCGTCTTCAATAATCACAGCGAGCTCATAAGCAAATGCAGGATCATAGGCCACAAGACTCGGAACCGTGCTTGCCATCAATTGGCTATGTCCGTCTTGATGCTGTAATCCTTCGCCGTTTAATGTCGTGCGGCCGGAAGTTCCGCCAAGCATAAATCCTTTGGCGCGGATATCACCGGCAAGCCAAATCAAATCACCCACACGCTGGAATCCGAACATCGAATAGTAAATGTAGAACGGAATCATATAAGTACCGACCGTAGCATGCGCCGTTCCCGCTGAAATAAATGAGCACATTGAACCGGCCTCATTAATTCCTTCTTCAAGAATCTGACCGTCTTTGGCTTCTTTAAAGTAAAGCAAAGACTCGATGTCGACAGGTTCATAAAGCTGACCTTGCGGAGCGTAAATTCCAACCTGGCGAAAAAGCGCGTCCATACCGAAAGTACGCGCTTCATCCGGAATAATCGGAACGATATTTTTTCCGATATTGGGTTCGCGTAAAAGCTTGGTCAGAATACGCACGAAAGCCATCGTCGTCGAAACTTCGGCTTCACCCGAACCTTTTGTAAACTCATCGTAATAATCGAATCCCGGAGTTTGCAACAAGGCTGCTTTAACCTTACGCTCAGGAACAAAGCCGCCGAGAGCTTTACGGCGCTCAAAAAGATATTTCATTTCCGGACTATCCACAGGCGGACGGTAAAACGGGGTCGTAACAATTTCTTCATCGCCGATAGGAATATCAAAGCGCTGGCGGAATTCGCGTAATTCTTTTTCATTCAACTTCTTCTGTTGATGCGTAATATTGCGGCCTTCACCGGCTTCACCTAAACCGTAACCTTTGATAGTTTTAGCGAGAATCACAGTCGGCTGGCCTTTATGCTCAACCGCGGCTTTGTAAGCGGCATAAACTTTCTTAGGGTCATGTCCTCCGCGCAATAACTTTGTAATTTGCGCATCGGTCATATGATTCACCATCGCAAGCAGCTCGGGATATTTGCCGAAGAAATGTTTACGGGTATAACTTCCCGGCTCAACAGAATATTTTTGATAATCTCCGTCGCAGCATTCGCTCATACGTTTCAGAAGCAAGCCCTTGCTGTCTTTCTTCATGAGTTCATCCCACTCCGAACCCCAAATCACTTTGATCACATTCCAGCCCGCGCCGCGGAAAACTGATTCGAATTCCTGAATAATTTTTCCGTTGCCGTGAACGGGACCATCCAAACGCTGAAGATTACAGTTCACAACCCAAATTAAATTATCTAATTTGTCGCGACCCGCAAAATTAAGCGCACCAAATGTTTCGGGCTCGCCTGTTTCGCCGTCGCCGACATAAGACCAAACCTTGGGCATTTCGCCGGTAAAAATTCCGCGGGCTTTCAAATAATTCATAAACCGAGCTTGATAAATCGACATGATCGGTCCCAAGCCCATGGACACAGTCGGAAATTGCCAGAAGTTCGGCATCAAGTAAGGATGTGGATAAGACGAAAGGCCTCCGCCTGGAGCAAGTTCTTGTCGGAAATTATGCAGATGTTCTTTGTTCAAACGGCGTTCAAGATATGCGCGCGCATAATTACCGGGCGATGCATGCCCCTGAAAATAAATGAAATCCGCGGGACGCCCTTCTTTATCGCCGCCATGAAAGAAATGATTAAACCCAACTTCATAAAGTGTGGCGCTTGAAGCAAAGGTTGAAATATGTCCGCCCAAACCCGGATGAACTTCATTGGCCTTAACCACCATCGCCATGGCATTCCAACGGACTAAGCTTTTTATGCGGCGTTCGATTTCACGGTCACCGGGATAATCAGGTTCTTCAGTCGCCGGGATAGTATTGATATAAGGCGTGCTTACAGGAGCCGGCAACGGAATCCCGGATTTACGGAGACGTTTGATCAGGGTATCCATAATAAAAGGCGCACGGTCGGGACCAGCCTGGTCTTTCAGGGCCACCTCGAGGATATGCTCCAGAGAATCAAGCCACTTTTGCCATTCTTGCGTATTTTCGTCGGTAATATTTTTGGGTAATGAAGATGAAGTGGGGCTACCCACCGCAGGTAAGTCTGTCAGGGCGTTTTCGCTGTCTTGTGCTGTGCTCATATTTTTCTTGGATTTCATAGATGATAACGTGTTAGAGATACCCGAGTTGGGCTCAAAATGAGCCACCAATTTACATGAATCTCCCCCCCCAATCAAATCTTTTTTGACCTTTTATAAAACCCCTAACCTAAATGTCTCATCCGTTTCGTCGTGAGTCGCGCAGAGTTGCCTGAGAATACAAGGCTTGCGAGCAAAGAACCCGCAGGCGTGCTCTCGTAGCACGTCGAGGGAAGCTTTGCGAGCATAACGCCGTAGACGCAGGCAAATGTGCCGACGCAACAGAAAACGGATGAGACATTCAGGTTTGCTTGAGCCCTTTTCAATTGCGTGCTAATGTGCCTGTATGTTGTTCCTCAACCACTCTTTCCAGGACCCTGAATCAAATCTTGCCTTGGATGAAACCTTGCTCGAAAACGCTGAGTCCGGCTTAAACGGAGAAGTTTTGAGAGTCTGGGAATCTCCCGATTACTTCGTCGTGCTAGGTTATTCCAGTAAATGGAAAAATGAAGTCAAAACCAAGAACTGCAAAAAGGACAATGTCCGAATATTAAGAAGAAAAAGCGGCGGAGCCACGGTACTTCAAGGAGCCGGCTGTCTCAATTTTTCTTTAATTCTCAAAGCCGCAGAAAACTCTGGCATTAAAACCGACACGAAGCTGGTCATGGAAAGAAATTTACAAGCGGCTGAAACCTGGAAGCTCAAAGAAAAAATTGAAATTCAAGGCATCAGCGACTTAACTTGGGCCGACCGAAAGTTTTCAGGCAATGCCATGCGCCGCGGTAAAAAATTCTTTCTTTTTCACGGAACTTTTCTTTACCAATTCGATCTTCCTAAAATTTCAGATTACCTGGGAAATCCCGATCGTGAGCCTGCTTACCGTGCCAAACGTGCGCATCAAGACTTTTTGACCAATATTCCGGTTAAAAAGCAAACCATCATCGCGTCGCTTCAAAAAGCATGGGGGGCAGAAAAAAAATTTGGTCCGGTCCCCGATATTGAAAAATTAAAATCCGAAGTTTATTCCCAATCCGACTGGAATCTCCGCTATTAAATGCATTGCTTCGCAAGCTCGTAATGCGGCTAAAGCTTGCGATATAAAACCGCTACCCAGCGGCGGCCGCGCAGGACCTTCAAACAACGCAAATCTTTTCCGTCGAAAGCTTCGCGAAATGAAGCATAGGTTTGATGTAAAATTCCTGAGACCAAAACCCACCCGCCCTTTTTTGCTGCAGCAACAATTTGCTTGCGGTAATTTTCAAGAATATGTGAATTGATATTCGCGCAAACTAAATCAAATGATGTCTTTGTTTTAAAACGTGCCAATTCTGCTCCTGTAAATTGCGCCAGATTTTTATTTAATCCATTCTGCTGAAAATTAAATCGCGCGCATTCCACGGAAGGCTTATCGTTATCAAAGCCGCTGATTTTATTGGCCCCGCAATATGCAGCCGCAATTGAAAGAATACCTGTACCCGTCCCCACATCCAAAAAAGATTGAAACCGTCCTTTCACGGTCTCCATAAGCCGCACAACCAAGCGTGTTGTTTCATGTTCTCCTGAGCCAAACGCACTTAAAGGATCAATCCAAATCGGAATGCGCTTTGGAAACATATCGGGTTTAAATTCTTTTTTGCGCCATGCGGGTACGACCACAAAAGACTTTCCTAAGGTTTGAATCTGATAATCTTCTTTCCATTTTTCCGCCCATTCTTTATAGGCCAGTTTTCGCTCAGAAAAACAAACTTTGGAAATAGGGTTCTTTTCAACCGCAAGTCGAAGTCGTTTTGCCTGGGTTTGACTGGAAAAGTAAACACGAATCTGCGCCCACTTACCTTCACGCGTTTGAATCAGTTCGTATCTTGCAAAACCTAAATTTTTAAGAAAATGAATAATAAGCGGCTCTTGCGCTTTTTGCTTGGGGAGAAATGAAAAAATACTTTCGAAAGAATCAGCAGTCGGACTCAACATTCTACCTAACGGCTTTCTTCTTCGGCATTCACCGCGTCGTCCAGCGCGACAACCTGATACCCACCGCGCTCGAGGCCTTCAAGTAATTTGGGAATCCAAACAGCCGCGGAGCCCGGACGATTGGCGGGAATTAAAATAATCGACCCCGGATTAACTTGCCCTAAAAAATCTTTAAGCGAACTATCCGACTCAACATCACGCGCGCGTAATTTTAAATCGCCCTGAACTGCCGTATAACCCAACACGGATACAATTTTCAAGGACACATCATCATAAGAATCAAACCCTGACGCAAAGAATCTTGGCAAACGGCCTGAAAACTGCTCGATTTCCCGCGCGTTTTTCTCAATTTCTTCGAAAGCCTCGTCAACATCCGCCGTGCCCGGATGTCCCTTCATTCCTTTCCCGGCAACCGAAAGAGGCCGGCAAAAAAGACCATGATTTTCAAGCGTGACGTTTTTAGACAAAGTAATTTTTTTTAATTTATCCGAATTTTTTTTGAGCCATCCCTGGTCTACAAAAAGAGAAACCGGGGTTTGTTTCTCTTGAAATTTCCGGAAAAGCTCGTCGTCTACTTCCGTGCCCTGATCCAAACAGGCACCTAAAATGATCGCGACCTTCTTTTCCTTGGCTTTGAAACGGCGCAAAATATCCGCAAACTCACTGCCCTGTTCGGCTGGGACTTCTTTCTTAAATTCATTGATTACTATTTCACGGAGAATTTTATAGTCTTCCTGGTCTTCTGCATAAGCTGCGGACGTCACAAGTGCGGTTAACAAGGCTGTAAAACAAAGCAGTGCGCGGCGGTTATTTTTTTTCATTACGCCCGGCGCCTTTTAAAATCATTTTCATTCTTGCTTCAAAGTCTTCCATGGGAAACCCCATAACGTTGGAATAAGACCCGTCAATAAAGCGCACCACCGACGGACGCGACTGCACTGCGTAAGAACCGGCTTTATCAAGCGGGTTCATTTTCTTAAAATATTGACGTATCGCTTCTTTACTGAGCTCGCGGATTTTAACACGTGAACGCACGCAGCGGACTGTTTTCCGCCCAGACAATAAATCGCGCATGGCCCAGCCCGTATAGACATCATGCGTATGACCAGACAAAGTTTTAAGCATTCGCTCAGCATGCTTCAAGTTCGATGGTTTGCCGTAAACTTTTCCATGCAGCGCAACAACGGTATCAGCAGCAATAACAAAGCGCGCACCGGACGGAATCTTAGCTTGAGCTAATTTACCGCGGGCATGTTTCAGAACAAGCTGTCGAGGAAGCGCGCGCGATTCATGCTTTTCGACATAGGAGCTTGGAATCACACGGCAGCCATATCCGGCCTTGCGGATTAAATGCCGCCTTCGCGGTGACTGTGAAGCTAAATAAATAATGATTTTGTTCGGCATAAATAATCCAGACACGCTTAAACTATCAAAAACTATACGCTTCGAATAGAGAAAACAAAATAATTATAATAGCAACGGGGGTTGTGGTTTCAGCGCTTGGCTTAAACAAAAAAAGAAACCCCCAACCGGTAAAACCGATTGGGGGCTTTTATTAAAATCGAAAATTATGCAATTCCCGCAAGCAACAAACCCTGAAGATGCACGGGATGCTTCCGCGTCAATTCCTTCCACTGGATATGCGTAGTTTTAAATTTCCGGCGTGCTTCTTTCATGTTTTTTCGAGCCGAGACGCGCAATTCATGTGAAGACTCGCTCATCCGCTCACGAGCTAAAGCCTGGTAAGACTCAAACTGAGTTTGCCATTCGGTTAAGTTGCGTCTCACGGCCTCATAACGCTGCGTCCACACCAACTGAGCCTGTAGTTTTTCAGCTTCGTGTTTTTGCAACAACGCCAATGCTTTGGTAACGCGGACATTTTCTCCGTAAAGGCGCGCGGCAAGAATTCTAAAATCAGAAACCTGCTTCAAGTCCCAAGTCAAGCCAAGCGTTGCTAAGCCTTTGATCAACCACTTGCTCGGATCAAAATGATACCAACGCACACCATTACGATAATCGCTCGGAAAGCGGTGGTGAAAATTATGATATCCTTCACCGTTTGTCGCAAGCGCGCTAAGCCAATTATCTTTTGCGGAAGAATCAGGATCGTAAGTCGCGGTGCCGAACATATGGCAAACCGAATTAATGCAAAAGGTGGAATGATAAACAAGCGTAATGCGCAGGCAAACCGCAAAAAGAAAGGCTCCTAAAGCGTGCCCCATAAGAGCGCCGATGAGCACCGGCGTAATTACCCCTGCAACAATGCACCACGCAAAATAGTGCTTATTTTGATGTGCGACCATGGGATCTTTGGCCAAGTCATGCGCATTATCAAAATCTACAACATGCTCCCAAAAAATAAGCCAGCCGATATGCGCGTAAAAGAATCCCTTTTTAATATCGTAAGGATCACGATCTGTATCAACATAACGGTGATGATCACGATGCTGTGCAGACCATTCTAAGGCTGCCTGTTGAAAGGCCGCTGCACCAAAAAAAAGAAGGAGAAAACGAACGACGGGATGCGCTTTGAAGGTCGCGTGGGCAAACAAGCGATGATACCCCACCGTAATTGACATGCCAGTTGCCACCATAAAAAAAGCGGTCAACCCAATAATAGACGGAGAAATCCCATAATGCAGAAGGTATAAAGGACAACCCACCAAAGCAACAAGGGTAGTGAACACAAAAAATAGAATATTGCGCCAAATCAGTTTTCGTTTTGCGTAACCGCTATGTTCCATTTTTATACTAATCCTTTGCCGTAAAAATCGGCTTCATATATTTTTATAAATTCATTAAAAGGAGCCAAAGCAACCCTTTAATTTACGGATATTTTCTGCAAAACTTCAGCAGAAACATCATCCATGGGGGTGTTCGAGGTCGCTAACAACAAGTAATAGGGCAACAAGCTCCTGCTTCCCATCTAATAAATGTAACGAAATGCCGGAGAAAATGCAACTTCTTATTTTATTTCGATCAAAGACACAGACCAGGCAAGCTCGTGGTAGGATGCACCTGATCAAGCATGATTAAGATTGACCAGCAGCACGCAGGTTACGCCATTGGCGCGAGATGCGGTTGGGCGAAGCCCAGAGCAAAATATAACTGATCGAAGATTTTTATGATCCTGAGGATCATAAAAATCGGGTTGGCAGGATTTGACGCTCTTCGCTTATGTCCGCTAGCCGCGGCATTCGCTTTGAGTCGCCTCCCGCTTCGCGCCGTCTTCACTTTTCAAAAATCTGACATTAAGTCAGTTTTTTGAGCCGTTCAGCTTTATAAATTGCGAAGCTCCCTTCAAATCCTGAGCTCAAATACTAAAAGACCGAGAATGAATCTCGGTCTTTTAGTATCGGGATGGCAGGATTTGAACCTACGACATCTTGCTCCCAAAGCAAGCGCTCTAGCCAAGCTGAGCTACACCCCGAAAATTGAAACGAGGAATTCTATCTATTTGGCTCGAAAGAAGCTATCAATAACTAGTTAAAATATGGATCGTTCCCTGTGAACGCTCAAAGCTAACGCCAAGCAAAAGCACATTAAAATATAGGACGACCCCCCATAACTCACGAAGGGCAATGTCAATCCGGTGATGGGCATCCAGCCAAATGTCATTCCGATATTGATAAAAACTTGGGCAAAAATGAGCGCGGATACGCCGCTCACCAGCATTTTTGCCTTGGGGTCCGTGGTCTGATCACATATTCTGAAAAGAGCGATAAAAAGCAAAACATACAAACAAATTACCGCCAAGGAGCCGATGAACCCCCATTCCTCCCCCACGACACTGAAAATAAAATCCGTATGATGCTCAGGTACAAAATTAAGCTGGGTTTGTGTGCCGAGCAAATAACCTTTTCCAAATAATCCTCCCGAGCCGACCGCAATCTTAGATTGAAGAGCGGTGTAGCCTGAACCGAGCGGATCCGCGTTGGGATCGATAAAAACAAGTAAACGTTTTTTCTGATAGGGCTTCAAAAAATTCCACGCGATCGGCATGGCAATCAGCGCGGAAGTAATTGTTAAAATGAGATACCGAATGCGAATCCCCCATAAAAAAAGAACCGCAAGCAACATTGGAATAAACAACAAAGCACTGCCTAAATCGGGTTGTTTTAAAATAAATAAAAATGGCAGTATGACAATCGCAGTCGCCCCGCCGATAGCTTTGAACTGATTATTTCTCGGGTCGTAATTCCCGACATACTTAACAACCGCGACAAGCGTAAAAATTTTTGCGAACTCAGATGGCTGAACGACAAGCGGCCCCAGAGTCAGCCATCGCTGCGCCCCATAAACTTTTTGTCCAAATAACGCTACTGCCACCAACAAAATAACGGATACAACATAAAGCAAATAAGACAGGCTCAGAAAAGTGCGGTAACCTGCTGAGGCGGTCATAAAATAAACCGCGATTCCGGCCGCGATCCAAACACATTGCTTGAGCTCAAAATATCCGGGCTGGTCATAAGATGCGCTGAAAATAAAAAGCACGCCTAGAACAGAAAGCCCCAGCATCGCAAAAAGCATCGAGAAGTGAATCCTGCGAAAAAGTTTAAACAAGGTTTTGCTCCTTCGCGGCCATAAGAACCTGCTTAACAATTTTCCCGCTGGTAATACCGCCCGATCCCCCATTTTCAACAAAAACAACGAGCGCAAGCTTGGGCTTATTAAATGGCAGAAAACCGGTCATCCAACTATGGGGTTCATGCGGCGGATTTTGAGCCGTGCCTGTTTTACCCGCGAGCCTGGCATAATCGACACGCGCTAATTGTCCTGTGCCATAAGGTGATTGAACCACTTGAAACATGCCCTTGCGCAGAGCGGCAAGGTTTTCACGCTTTACCGGCAAACGCGGCTTGCGCGCCATGGGATCCTTTTCTTTTTTTACAAGATGCGGCTCAACGATTTCTCCGTCTTTTGCGATCATCGAAGTCATGCGTAGGATTTGCAGCGGATTGGCTTGAACATAACCTTGGCCGATTCCCATATTCAACGTTTCGCCTTCATACCATTTTTCATGCATTTTTTTCATTTTCCACTGCGGGTCAGGAATCAGCCCCGCCGTAACCTGGCCGGTTTCCAATGAATATGGCGCGCCAAAACCAAACAAACGCGCGTGGTAAGCAATTTGCTCTGGTCCCACTTTGCGCGCCACATTATAGAAGTAAACATTGCATGAGCGTTCAAGCGCTTCATATAAATTAATACTGCCATGGCCTGTATGCCACCAGCATTTCATGGGCCGCGCTTTTGGACTTGTAAAAAACTGTCCTCCGCAATAAAACCGGCTTCCCGGCTGGATAGCTCCCGTTTCGAGGCCTGAAAGGCCCGTAACAAGTTTAAAAATCGAACCGGGAGGATAAGCTGAATTCATCGCTCGATCCAGCAACGGCGAATGCGTGCTGGTCAAAAGCTCGGTTCTTTCATCGCTGCGCACCGGGCTGACAAAAACATTGGGGTCATACGCCGGCGTACTTGCGAGGGCCAACAAACCTTCGGTTTCCAAATCAATCACCGCCACCGTCGCAGTCTTGCCTTCAATCATCTGCATAATCTTTTTTTGGAATTCCAAATCAATCGTCAAATGCACGTCTTTTCCAGGTTCCGGGTTGCGCGCCGAAATAACTTTCACAAGCCGCCCGGCAGAATTGACCTGGATTGTTTTTCCGCCGCGCCAGCCGCGTAGATCTTCATCATAGGACCGCTCCAAGCCCGCGCGCCCGACCATGGAATTCATTCCAAACCGCCCGCGGTCAGATTTTTCATATTCTGTGGGACTGATTTTTCCGATATAGCCGATGATATGCGAAGCTGTTTTTCCGTAAGGGTAATAACGAATTCCGGAAACGCGAATGGAAACTCCCGGCAATTCGGGACGATGTTCTTCAATTTTATAGGCAAGCTCCTGAGAAACATCCTCGGCAATAACCGCGGGCGCGAAATTATATTCCCGTTTCTCGGCCAAACGCTTGCGCACTTCCAGCGGCGTCATTCCGAGCAAAGGCGCGAGCTGAGCAAAAGTTGTGGCCCGCACGTCTTCAGGAATTGCAACCACATCAAAAGAGGGCCGGTTGGCGGCCAGCAGTCGCCCCTGAGCGTCAAAAACACGGCCGCGCGGCGCTTCAAGCGGAATGAGACGAATATAATTTCTTTCGCTCATTTGAGCGAATTCATCGCCACGTATGACCTGCATATAAAAAAGGCCGCCGGTTAAAACAGCGATTAAGCTGAGAATCGTCGTCTGAAAAAGATGATGCCTGCCGATCACAACGGTATCCGATTCGGATCAAGCTCTGAAAAGATCATACTGTCGTAGTTCCGAATGCGGCTTAAAAAGAAAATCCGCGATTTGATAAAAGAGCGGCAAAAATAATCCGGTATAAACGGAGCTCATAAAAATAACGCGCAGGTGTTCCCAGCCCACCAATGAGACTCTGCCCAAAATGGAGTCCAAAACTATTTCTCCGGAAAGAACAAAAAAGCAAAAGATCACGGTCAATAAAAAATAAATTCCAGGAAATTCCCGTTCGATTTTATGCGCGACCGCATCAAACACAAACCCGCCACAAACAAGCGCCAACATTTCAACGCCCAAAATCCCCCCCCCCAAGATATCTCGCGCTAAACCAAGAAAAGCGGCCAGCGGCAAAATTCGATGGGAATCCCAGTGGAATGCGGCATAGGCGATCAATAAAAATGAAAAGACCGGCCGCGCGCCTGATACTTCAATGACCGGCGCAATGCAGCAGTCAAAAATTAACAGTCCAAGCGAAAGGAGAACTATTTTAAATCGGAGGGTTCCAAACACAGCATTTCCTCAATTCTTGAAAATTTTACAGCCGGACGAACCGTCGCCGACAAATGCAAACCATCCGGATCGCGCTCAACAGACTCAATCCGGCCGACCCGCAAACCTTTTGGGTAAATATCGCTGAGACCGGAAGTAACCACAATTTCGCCGACTTGAACCGCATCATCTAAATTCAGGTACCGCAGCTTGAGCTTGTCGCCGCCATTTCCCTCCGCAATTCCTTGCGCGCGGCTATTGAGCGTCACCGCCGTGACGCGGGATTCGGGGTCCGTTAAAAAAATAGCCTGGGATGAAAGCAAACCCACATCTACAATTCGCCCCACAAGTCCCGAAGGCACAACCAAAGCGGACAAGGGCTTAATACCTTGGCTGCTTCCCTTATTCAACAACACAGACTTTTTCCAGGGTTTGAGTCCATACCCCATAATTCGGACACCGACGGCTTTTTGCGAAAGTGAATCACGAAAATCAAGCAGGCGTTTCAAACGGTTATTTTCTCCCAGAACTTCATCAAAATGCACAAGCCTTGACTCAAGCTCATTGATTTCCTGTTCTTGTTCATGCTGCTTATCAATTGCGTTCCAATAATTATAAAACTGGTTGCGCACATGCCCCGCTTGAGCGCTGACAAGGCTGGTTGATTCTAAAAAAGGCCGGAAGAAGGAGTGAGCCCATACGCCCGTGACATTGCGGATTTTTGGAAATTGGAAAGTAAAAGCAATTAGGACGAAGGCCGCGGCGGCAAAGGCTAAAAAACGTTTAAACATATCGCGAATAAATTTTGCAGGACAATAGTAAATAGACTAGGCGTGTCATAAGAACTCGTATCGAATCAATATCGGCGGGGTAACTCTCGAGGAATTTCACCGGCAAAATGATCTCCCAATTTACCGGACGCTCGTTAATCAGTATTCGCGGGCACTCGCGCCGCCGCGATTCACAGACAAACTCTTAAGCAAATTAAAATCGGTCAAATAGCGGCCTGTACCGAGGGCAACGGCAGTTAACGGATCATCTGCAATATGAACTGGCAAACCTGTTTCTTCGCTTACTAGCTTATCAAGCCCGCGAATCAAAGAACCGCCGCCCGCTAAAATTAAACCCTTATCGATTAAGTCGGAAGAAAGTTCCGGCGGAGTACGTTCAAGCGCGATACGCACGCCTTCTAAAATCGCGGAAAGAGACTCGGAAAGAGCTTCACGAATTTCTTCGCTGGTCACTGTAATTGTCTTGGGAAGACCGGCCAAAATATCGCGACCTTTGACATCCATCGTCATTTCTTCTTCAAGCGGATACGCGGAACCGATACGGATTTTAATTTCTTCCGCGGTTCTTTCACCAATCAAAAGATTGTAAGATTTTTTAAGGTGGGAAATAACGGCATCATCAAATTCATCACCGCCGACGCGTAAACTTTTTGAAAAAACAATTCCGCCCAAAGAAATCACGGCGATTTCAGTTGTACCGCCGCCGATGTCCACGATCATACTTGCGGTCGGCTCCTGAATCGGGAGGCCCACACCAATCGCAGCGGCAATCGGTTCTTCAACTAAATAAACCGGCGAACGGGCTCCGGCGCGTTCCGCAGAATCTTTCACGGCGCGTTTTTCAACTTCGGTGATTCCACTCGGTACGGCAATGACAACGCGCGGACTGATGAGAGTATTTTTGCGGTGAACTTTTTGAATAAAATGGCGCAGCATAGCTTCGGTAATATCAAAATCAGCAATCACGCCATCTTTCATCGGACGGATAGCAACAATACTTCCGGGAGTACGGCCCAACATACGCTTCGCTTCTTCGCCGACTTTAAGCACTTGTCCCGTCACTTTATCAACGGCGACGACGGAGGGTTCACAAAGGACTACGCCCTGCCCCTTGACATACACAAGAGTATTGGCGGTTCCAAGATCAATTCCGATATCGCTTGAAAAGAAACTAAGAATTCGGTCAATGAAAAACATGTCACCATCACTTGCTTAAAATGGGTCTGAAATTGGGGGCTAGTATAAGCAACACCCCTAACCCTGTCAAATGAAACAGGATGGCTCGACTCAACCGGCGGTTAAAAGCTTAAAATGGCGGGTAAAATCTGGATAAGATGTCGCGATGCAATCGGTATTCAAAATGCGCATGGGGCCTGCCGCGGCACAGCTTGCGACCGCAAAACTCATCGCCACGCGATGATCCCCAAAACTGTCAATCTCCGCGCCCTTCAAAGATGCAACACCACGAACAATACAGCCATCCACTAGCTCCTCAATGTCAGCACCCGCTTTTTTAAGGTTGGTCACCATCGCCAAAATTCGATCAGTTTCTTTAACCCGTAATTCTTCCGCTCCCGAAACGAGGCTTTCACCTTCCGCAAGCGACATCGCTACCATCAAAATTGGAAGCTCATCAATCAACGCAGGAATTTCATCATGCTTAATCCGGGTTCCGGCTAGTTTGCTGCCGCGTACGCGGATAGCTCCGATAGGTTCGGGAATATCGCTTTCCTGCGTCACTTCAATATGAGCGCCCATGCGTTTCAAAACGTTGAGTAAACCCACACGTGTCGGATTTAAACCAACATGGCGGAATGTCACGTCGGAGCCTGGGGTTAAACTCGCGCCCACGATAAAAAAAGCCGCGGAAGAAATATCGCCCGGGATGCGCCCTGACAATGCTTTTAAAGATTCGGTCTTTTGAATTTCCAAAATACCGCCCTGTTGTTTAAAGACCGCCCCTGCGGCATTTAAAAATCTTTCCGTGTGATCGCGGGAAGGGATATCTTCAATAATTTTTGTTACACCGTCAGCATACATTCCGGCAAACAGCAGCGCGGATTTTAGTTGCGCGCTGCGTAACTTATTGTGAAATTCGATCGCTTTTAGTTTTCCGCCTTGAATTGTAAGCGGCGCAAAATTACCTTTTTCCCCGCCTTTGATCTGCGCCCCCATCTGCTTCAAGGGATCGGTTACGCGACGCATCGGCCTGGAAGAAAGTGAAGCATCGCCAAAAAGTGTCGCGCTTAATTTTTGTCCCGCTAAAAGGCCGAGCATCAAGCGCATCGCGGTTCCGGAATTACCCATATTGAGATCAACTGCGGGCTGTTTGAGTCCATGCATTCCAACGCCATGGACTTCGATGGTTTGATTCGCGGGATCATGCCGGATGGTAACACCTAAGTCACGGAGGGCTTGCAAGGTGCAAAGACAATCTTCGGACGCGAGAAAGCCTTCATAACGGCTCACGCCGGAAGAAATCGCCCCAAAAAGAAGCGCGCGGTGGGAAACGGATTTATCACCGGAGGGCTGCAAAGTTCCCAAAAAACGCCGGGAACCCTCAAAAACAAGGTCGGACATGAGGAGTTAGTTATTATATGCCCATTTACGGGATTTTATAATTTCAGCGATAATTTTTTCCTGATTGGCAAGAATCCGTTCTTCGCGCTTTTGTGACTCATCGAGCTTCTTATTGATTTGAAGCAGCTGATCAGAACTCGCGCCAGTGGAATCACCCGCAGCAAACGCAGCTGAGAAAAAGAAAAGAAATGAGGCCAATAGGCAGGCCCAAATAAGAAAATTAACCTTTACGAACAGAGTCGCCTTCATGAACAGGATTTCCTTTATCTTCATCAAGCAACGTTGCCGCTGAAAATTTATCGTAAATTTTTTCAATTTGCGCCGAAGCTTTTGGATTACCGCCCTGAACAACCTGAACTTTATCGCCCATTCTTAAACCATCGCGCAATCCAAGATTCACAACAATAAAATTGAACTTGCGGTTAACCGTCAAAATACGGCTGTCATCGGACGGCGGCGCTTCGGCTGGAATCACTGCGGAAGCACCGCTTGGTTCCAGCTTTAAAACAGGCGTCGTTGAAGAGGGTGCAGCCGCTCCCGCAAGACCTGAAACATTCGTGCCGACAGCCGCAGGAATTCGTTCCTTTTGCTTATAAGTTTCCAGCTGCCCTTTTAACTTCAGAAGCTCTTCAGACTTTGAAGCGATATCATTTTTTAGACTTTGAATTTCAGTGTCTTTTGCGGCTTGCTGAGTTTTAAAATTTTGACTTTCCTTCTTCAGGGACTCGACTTGGCCTTCTAAATCAACCACGCGTGATTTTTGTTGCTCCATGTCGGCTTTAATTGCGGCGGCGGAATCCTGCGCCTGCATAAACTTGCTTTCGGCATCAAGACGTTGTTCGCGTTCCGTTTGGTAGGATTGATAAATAGAAAATGAACCGCCCGCGGCGACAAGCGCTAAGATAAAACCCGCTACTATAAAAAATCTTACAACCATAATAAAAACAAATTGATACGGGCGGGAGCGTTTAACTCCCGCCCGATTGAATCAAAAATTACGAGAGGTGCTTGGAAACAAGCTTAGTCATCTCAAACATATTGACGACGGCTTTTCCGCCAAAAACAACTTTCAATGCTGCATCAGCATTGATATTACGTTTGTTCTTGTCGTCCTGAAGCTTATTCTTCTTGATGTAAACCCAGATCTTCTTCACAACTTCACTGCGCGGCATCGGACCTTTCCCCACAACAGCGGCAAGACTATCGCTCACTGTCAACGGTTTCATAAACGCGGAATTTGCTTTCGCCATGATATTCTCCTTTTGTGGTTACAAGTGCTTCATTAGGATTCAAATAATTTGAATTCCAAAACTCAGCGCTGTTACCGAGTTAATTAAAAAAACAGTTTAACGCAATTCAACCCTCTACAAGTCGGCATTTTTATACCATAACGCCGACCCCCCTTCAAGCACAGTATTAAGGACTATTTTTTAGACTTATCTAAAAGTCCCTTGAGTTCATCCATAAAATGACTGACGTCTTGAAATTCACGGTAAACGCTCGCAAACCGGACATACGCAATTTGATCAATTTTTGCGAGTTTGCGCATAATAAATTCTCCGATCATTTTCGCGGGAATTTCCTTGTCATACTTATCTCGGATCATTTTCTCAAGCTCTTCAGCTACTTCATCTTGCACCGAAAGCGGCACAGGCCTTTTCTCGCAGGCTTTATACACGCCCGCCAAGGCTTTAATACGGTCATAAGGTTCACGCCGCTGGTCCTTCTTAATCACGAAAAGCGGCATTTCCTCGATCCGCTCATAAGTCGTAAAACGTCGGCCGCAGCCGATACATTCGCGGCGGCGGCGAATCACCACCCCATCGCTGACCGAGCGTGAATCGAGAACTTTATCGTTATCAACTTTACAATAGGGGCAAAGCATCAGCCGTTAATCTCCGGATAAAGCGGAAACTTTGCCATTAAATCCAACACCTGGGCGCGAATTTTGGAAAGTTCGCTTTCGTTATCAAGATTTTTCATCGTGTCATCAATCCAGCCTGCGATCAGTTTCATTTCGGGCTCTTTTAAACCGCGCGTTGTTACCGCGGGTGTTCCGAGACGAATACCCGAACCTTTGAACGGCGACTCCGCATCAAACGGAATCGTATTTTTATTTGCCGTGATATGCACCACGTCCAAAGCTTCCTGGACCTGCTTGCCGTTAAAACCTTTTGATTTTACGTCAACAAGCATTAAATGATTGTCCGTTCCGCCGGATACGATGCGCCAGCCTTTAGCTTTCATCGCTTCGCAAAGCGCTTTCGCATTTTTGACAACTTGCAATCCGTAATCTTTAAACGAAGGCTGCAGTGCTTCATGAAAACAAACGGCTTTGCCCGCAATCACATGCATCAAAGGTCCGCCTTGGACTCCGGGAAACACCGCTGAATCAATAGCCTTGGCATATTTTTCTTTGCAAAGAATTAAGCCGCCGCGCGGTCCGCGCAAAGTTTTATGCGTTGTCGTTGTCACAATGTCAGCATACGGAACCGGATTAGGATGCGCGCCAACCGCGACCAATCCCGCGAAATGCGCCATATCGACCATCACTAACGCCCCAACCTCATCTGCGATTTTTCTCGCACGCGCAAAATCAATCTGCCGTGAATAGGCCGAAGCGCCCATCAAAATGAGTTTAGGCTTGTGCTCGCGCGCTAAAGCGTCGAGTTCGTCATAATTAATCGTTTCGGTTTCTTTGCTCACGCCATAAGGAATAATTTGATAGAACTTACCCGAAAAATTCATCGGATGCCCATGCGTCAAATGTCCGCCATGCGATAAATTCATCCCGAGAATTTTATCACCGGGATTTAAAACCGCCATAAAGACCGCCGTATTCGCGGAAGCACCGCTATGCGGCTGAACATTCGCATGCTCCGCGCCGAAAAGCTTTTTAGCCCGGTCAATCGCTAGCTGTTCAACCACATCGACATATTCGCAGCCGCCATACCAGCGTTTTCCGGGATAACCTTCGGCATATTTATTGGTCAGCACCGAACCCATCGCTTCCATCACGGCAAGCGAGGTGAAATTCTCGCTGGCGATCAGCTCAATCCCCTGATTTTGCCGACGCATTTCATTGCGCACGCATTCATAAATCGCGGGGTCGCCTTTTTTTAATTGCTCAAGAAGCGATGTGTTTGTTTTCATAGGACTCGATTTTGCGAACGCGGTGCTCATGACGGCCTCCTTCGAAGTCGGTGTCGAGCCAGGCTTCGACAATTTGCATTAATTCGTTACTGGAATGAAAACCTGACGCAAGAATCAGCATATTGGAATCATTATGCTGACGCGTCAACCGGGCGCGAGGAACATCTTCGACCAAAGCCGCTCGCACACCTTTGACCTTATTCGCAGCAATCACACTGCCGATACCCGTATAGCAAATCCCGATCGCGCGTTGCGATTCGCCTTTTGAGAGCGAAACCGCGGCCGGTAAAATAAAATCGGGATAATCGCAGGAAGCTTCCGTATTGGTCCCAAAATCAAGCGCTTCGATTCCGCGCTTCTTTAAATAACCGATAATTTCATTTTTAATCGCAATGCCGCGGTGATCACAGGCTAACGCAATTTTTTGAATATTCATTACAATCCCAGCCTTTTTAAGATTTCCGGCCATTCTTTTGTAATTTGAACCTGAATTGAATCAAGCGTCTCCTGATAAACACGAATACTCATTCCGACCGGATCCGTAATTTGAAACGTCATCAGCTTAGGCTTCACTTCCGGATTGGTCGCAAGTAATGCCTCCGTATGCATCGGATTCATGGCAATAATTAAGGCCGCGTCTTTTAAAAATTCCGGTTTGATTTTACGGCTGCGATGCGGACTAATATCAATTTCACGGTTACGCATCACAAAAACACCTTCTGAAGCGGCTGGAATTCCGTCACGGGTTCCTGTTCCGCAGGAAGAAACTTCCACGCGCGAGCCATAACCTTTTTTCTTAAATTCTAAACGGAGCAGGGCTTCCGCCATCGGAGAACGGCATGTATTCCCCGTGCAAACCACTAAAACTTTTTTTACTGCTGTCGCTGTTTCAGTCATAGTTTATTAGGTTTCTCGGTTGCGTTTACGCAGAGAAAAAAATATCACAGCGTCTTCTGCATGCGCGCATTTTTTTCTTTTACTTTGTCGGCCATGGTCTTTTTAAATTCTGTTAATTTTTTTGCCAATACCGCGTCCGAAGTCGCCAAAATTTGCACAGCCAAAATACCTGCATTGCGCGCGCCCGACTTCCCAACCGCGACAGTCGCAACAGGAATACCTGCGGGCATTTGAACTGTAGCAAGCAAAGCGTCAAATCCGCCCAATGAAGTGGCATTGAGCGGAACACCGATAACGGGTAATGTCGTATGCGCCGCACAAACTCCCGCCAAATGCGCCGCGCTGCCCGCGCCTGCGATAATCACTTTCTTACCGTCACTCACCGCGCGTGAGACAAATTCCCCAACTTCATGCGGCGTGCGATGAGCTGACATCACGTTCATATCGCTTACAACGCCAAATTCCTTCATGGCATCATAGGCTTCTTTCATAACTTCCCAATCCGAGTCACTGCCCATAAGAATTGATACTTGAACTTTTGACATACTAACCTTCTCCTTATTTTATAGACTTCGCGGTTGAGCGAAGCCAGAGCTAAACATAATTGTGCGGTTGTGCCATTGGCACAGAGCAAAATATATCAGCGCAGTACTTCCAACGTCTTCTTGCCTATGTCGCGGCGGAAATACGCATCTTTAAATTTAATGTCGGAAACTGCCTGGTAAACGCGGTCAAACGCCTCACGCATAGTTTCACCCCAGGCCGTTACCGCCAGCACACGCCCACCCGCCGTTACAACTTGCTTCGAATCGTTAAAAGCGGTTCCAGCATGAAACACGCAAACATCTTTTCTTTGCGCAGAGGCTTGAAGTCCATGAATCGGATGGCCCTTGGCGTAACCACCGGGATAACCGCCTGAAACCATCACAACGGTCATGCATGGACGCATATCCCAATCAAGCTGCCGTGTCGTTAAACGGCCTTCGCTGATTTGCTGGAATAACGGAACTATATCGGATTTTAAACGCGGTAAAATGACTTCGGTTTCGGGGTCACCAAAACGCGCGTTGTATTCAAGCACATACGGGCCTTTTGCCGTCATCATGATCCCCGCGAATACGACACCACGAAAAGGCTTGCCTTCATTTTTCATGCCCTTCACAAGCGGTTCAATCGCGACCCGAACCATTTCCTGAGTGTCTGCATCTGAAAATTGGGGGTTCGGTGAAAAAGCGCCCATTCCGCCGGTATTCGGCCCCTGATCATTATCATAAGCACGCTTATGGTCACGCGCGCTGATTAAAGGTAAAACCATTTCTCCGTCAGTTAAAGCAAAAACGGAAATCTCCTCGCCTTCTAATTTTTCCTCAATCACAATCTTATTTCCGGAATCTCCGAAAATTTTTTGTTCCATGATTTGCGTGATTGCGGCAACCGCCTGTTCGGCTGTTTCACAAATAATAACGCCTTTGCCCGCTGCGAGCCCATCGGCCTTAATCACAACCGGCATTTCAGTTTCAATCACATAATGCTTGGCTTCGTTTGGGTTGGAAAAGATTTCATATTCCGCGGTAGGAATTCCATATTTTGTCATCATTTGCTTGGAAAAAACTTTACTGCCTTCAAGATATGCGGCTTCTTTTGAAGGTCCAAATACTTTAAGCCCGCGTTCGTGAAAAGCATTTTGAATTCCGAGTACAAGTGGAATTTCCGGACCCACTACCGTCAATCCGATTTTTTCTGTTAAAGCAAAATCAAGCAAACCTTGAATGTCTTCAACTTTAATTGAAACACATTCCGCGATATCCGCGATGCCAGCATTCCCTGGCGCGGCAAAAATCTTGGTAACAATCGGACTTTGCTTCATTTTCCAAATCAACGCATGCTCGCGCGCGCCGGAACCAACCACTAAGACTTTCATGCAATCTCCACTTGCTGTTTACCGGAAACAATGTGACCGATTTTCCATGACACAAAACCCAATGATTTTAAAATTTTTTGCGCTGTCGCCGCATGATCAGGGCGCATGACAAGCGTCATACCGATCCCCATATTAAAAGTACGGAACATTTCACGCGAATTGATACCGCCCGCACTTTGCATCTTTTTAAAAATATCAGGTACTGTCCAACTCTTCGCATCAATCGCGGCCGAAAGGCCTTTGGGCAAAATGCGCGGCAAATTATCAACCAAGCCGCCTCCGGTAATATTCGCGATTCCCAGGAGCGAAACAGACTGCATCAAACGCAAAACAGGTTTCACATAAATTCGCGTCGGAGTTAAAAGCGATTGCCCGATTTTCCCGGATAATTCCTTTTTTGAAAATAATTTCCGCACAAGCGAAAAACCGTTTGAATGCACGCCGGATGATGCGATACCTAAAACAACATCGCCCTTTTTTATTTTACTGCCGTCGATAATCCGGCTTTTGGAAACTAGCCCTACTGAAAAACCAGCCACATCGTATTGTGAATGTCCGCCTGATGTTTGGTAAAATCCGGGCATAATCGCGGTTTCACCGCCCACAAGCGCGCAGCCGGCCTGGCGGCAGCCTTCGACTACACCTCTTAAAACTTCACGCGTCGTTTTGGGATTAAACTTTCCTGTCGCAAAATAATCTAAAAAGACAACGGGCGCCGCACCGACCGCGAGAATATCGTTCACGCACATCGCGACCAAATCAATTCCGATCGTATCATGCTTTTTTTGCAATGACGCAAGTTCCAACTTGGTACCCACACCATCCGTCGAAGTTACCATAACAGGATCTTTAATACCCCGCGCACTTAAATCAAACATCGACGCGAAGCCCGTGGCACTGCCCATCACACCGGGAATTTTGGTTGAGCCGATCCAATTGCGGATTTCTCCGTTATATTTTGGGTCGCCTTTTAAATGCGGCACACCCGCGGCTTCGTAGGTCCATTTTTTCAGAGGTTTTTTTGTCACTATTATTGCCTCTTAGCGGTTGGGCGCAGCCCAGAGCAAAACAAAAATAGGCTCATGCGAATAAACTCGTTTTTCTTTCTAGCTTCAATTTATCAATTTCATCCGTAATTTTAGTCGGATACTTTCCGTCAAAACAAGCCGAGCAAAAATCGTTGGGATTCTTGCCTGTTGCCTGCAGCATGCCATCGAGCGACAGATAACCAATGCTGTCGACATCTAAATATTTTTTGATTTCGCTGATTTCCATGTTGGATGCGATCAGTTCCGTTTTTGAAGGAAAATCAATCCCGTAATAGCATGGCCAAAGATGTGGCGGACAGCTGATGCGCATATGCACTTCCTTGGCTCCCGCGGCACGCAAAAGCTTGACGCGCGATTTTGCCGTGTTGCCGCGCACAATCGAATCATCCACCACCACAACGCGTTTATCTTTCACAACCTGCTTAATCGGATTCAGTTTAATTTTTACTTTGAGTGTCCGCTGTCCCTGTTCGGGATTAATAAAGGTTCGCCCAATATAATGGTTGCGTGTGAAGCCATGCCCCAAAGGAATTCCGGATTGCTTTGAATATCCCATGGCCGCAAAATTGCCTGAGTCCGGCACCGGAATGACAAGATCAGCGGCTACGTTTGTTTCTTTGGCAAGCTGACGGCCTAATTCTTCACGTACCAGCGCAACGTTATTTCCGAAAATATTCGAATCGGGACGCGCAAAATAAACAAATTCAAAAACACATTGAGCGGGCTTCCGCGAGTTACGGCCGTGCGGGAAAAAGCTCTTCACTCCGTTCTCGTCAATAATCACGACTTCGCCCGGTTCAATTTCACGGATTAATTCCGCTTCCACTAAATCAAACGCGCAGGTTTCGGAAGCAATCACGTAGCATCCGCCGATTTTACCTAAGCAAAGTGGACGAAAACCATTTGGATCACGCACGCCGATCAATTCTTTTTGAGTCAGCATAACGAGCGAGTACGCGCCCTCGACTTTCTTTACAGTGTGCGTTAGAGCTTCTTCCAACGTTGGGTACGCGGGATTGGCCATAAGATGCACAAAAACCTCGGAATCCATCGTGCTGCCAAAAATCGCGCCAGATGCTTCGAGGTCCGCGCGCAGTTGCTGCGCATTCACCAAATTACCGTTATGCCCCACCGCGAGCTGTCCTTTTAAATAGTTCACTTTGTACGGCTGGGTATTTAAAAGGTTGGATGAGCCGGTAGTTGAGTAACGAACATGTCCGATTGCGCTCGAGCCCGGAAGCTTGGCAAAACTTTCCTCGTTGAAGACTTCTCCAACTAGACCGCGATTTTTAATCAGGTGGAGTTCACGTCCGTCGGATGTGCAAATACCAGCAGCTTCTTCACCGCGATGCTGCAAAGCGAAAAGACCGAGATGCGTTAGACGCGCTGCTTCGGGATGGTTGTAAATCCCGAACACTCCACAATAGTGCTGCGGCTGCTGAAAAAATTCACCTGCTGCGTCGCGTCCACCGCTCTTTTGTGCGGCGTGCGTCTTTGCACGCCTCCGCAATCGCTCGGCCGCGTCTTGCATCTGAGCTTTTTTGAGCAACCGCTGGTACTTAAAAATGTCCATTTATGCGTCCATGATGTTTGGAATGGCGGAATCAAAG
Organism: Candidatus Omnitrophota bacterium; assembly: GCA_043732705.1. Taxonomy (GTDB): domain Bacteria; phylum Omnitrophota; class Omnitrophia; order Omnitrophales; family Aquincolibacteriaceae; genus Multiplicimicrobium. The sequence continues at coordinate 70,557 of JAYTHE010000032.1, read as the reverse complement.
ACCTGTTTCATTTTTTCAACCGAAATCTGCAACTTATCCATGATCAATTCTTTACCAGAGACTTTTCCAAGCGGAAGAATCGGTAAGTCATATTGCATTGCAAGCTTAATCACGGATTCTTTCTTACCGGCATTTACAGAAATAATCACGCGTGACTGGCTTTCACCGAAATAAAGCGCATCATCACGCAGTTCAGAGTGACGGATAAGCTCAAGGCCATCCACTACGGCGCCCAAACCTTTACAGTTCTTAAAGCAGCATTCTGCAAGTGCAAATGCCAATCCGCCTTCTGATGTGTCATGCGCGGAGTTGACTTGCTTCTGCGCGGCAGCTGCGATTAAAAACTGTTGAAGATTTTTTTCACGCTTTAAATCAAGAATCGGCGGCACGCCTTTCTGCAAACCATGCTCAACCATTAAATAATGGCTGGCGCCGATTTCATTTTTGGTTTCGCCCACGACAAAAATCAAATCACCTTCATTTTGAAATGAAGACGGGACGCGATTTTCAAGATTATCAAGCAAGCCTACAATCGTAATCGTCGGCGTCGGAAAAACAGCGGCTTGCGGACTTTCATTATAAAAGCTGACATTGCCGCCGGTCACCGGAATTTCAAGTGTTTTGCAGGATTCGATGAGGCCCAAAACCGATTGATGGAATTGCCAGAAAATTTCCGGCTTCATTGGGTTACCATAGTTTAAACAATTTGACATACCGACCGGACGCGCTCCTGTACATGCGACATTGCGGGCCGCTTCAGCCACGGCAATGGTTCCTCCGCGATAAGGATCAAGATAAACATACAAGCTATTGCAATCAGTCGAAACCGCAATGCCCTTATTCGTCCCTTTAACGCGGATTAACGCAGCATCATGACCGGGATAAAAAACAGTGTCGGTACGGACCATGTGATCGTACTGTTCCCAAACCCATGCTTTACTTGCAAGCGAAGGATGTCCCAAAAGTTTGAGCAAGGTCACGGTGAAATCTTTTGGCTCGGGAATTTTAGATAAATCCAATTTTGAAGCCTCAGCTAAATATGCGGGTCGCTGTTCTTCACGCACATAAACCGGACCGTCATCGGCGAGAGCTTTCGCCGGAATCTGCGCAACAACTTTGCCGTTATCTTTAACAATATAGTCATTGCCGGCAACGACTTCTCCGATCCGAACCGCATGTAAATCCCATTTTTCAAAAATACGTTCCACTTCACTTTCGCGGCCTTTTTTTACGATCACAAGCATGCGCTCTTGGGATTCAGAAAGCATAATTTCGTAAGGAATCATTCCTGTTTCGCGGCGTGGCACATACTGTAAATCAATTTCGACCGCTGAATTTCCGCGCGATGCTGTTTCGCAGCCCGCGCAAGTTAATCCCGCCGCGCCCATATCTTGCATACCTACAACCGCGTCGGTTTTTAAAAGTTCGAGGCAGGCTTCAAGCAAAAGCTTTTCCATAAACGGATCGCCGGCTTGAACCGCAGGTCGGTCTTCGTGGCTTTCTTCAGAAAGTTCTTTGGATGCGAAGGCCGCGCCGCCGAGTCCGTCGCGTCCGGTTGCCGCGCCAAGATAATAAACTGAATTTCCGATGCCGGTTGCGCTGCCGCGCACAATTTCATCCGAACGGATAAGGCCCAGCGCCATTGCATTCACAAGCGGATTGCCTTCGTAGCAAGGATCAAAATAAACTTCGCCGCCCGCCGTCGGAATCCCCATGCAATTACCATAATGGCTGATACCCGCAACAACACCTTTAAATAAACGCTGTGTAATCGGCTGCTTCAAATCTCCGAAACGTAATGAATTCATGAGCAATACAGGCCGCGCGCCCATGGTAAAAATGTCACGCAAGATCCCGCCCACGCCGGTTGCGGCACCTTGAAACGGCTCAATCGCGGAAGGATGATTATGACTTTCGATTTTAAAACAAATCGCCCAGCCGTCGCCGATATCAATAATGCCCGCATTTTCTTCGCCCGGCTTCACGAGAAGCTGTTCCTGGCGCGGCAAATCCGCATTCATTTTTGAAAATAATTTGAGAATGGGCTTTGAATTTTTGTAGGAGCAATGCTCGCTCCACATCACGCTAAACATTCCGAGCTCGGTCAAATTCGGTTCGCGGCCGAGGATTTTTAAAATCCGGCTGTATTCGTCGGTTGTAATCCCATGCGCCTTGATAATTTCGGGTGTCATCTTTTTTTCCACAGCAGTTGTTGTCATTTGAGCGCCACTCCGGCCTGACTCAATAAACTTTCCCAAATCTTTTTTCCGTCCCATGAACTTAAAACTGATTCACTGGCGCGTTCAGGATGCGGCATCATGCCAAGCACATTACGTTTTGCGTTACAAATGCCCGCGATATTGGCGCGCGATCCATTAATATTCGTATTTTCATTCACTTCACCTTTTTCATTCGAATACGTAAAAATAATCTGTTTGCCTTCCTGTAAAGATTTAAGTGTCGCATCGTCACAGTAATAATTGCCCTCACCGTGTGCCACGGGAACATTCAAAAGCTCGCCTGTCTTCAATATACTTGTAAACGACGTTTGGTTGGATTCCGTTTTCAACCAAACATGCTTACAGATAAAATGCTGATTACGGTTACGCAGCATCGCTCCCGGTAAAAGCCCTGCTTCCAGAAGAATTTGAAAACCGTTGCAGATGCCGATCACAAGCCCGCCGCGTTCGGCATGCTTTTTTACCTGCTCCATAATCGGCGAAAATTTTGCAATCGCGCCAGTGCGCAGATAATCGCCGTAGCTGAATCCGCCCGGCAAAACGACTAAATCAACTTTGGGCAGCACGGCATCTTTATGCCAAACCATTTCAGTTGAAATACCCATGACATTCTGTAAAGCATGCTGACAGTCTGTGTCGCAGTTTGATCCCGGAAAAACGATGACAGCCGCTTTCATTGCGCTTTCACCTCAACTGAAAAGTCTTCCATGACGGTGTTTGCAAGAACCTGCTCACTCATTTTCTTAGCTTTTGCTTCAGCTTCAGCCTGAGAAGCAGCTTCGAGCGTCAAATCAAAATACTTTCCGATACGCAGGCTCTCGGTTTCGGCAAAACCGATTTTCTTCAAAGCGTGTAAAGTTGTATTACCCTGCGCGTCGAGAATTGATTTTTTAAGATAAACTAAAACTTTGGCTTTAAATTTCATACTGTTTCTCCAAATCTTCTCTGTCATTCCCGCGAAGGCGGGAATCTAGTCTTTAGTAACTGGATCCCCGCCTTCGCGGGGATGACAAACAAAAACTAACTAAATTTTTTGTTTGTCAATTTTTCATATGCGGCTACATAAGCAAGACCGGTCTTCAGCGCGATATCCGCGGGCAACTTCGGCCCCGGAGCTTCCTTATTCCAATCCAAACCGTCTAAATAGTTACGCACAATCTGTTTATCAAAACTCGGCTGGTCATGCCCCACTTCATATTGATCCGCGGGCCAGAAACGCGAACTATCCGGCGTCAATACTTCGTCGATCAAAATAAGCTTTCCATCCAAAATTCCAAATTCAAATTTTGTATCGGCGATGATGATTCCTTTGGTTTTTGCAAATTCCGCACCTTTTTCATAAAGCATAATTGAAAGCTCGCGCACTTTTTCGGCAATTTCTTTTCCGCAAAGTTTCGCTGCCGTTTCAAAATCAATGTTTTCATCATGTCCGCTTTCGGCTTTGGTCGCGGGCGTAAAAAGCGGCTCGGGGAATTTCTCACATTGTTTAAGACCCTCTGGAAGCTTGTGTCCACACACAGAGCCGGTCTTCAAATAATCTTTCCAACCCGAACCCGTAATATATCCGCGTACAACGCACTCGATCGGCAAAGGCTTGGCACGCTTGACGAGAACGGAACGCCCCTCGAGCAATTCGCCATGCTTCGCCAGAACATCCGCAGGCAGTCCCATCGTCTTCACATCCGTTGAAAGCAAATGCTGCGGAATAATATTTTTAAAATAATCCAACCAAAAAATCGTGAGCTGGTTGAGAACTTTGCCCTTGTTTGGGATCGGATCAGGCAAAACTACATCGAAAGCGCTCAAGCGATCGGATGTTACAAGCAAAAGCTTGTCGGAGCCCACGGCATAAATATCGCGCACTTTGCCGCGGCCGACGACGGGAAGATTAAGTTCGGTTTGATAAACTGTCTTAACGTTTTGAGTCATGGTACTCATCTCCGTATTTCCTTTTCTTTAATGCGCGCTTCTTTACGGGCCTGAGCCGTCCGCACAGGAATTCCTGCACGTTCCATAATCACCGGCACGTTGCGCATGTGATAATCATAATCAAAAGCTTCTTCAACTTCCTGACGGGATAAATGCTGCATCAATGCGTCATCGGAAAGCACGGCTTCTTTCAACGTAATGCCTTCGTCCCAAACTTTTTTGGCCGCGCGTTGAACCAGCGCATAGCCTTCTTCGCGGGTGAGATCTTTGCGGACGAGCTTCAACAAAAGCCCCTGGGAAAATACAATTCCGCGGCTCTTTTCCATATTGGCCATCATGTTCTTAGGCATCACCAATAAATTCTTAATCACTGAGCTCATTTGAGTGAGCATGTAATGTACCAATATAGTAGTGTCAGGAAAAATAACGCGTTCAACCGAAGAATGCGTGATATCGCGTTCATGCCACAAAGCAATATTCTCAAGCGCGGCCATGGCATTGCCGCGAATAATACGTGCCAATCCCGCGATACGTTCACAGGTAATCGGATTGCGCTTATGCGGCATGGCTGACGAACCTTTTTGCCCGGCAGCAAAATACTCCTGAACTTCTAGCGTTTCGGTTTTCTGTAATCCGCGCATTTCAGTCGCAAGTTTTTCTAATGACCCCGCAAGTACAGCAAGGGTCGTCATATATTCGGCGTGGCGGTCACGCTGCAATACCTGCGTCGAAGCCGGCGCGGGATTAAGACCTAAAAGCTTGCAGGCGTCTTTTTCAACTTTGGGATCAATGTGCGCAAAAGTTCCGACCGCGCCGGACATTTGTCCGTAACGCATATTTTCCGCCGCCGCATCGAAACGTACCAAGTTGCGGTTAAATTCTGCGTAAAAAACAGCCAGCTTCAAACCAAAAGTAATCGGTTCAGCATGCACGCCATGTGAACGCCCCACCATCAAAGTTCTTTCATGTTCGCGTGCCTTGATACCCAAAGCATCAATTAACTTGACGATTTCCTGGCGAATCAATTTGGAAGCATCCCAAACTTGCAAAGCAAGCCCCGTATCGAGAATATCCGAAGAAGTTAAACCGTAATGTACATAACGGCTGGCGGGCCCGACATGCTCGGCAACATTGGTAAGAAACGCAATCACGTCATGATTCACAACTTTTTCGATTTCAAGCGTGCGCTCAACAGTAAACTTGGCTTTTTTCTTAACTTGCGCGGGAATATTTTTAGGAATGTAGTCGTGTTTCGCAAGTGCATACAGCGCGGCAATCTCGACATCGAGCCACTTTTGAAGCTTATTCTGTTCAGACCAAATCGCACCCATTTCCGGGCGCGTATATCGGTTAATCACAATGCACCATCCACCATTTAGGTTTGGTATCGCTAACGGGACTTGAACCCGTGTTTCCGCCTTGAGAGGGCAGCGTCCTAGACCGGGCTAGACGATAGCGACATATAATTGTTCAGCTAAAGCACGCATCTCATTCAAGGCGAACCACTTAAGAAAGCAAGTCTCTCAACCTGTGCCTTCTAAAAGAGAGCCAAGTATAGCCATAGGGGCATGGCTTGTCAATTGCACTAGATATAGTGGGAAAAATAGAAATCGTAACTATTTTACAGGGCAGGCTTTAACTAGAAAAAAAATTTTAAAATTCCGCAATAGGAGGATGCTTTTGCGACGCGAGCTTTATCGAGCGTCGCACACTAGGTCAGCCGCGGGGATGAAACTCAGCATGGACTTTGCGAAGCCGGTCTCGCGACACATGCGTGTAAATTTGTGTCGTTGAAATATCCGAATGACCCAGCAACTCTTGAACCACGCGCAAATCTGCGCCATTTTCAAGTAAATGCGTCGCGAAAGAATGACGGAAAGTATGCGGTGTAATCAATTTTGAAATACCGGCAGCAAGCGCGTATTTTTTTACAATTTTCCAAACGAATTGGCGCGAGATCGGCTGCCCTCGCGGATTCAGAAAAAAATTGGGACAAGTCGATTTGGGAAGCTTGCCGCCATAAAGTTCTTCACGCATCACCAAGTACGCATTGGCGAATTGTACCGCAGTCTTTCCAAGCGGAACCAAACGCTCCTTACTTCCCTTGCCCCGGCATTTGATAAATGACTCGCTTAAAAAAACATTGTCTTTCAGCAAACCTGCTACTTCGGAAACACGTGCGCCCGCGGCATAAAGAATTTCCAAAATTGCGCGATCGCGTAAACCGCGCGGCGTCCGCGTCCGGGGCTGCTTCAGTATTTCTTCCATTTCGGTTTGCGTCAAAAATTGCGGCAGTTTTTTCCAAGTCTTCGGCGCTTCGAGCACGCTCGTTACGTCTTCCTTTAAATAACGTTCTTTGGTGAGAAAACGATGGAAGAGTTTAATACTTACCAATGCTCTTGCGCGAGATGTCGCCTCCAGCCCGCGCTTATCTTCATCCGCTAAAAAATGGATAATATGCGCGCGGTCAACCTTAGCCCAATCGCGGACTTTTTGTTCAACCAAACTTTGATGGTAATGCAGCAAATCACTGCGGTAAGCATCAATGGAATTGCGCGCTAAACCTTTTTCAACAGTAAGATAATCTGAAAATTGGTCGAGCAAAACATGCACTTCGCCTGATTTGGGAATAGCTGTAATCATACAGCTCTTTATCGGCAGATATCACGAATCTTAAAACACACAACATGAAATACCTGTGTCCACCTCCCGGTAGTGGACAATTTGTCCACTACCGGGAGGTGGACAGGATTACGAGGCTAGACCTAAAGCAAGCGAATGATATGCCCCAAAAGAAGGCCCAGATAAGTCCCAACTAAATTACCAAATATCCCCATAAGCACCGCAGCGGATATCAAAGTCGGGTCGTAAAGTGCGGCGACAACCGGTGCGGAAATGACTCCCCCAATCGCCGCCTGACTTGCGGTCGCAACCATCGCGAAGCGGACACGAAAAACTTTGGCATAAACCAGCATTAAAGCACCGTGGATTAAAATCCAAACTAGTGCCGCAGCCATGATCATAAAGTCTTTAATTCCGATTGAGAAATCTGCGTTTGCACGAATTGCGATTAAAACAAAATATAAAAGCCAAAGTCCGAACTCACGGGAAAAACGGCTGCACAAAAGTTTATGCCAGCCCGCACTTGCCGCAAGCAGCGCCAAGACTGAAGCCCAAAGCAAAACCCAAGCTTTGATCGGAAACGTTTCGGTCGCTGGCATGAAGGAAGCAAGCGACCGTGAACCCCAAACCAAAAGTACAGCGGCCAAAACCCAAACGGCATCATAAAAATGAAACCAAGGCAAGCCCCGGCTTGACTCATCACTTTTCTGCTGTGAAGCTTCAGAAGCCGTCCATTGATCGAGATGTTTGCTCCAACGAAAGGCCAACATTAAAATTGCCATCCATCCGTAAGATATAAAAGCATCCGTTAAAATCAGGACTGAGAAGTGACTGTCGCTTAAATTAACTATTTCTTTGACAGCGAGCATATTCACCGTGCCGCCCGTCCAAGTTGCGCCGAGTGCCGCAAAGGCCTCCCAAGCATCTGCCGCAAGCGTCGAACGAAAAATAAGAAAACTGATTAATCCCCCCGTCAAGACCGTAAAATAAACCGCGCATAAAGTTACGAAACTTGTTTTTCCCATTTTCATTAATTGCCCGACATTGGCGGGAGCAATCATCAGAATGAGTGCCAGCGGCAGCAGCCAACTCGAAGCAAATGAAGCCAAAGTTTCGGGAATATGCAGAATTCCGAACTTCGCGAAAACAGACGGTAGAAAATAAAGCCAAAAAATAACGGGGATAATTGAAAACCAATTCTTCGTACGCGGAAAAACAGCAAGGCCCAGCAAAAAGACTTCGAGCCCCAAAATAAAGAAAATCGCGAAGATGATCGAGATCATGAAGGTTCAACACCGATGCCGGCTTTAATCTTCCTCAAGTCATAAACGCCGCCAGCACCGATTGAGAAACCGCGAGTAATCTGCTCTTTCATAAAATAGGGTGAATCCAAATCAATAAAATCAAAGCCGCCGAGCGCCGCCGCAAAATGGGCCGCGGCCGTCGTTGCAAGCGGTGACTCCATCATCACCCCCATCATTAGTTTCAAACCGGCCTCTTTTGCGATCGCAACCGCCTCGCATGCGCCGCGAATACCAAATTTCACAAACTTAATATTAACCGCGCCTTTAAACCCCATCTTCACCAGCTTCCGAACATCATCCGGCGATGAAGCACTTTCATCCGCGCAAATCATAATTTTTGTTTTGCGGCTAATTTCAATCAAGCCTTTCAAATCATGCTTCGGCACAGGCTGTTCGATCAATTCCGGAATAATTTTAATTTGAGCCAAATCATCAATCAGCTTCAGAATGGATTTCACGGTAAATCCTTGATTTGCGTCCAGGTAAATGCGGCTGTAAGGTGAAACTTTTGCCGCCGCTTTTACACGCTCCAAATCCATCTCGGGATTTTTTCCGATTTTAATCTTCAATGTCAAAATCCCCAGCTCGTGAATTTTCTCGGCAGCAAGCCGCGCCTCTTCCGAAGAACCGACCACTATTGTCAAATCTGTTTTTAAAATTTCAGGTTTATCCCCAAAACATTTCCAAAACGGCATTTTTAATTTACGGGTCAACGCATCAAATACGGCCATTTCCGCCGCCGCCATCCCGCATTTATTTTCTTTGAAAAGCTTTTCCCATGCCGGGTAAAAATCCGCATAATCAAAAATACTGCGTCCCTGAATTTGCTCCGCGCACTTTTTGAGATTCGCAAGCGTTTGCTTAACTGTTTCCCCGGTAATATGCGTGGCGACAGGCGCCTCACCGTATCCCCGAGTCCCGTCTTCAAGTTCGACGGCAAGCAATACATTTTCAAGAATGGAATGAGCGCCGGTAGCTATTTTAAAAGGCTGATTCAATTCGGCACGCCAAATCTTCGCCGAAGCTTTTTTGATTTTCATAAAACCGGTAATTCATCTAAGGATGGACACATTGGAAGCCTTAATTGAGATTGGATGCAAGGCGCGATGACAAAAGCGTGTTCTCGTAACACGTTGAGGAGGAGCAACGCAGCAGACGATCTTAATTCGGGCTTCCCTAAAAGGGCCGGGCGTTTTTGAGCTGCGACGGCGTCGCTCGTCCTAAACGTAGTGTTGCGACTACGCCAGCGTCCTTGCTCCTTGTCTCGCTTCAAAACCACCTCGGCCAATGTATCTATCCTTAGGTGAATCACCGGTTAACGCCCGATGATTTTAACAAATTGAGAAATGCCTTCTCATCCAGTACCTTCACGCCCAACGATTCTGCTTTGGTAAGTTTGGACCCGGCTTCTGCTCCAGCTACGACAAAATCTGTTTTTTTACTGACACTGCCGGATGGGTTCGCACCTAACTTGCGCAGCAATGCCTCCGCATCGGGCCGCCCCATACTTTCCAATGTTCCGGTCAAAACAAAAGTTTTGCCTTTGCAGGGATTGTCACCTGCTTCTTTTTCAACGATGTTTATTTTGACGCCGGCGGCTTTAAGTTTTCCGATTAACTTTTTTGTACCTGGATTTTTAAAAAAATCTTCAATCGACTGCGCGGTTACGGGACCGATTTCGCGGATATTCTCCAAGTCTTCTTTTTTGATGGTAGCCATTTTCTCTAAATGCCCGAATTGCTTCGCCAATACATTCGCCGTGCGCTCACCCACATCAGGAATCCCTAAACCAAAAATTAAACGCGCAAGATTCTGATTTTTACTTTTTTCGGCCGCGGTAACCACATTCACCGCCGACTTTTCAGCCATGCGCTCTAACTTCGCTAAATCTTCAATCTTCAAAGTGAACAAATCTGCAAAATCTTTGACCATTTCCAAATCCACAAGCTGGTCAATCAAAGCATAGCCAAGATTTTCAATGTCCATGGCATTACGGCTCGCGAAATGTTTTAGTCCGGCCCGGAGCTTTGCCTTACACGATGGATTGACGCAGCGGGTCGCAACTTCGCCTTCAACCCGCTCAACCTCCGTCTGACACACGGGACATTTTTCAGGGAATTCGAATTTCCTTAAATTGCCCTTGCGCTTATCTTTTAAAACCGAAATAACCTGCGGAATAATTTCGCCGCTTTTTTCAATTAAGACAATGTCCCCGACACGCGCGTCGAGCCGCTCAATTTCATCCGCATTATGCAGGCTAGCGCGTGATACCGTTGTCCCGGCGAGCTGAACAGGCTTGAGATTTGCAACAGGAGTTAAAACTCCGGTCCGACCGACTTGTACCGTAATGCTTTCTAAAATAGTTTGGGCCTGCTCCGCAGGATACTTAAACGCGATGACCCAGCGCGGCGCTTTATTTGTTGTTCCGCATGTTTGCTGATCGCTGAAAGAATTCACCTTCGCTACCATTCCATCAATTTCATACGGCAGATCCGCGCGCAAATCACGCACATGTTCAATCCATTGCATTGCGCTTTCAATTGAGACGCAAATTTTACGGTGCGGAACGGTTTTAAAGCCTAAAGCCGCAAACAGCTTCATCGCTTCGTCCTGCGTTGCAGGAGGATGTTTGCCTTCATAACGCGCCAAACCATGAATAAAGGCGTCGAGCTTACGGCTAGCAACAGCCTTGGAATCCAATTGTTTTAATGTCCCGGCACAGGCATTACGCGGATTAGCGAATAATTCTTCGCCCTGCTTCTCGCGGGCTTCATTTATTTTTTTAAACTGCGGCTTGGAAATGTAAGCTTCGCCCCGGACTTCAAGCAGCCTGGGCACCTCGCCTTTAAAAGAATGCCCCGGTGCGGGAATGCGCAGAGGGATAGATTGGATTGTTTTTAAATTTTCAGTGATATCATCACCTGTTTTTCCGTCACCGCGCGTCAAGCCCTGCACCAATTCGCCGTTTTCATAAATCAACGCGATCGAAACGCCGTCAATTTTTTCTTCAAGATGATATTCAATTTCAGTTTTTCCCAGCAATTTACAAATGCGCTTGTGAAACTCATCCACATCTTCGCGGGAATAGGTATTATCAATCGACATCATCGGAACGGCATGACGCACGGATTTAAAATTTTCAAGCGGACTGCCGCCCACGCGTTGGGACGGTGAATCGGAAGTAAGCAGGTCGGGACTTTCTTTTTCCAAACCAATCAACTCATTCATGAGCTGGTCATAAGCTTGGTCAGAAATGACGGGCTGAGCCAGAACATAATATTTGTGATTATGTTCTTCTAACTGCCGGCGCAAAGCATCGATCTTTTTCTTAATTTCTTTTTTACTCATGAATACGTGATCTCAAATTCTTGAAATTGATTTGTTGCTGCGCCCCAATTGGCTTCCTTTTCCCGGATATAATTTTTCATGCGTTCACACAGTATTTCAAAAAACCTTTGAAGCTCCGGCTCTTCGCCCTCAGCAAGCATTTCAACCCGTCCGTCAATTAAATTTCTAACCCATCCCGCGACCTGAAAGCCGCGCGCCAAACGGCTTGCGGTTTGCCTAAATCCAACCCCTTGAACTTGCCCGCCAAAATAAACATGCAGCTGTTTCATTTCAGCGAAGATTTTAGCTTATTACGCAAATCGTAGCCGACGACTCCGAAAGCAACGCTGACATTCAATGAATTCTTGAGACCTGCCATCTCGATTTCAATCGAACCATCCGAAAGCGCCAAAAGCTCGTCGCTCACTCCGGAGTTTTCATTTCCAAGCACCAGGCAAACCGGCCCCGCAGGAATAAAGTTCTGATGAACTACGCTGCTTTGCGTTTGCTCCAACAAAATAATTTTATACCCTTCTGATTTAGCCTGGCGCACGGCATCGACAGCGCACTCGAAAAACTTCCACGGCACCGTTTTTTCCGCCCCAAGCGCGGTCTTTGTGATTTGATTATCCGGCGGAATCGGCGTGATTCCGCATAAGTAGATTTTTTGCGCTCCGATGCCGTCCGCTGTTCTAAAAATAGAACCAACATTATAAAGCGAGCGGATATTATTCAATATCAACATCAGGGGAATTTTTTCACCATCAGATCGGATGGCATCTTGACGCGCTTGTAGTTCGAGATGGGTCAACTTACGCATAGCGGCGGTAAAGATTATGGTAAATAAATTCAGGGATTATTTTAAAAATTTGCGCGATTCCCCACCAGCGCGCGGGCACATAGGCCGTTTTTCTATTTTGCTTCACAGCTTTGAGAATATCACGCGCGCATTGCTCCGCCGGCACACTCCAAAATTTATGTCGGATTTTTTCCGTCATGGGCGTATCAATTAAGCCCGGACGGATATCAATGATTTTAATTTTTGTCCCGAAATAACGCTGCCGCAAACCTTCCATGTAAATCGAAACAAATGCTTTTGAAGCATTGTAACTCGGCGAGCGTGCCGTGCCGCGATGCGAGGCAATCGAAGAAATTCCGACTATTTGTCCATAACCCTGCTTCTCAAAAAAATGGCAGGCAACATTGGCCATGGCCTGGAAACCAAGCACATTCACGGCCGTCGTCTCTCGCTCAGCTTTCCATTCAAAATCAGGATTAGCAATAAGTACGCCGGCATTAAAAACAATCAGATCCAGCCCACCCATCTTTGTAATCAAGCGCTTTAACGCTTCCATCGCGGTTTCGGGATTGCGAACATCCAAGACTTCAATCGACATATGCTCGCCAAGCTCGGTTTGAATAGCCTGCATCGCATCCAGATTTCGCCCGGTTAATCCGACGCTATAACCTTGTTTGTGGAGCTCAAAAACAAGCGCTTTCCCGATTCCCGTACTGGTTCCAATCACAATTGCTTTTTTCATGGGTAAATAATATAACAGTTCTCACGAACCGAGTCTCGTCGAGGATCGCTAAATAAAACAGAAAAGGGCCGCGGATATAAAATAATCCGCGGCCCTAAAATTAATTTTTTACGGCTGCTTCTAGACGCATACACCTGAAGCAGACCTGGATGTTCCGCTCGCACATCCGCCGCCGCCCGCCGAATCCGGAAAAATATTTACGTTCGCGGGATTACCCACAGTCTGGTCATAAACCGTTTTAAAGTTTCCCCCGCCGGCCGTTCCTGTTGTTTCAAGCCGATCAATTCGTTCGGGAGTGGGGGTTTGAATTAACTCCTTAAAGGCTTCATTCTTGGCGCTTAACCCCTCCACGTTCGATACATCAACGGCACTTTCAGCTCCGCCAGTAAAACTGACGGTTCTTTCCGTACCAATCAAACCGGCTAAGCCGCCCACGCCCAATGCGTTGGCCCCGCTGCTTCCGACCGTATTCATCAGATTCGATGCAGCCATGGGATTTGTATTATTGGAAGCCGCATTTGCCGCGGTTCCGTTTGTACTGCCGGGTCCACTTCCGCCATTCGGTCCGCCCGGACCATTCGGACCTCCTGGCCCTTTTGATTTGTCATCCGATTCTTTATCGCGCTCGGCGGAGATTTCCTGATGAAACTGCTGCACTTCTGCCATTTTTTCAGCACTGAAATCTTGCACCATTTGTTGGCTCGGGATCTCGCCTTCTTTAAATGAAATTTCTTTACCTTCAACAACCTTAGCCATATCTTCACCTGTAAGTGATTCAACCTCGATTGCTGAATTTTTTCCGTCATCCGAAACTTCGAGAGTTGCGGCAAAAAACTCTTTAGTGTCGGCGTGATAAGTAGTTTCAAAAACTGTTCCACGGACAGCCGCAACAGCCGTGGGTGTGGTTACTTTCCAAGTGCTACCTTTTGCAAGTCCATTCACCACGCTGAAGATAGTTCCATCATCGAGTTTAATGTTTGTCGGCTCAATGCTTGTGAAAGTTGCCTTAGTTTCAGCCGGAATACGCACGGCATTCTGTTTGCGCGTATCAAAACTAATCGAAAGACTAGCGCCTTTTTCTGTAAAAACCGAATCTCCGATTTGAATCAGATCGCCGACCTTTAAATGTCTTTCGATCGGACTACCTTTGGGTGTAATGACCGCTTTACCCTCGAGCTGATAAACAATCGCTTTGCCATCACTTGTGCTTGAATCCCCAACCGATGTAAAGACCTGTGCATCAACCGCTTCATCACGAATTGCCGCGTTACGGTTAGTGTCCGCAGACGAAATAGTTGCAATACACCAAAAAAACAACGTTAAAATAAAAAAACAACACTTTTTCATGAGATTACCTTTTTCTAAATGATTAACATTACAAACACCCACCATATCCGTCGGGCCTACATTCCTCTTCTTCCGGTGCCTTGGGTTCTTCGAGCTCTTTAAGCGTGTCGTCCTGATTTATAGGAGGCGGCTCCATGTCCGAGCCTCCGGCATCAGCTGGATTATCAAAATTATTTGTATCCTCTAAGGATTTATCCTGCGGGTTTTCACCACTATTGTCAGATTCTGCTTCTGACTTACTTTCATTATCATCCGATTTTTCTAACGCTTCACTTTCCGAACTCACCTGTTCAAAGAAATTTTGAACTTCAGACACAGCTTCAGGACTTAAATCCTGAACCATTTCGCTGCTCGGAGCTTCGCCTGCTTTCATTGAAATTTCTTTTCCTTCTGAAATTTCAGTTGTCGCTCCACCATTCAATGACTGAATTTCAATCGCAGAAGTTTTTCCGTCACCGGGAACATTCACCGTTGCAGCATACATTTTTCCATTTGCAGCTTCATAACGCACAAGAAAAACCGTTCCACGCACAGCAGCAACTGCGGAGGGTGTCGTTACTTTCCAAGTGCTGCCCTGCGCCAAGCCATTCACCACGCTAAAAATTGAACCATTCTCAAGTTTAATATCCGTGGGCTCAATGCTTGTAAATATCGCGCGACTATCTTCTGGAATTTGAATGGCATTCTTTTTTTGATTATCAAAGCTAATGGAAATCTTTGCGCCCTTTTCGGTAAAGACCGAATCCCCCTTATTAATTTCATCGCCCACTTTTAAATTTCTTTCCTCGGGACTGCCCTTTGGCGTAATCACCGCTTTCCCCTGAAGCTCATAAACTTTTGCCATTCCATCTTTCTCACTACCATCCGGCTTAGGAGAAAAGACAAGCGCGTCAATCGCCGCATCGCGTAAGTTGGTCGCATATGCGGACGTCATATAAAAACAAATAAGCAGACCTAATAGGACAATTTTCAATGTGGTTAACTTCATATTAAAACCTCTTCAATGAATATCGATTAATAGCATAAATGATCATGTTGATAGTCTAGCATACAATTATTTACTGTCTAGCTCTTGTATTTTACAGCTCTCACAAGCATCCTTCTAATAGACATTGAAAAAGGCAAACTGCTCGTAAGAGTAGGACGCAAAGCCACGGGTGCGATTTCATTTCTGTTCTGGGTGAATCCAACCACTATACGGTTGGGCGCAGCCCAGAGTAAAAAAATGAAAGCATAGTCGGGTTACCAACTGAGCTAAAAGACGGTTTCATCCTCTTTTAAAGACTCGACGCTGCGGTTTGCCGGACAGGAACAAATGATCCGAAAATCGTTAGCGCTCATTCTGGTATGGACATTTCTATTGAGCCCGGCTGGGTTTGCTCAAATGCAAACCACCGCACCACTTCTTTTACTGCATCCTAATCTCGCGCCCGTTCATTCGCCCGAAGAACTATCAAAATTCATGCGAAAAAATTTTAAATTTGTAGAAGATCAGGAGAATTTTGGAAAAATAGATTACTGGCAAAGCCCGGAAGAAATGCTCAACCGCAAAAAAGGCGACTGCGAAGATTTTGCTTTATTTGCGGATGCGGCACTTAAAGAGCTGGGCTTTGAAAGCCAAGTCGTCAGCGTTTACGGAAAAAATCAATTCGCGCATACAGTCACTGTTTTTAAACAAGACGGAAAATACCGCGTATTTAACGACGGAAAACTTTATAAATACGATGCGGATAAAATCGAAGGGGTGCTTTCGAAGATTCACTCCGAATGGATTTGGGCCGCTTTTACCGAGCGTAAAAACGACCGGGGCTGGATCGACGGAATTTTCTACAACCCCGATTTCCAGCCCCGGCGCAATCTGATCTAATTTTTAGTTTTCTTACCTTTTAATTATTCGCCGCGATGACACACTTAGATGAAAGTCTGCGTCCCGTACGTAATTCCGTGCGAAAGCTGCAATCTGAAGAAAAAATAAAACGCGGCGGTAAAAATGTGCCGATTTTTTTCATATCAATACTTAATTTTTAACTACAGTCTTCTCCGCAGCCATTGCCTGGAAACTCATCTCCAGGCTTATCACCAGGAGATTGATTAGAACCTTCTTCAGTAATTACTGGTTCCGGTGCCGCATCCTTTTTAATCGTTCCGAGATCATTGACGTCTAACTTATCGTTACCACCGCCCACATTTCCCGGGCCAGCCGGATCAAGCGTATTCGGTTCAAAGAATTCTCCGCCAGTCGGAGGTGCACCGCTATTAGATTCATCATTTCGCAGCTTTATTAATTTTTCAAAAAAATTTAAAACTTCAGTTAAGACAGTTGTATCTAAATCTTTCACGAGCGAATTGCTTGCAGACTGGCCCTGCTTGAGCGTAATTTCCTTTCCTTCGGCAACATTGGCTGAACCGCCGCCTTTGACTTCTTGAATATCAATCGCACTGGCTTTTCCGTCATCCGGCACATTTACCGTTGCGGCAAAAAACTGGCCGCTTGACGCTTGAAAATTAACAAGATACAGCGTTCCCCGTACGGCCGCGACAGCTGCTGGCGTAGTCACCTTCCATGTACTACCCTGAGGCAATCCATCAACAGCGCTAAAAATAGAACCATTAATAATGCGAATATTCGTCGGTTCAATTCCTTCAAAAACGGCTTTGGAATTTTCTGTGACATGAACGGCATTTTTATAATTTTCATCAAATGTAATTGATACCGCTGAGCCCGCATCGGTATAGATCTTATCGCCCGCTTCAAGAATGTCGCCTTTTCGTAACTTAACTTCATCAGGGCTGCCTTTTTTAACGACGGTCACATTGCCCTGAACTTCATACGCGCGAGCTTTACCATCAGTCTGACCCAAAATCACTTTGTCCGTCTGAATCGCAGCCGGCAAATACGGATCTAAAAATTTCTGATTGTTTGTGGCCGTTGCGGGCGCAGACTGCGAACCCGTTGGCGGAGCAATGCCGGCAAGTGTTCCAGCATTTAATTTCGAATCAATGTCGGCATCCCGTGC
Organism: Candidatus Omnitrophota bacterium; assembly: GCA_043732705.1. Classification (GTDB taxonomy): domain Bacteria; phylum Omnitrophota; class Omnitrophia; order Omnitrophales; family Aquincolibacteriaceae; genus Multiplicimicrobium. The sequence continues at coordinate 53,230 of JAYTHE010000032.1, read as the reverse complement.
GGTTTGCGCAAAAACAGCAGCCGGCAACAATATCACTGCCGCAACAAACGTCAAAAATTTATTTCTCATGATTTTCTCCTTGGCCGCTTTATGCGGCTCGGCTGTAAATAAACTGAATTCCGCCGATTTGGCGTTGATAGTCATACAAGTTATTTTGATTATTGCTGTTTACATAACGGTAAAAGCTGCGCACTGCAAAGTCTTTGGTAATGTCGTAGGTTATCGCTGTATATATGTCCCACTCCAGATCACGGCGCCGGCTCCTGTCAAGACTGGATGTGGAAGTAAAGTGCGGATAGAAATGATTTTCAAGCCCTGAAGAAATATCAAATGAAAACTTTTTTGTGTGCGGAATAGGTGCATGAAAACCCACGCGCGTGGTATACCCAACCGAGTCAAAATTAGAACCACGGTCTGCTGCTGTATTAAACTCACCACGCAAAAAGAGATGCTGTTGAAAATTTCGACCGTAGAAAAACTGAGTCACCCCGGTGTCATTTTCAAATCCATCGCGCGAAGTTTGCGGAGGATTAAACCCATCCGGACCATAATTGGAAACCGTCATACGATCATAAAAAATCGTCTGGGTATGTTCGGTAAATTTTGTATCGGCAGAAATATGCCAGCGATTGCGCTGAGAATAAAGGTTTTCTCCGAGAAAGCCCAATAAATATTCATAACGTAATCCCAGCACAACGTCTTGATCGCCAATCTTCGTGCGTTGACGAAAATTGAGCCCCACCTCTTCGGAATGGTAATTGAATTCATTAAAATTATCATCGTGCAAACTCTGGCGTGCCGCATATGTGACATCCAACGCGGTATCGCGACGCGAAACTGCGCGATAACGAATAGCTAAGTCGAGATTGTGACGGCCTGCATTAGGATCTTTGACATCCGACAGGGAGCGGTCATCGGGACGCAAAATAACATTGGAATCAAATTCATAACCGTAACGGGCCTGGATGTACCAACGCTGAAGTTTTCCAGCAGGCTCGGATTTAACTCCCGGCTTGCCGGTTTGTTCAAGCGCTGTTTGTGCCCAAAAAGCGTAGGGTGTTCCCTCACCATCTTTCGCGACTTGCTTCCACTCACGTGCCGCGTCGTCATAACGCCCACTGCGAGCATAAGCCTGACCAAGAAAATAACGCGTCGGAACATGTTCAGGGTTTTTAGCAAGAAGAGTGTTGAAAATTTCTATCGCCTCAGTGGACTTGCCGAGACGGTCAAGCGTCATCGCACGATAACGTTGAATTAACTCGTCATTGGGAAAACTTTTTTCGAGCTGATTGAGGGCGATCATCGCCTTGTCAAAATCTCCGTTCTGAAAGTATTTACTCGCGTCGCTCGCCAAAAACTGGTCGGGCGCAATTTCCTGCGACTCCGGAATACGCAAACCCGGGTCATCCTGTGCGGCTTCAACGGAGGGCATAGAAAAAATAATCGGCGAAAAAAGAGCCGACATGAGGGAGCATAAAATAATCTTCTTTTTAAAATCTAAATTTGAAAACGAAAAAAACACGAAACCTCCGACAGATAAGCCCAAACTTAACAGACGCTTTTGCTATGTGCAAATTTGGACGATATTAAAACTAGCAGAAAGATACAAAACAAAACATTAATGACTAGGAAGAATCGCGGTTTTCTTACCGTTAAAACTCGCTACTTCTGTTCCAGAAATAGCTGCGGACTTACAGCCCGACATAAAAACCGCTACAACTAAAAGGGATATAAGGACAAGTTTGCTCATGCGGGATTATATCGAGGGAGAAGAATCAGAACAAGCCTTACTTAAGCCCTGATGCGGTCATATAAAAGCAGGGCTTTTTTGCGGGCATCCGCATGGTTTACAAGCGGTTTTGGGTAGGTTTTCCCCAGATCCACCCCGGCCGCACTTAGAATTTCTGGCGGCGCTTCCCATGGACGGTGAATCCACTTATTGGGAAGCTGGGCAAGTTCGGGACACCAGCGGCGGACATAAAGGCCTTCTCCGTCAAATTTTTCACCCTGCGTAAACGGATTAAAAATCCGGAAATAGGGTGCGGCATCGGCACCGCACCCCGCAACCCATTGCCACCCCAAAGTGTTATTCGCAAGGTCCGCATCGACAAGAGTATCCCAAAACCAACGCGCTCCTTCCAGCCAATGAATCAGCAAGTCTTTCACCAAAAAGGAAGCCGTGATCATGCGTACGCGATTGTGCATCCAGCCCGTATGCCATAGTTCGCGCATCCCTGCGTCCACGATCGGGTAACCGGTGTTTCCCTTTTGCCAGGCTTTCAGCAGCTTTGCGTCTTTTTTCCATTCAAACCTTTCAAAGTGTTTTCGTAAAGGATGATCGGTTGTCTGAGGAAAATGGTAAAGTAAATGGTAAGCAAATTCGCGCCAATAAATTTGACGGATAAAACCTTCAGCTTGACGTATCCAACCGGACTCTTTTCTTTGAGCAGATTTTTTTTGAACCGCATGCCAAATCCGGCGCGGGCTGATTTCACCAAAATGCAAATAAGGCGACATTCGCGATGTGGCACGAATCGATGGCGTATCGCGGCCGTCTAAATACCGTATCCCATTTTCATCGAGAAAATTTTTTAGTTCAGCATGCGCGCCCGCTTCTCCCGGCTGCCAATCTTCTTTCATGCCGGCATACCATTTAATCGCGGGCATTAATTGGAGATCGGAAAGCTTACAAGACTTGGGCCATTCAGCAGGAGCAGGAATTTGTTTCGGCGCCGCTAAAGGCAGAACTGGTTCCGGTGAATTTAAACATTTTTTCCAAAACGGCGTAAAAACTTTAAACGGTGTGCCGCCGCCGGTTTGAACTGTCCACGGCTCATTCAGGAGATTGGCATTAAAACTTTGCACATCCATGCCTGATTTTTTAAGGGCCTCTTTAATTTTTTTATCCCGTTCAATAATTTCAGACTCGTAACGGCGGTTCCAAAAGACACCTTTCGCATTCGTCTCTCGAATTATTTTTTTTAACTCAGAGAGCGAATCCCCTTTCCTAAAAATGAGCTGTGAGCCTTTAGCTGCTAAGTCTTGGGAAAACTTTTCAAGAGATTGATGCAGCCACCACTGTCCCGCAGCACCTGGTTGCCAAGCACCTTCTGACTCAGGGTCATGAATATAGACAGGAATAACATCACATAGTTTTAAAGCCTCGATGAGGGCGGGATTGTCATCAAGGCGAAGATCGCGGCGCAGCCAGACAATTGCCGCGGGCAAAGACATTAGGCGCGTGCGGCCCATTTCAAAATCTGTGAAACAAACTGAACGTACTGATCACCGATTTCAATTTGAATATCTTTTGATACGAAAAGTTTGCAGCGCTTATTACCCCAATCTACAAGTCCGCCGCACCAGTGCGGTGCGAAATCGGTCGTAAAAGCAGCAGTGCGAATTTCGGGATTTTTGTTTAACACTAAAAGTGGATATTCTTGTTTTGAAAAACTCTTTTTGGACGGTTGAAAAGCTTTAAGCGTTAAAATCACGTCGGCATTTTCTTTTGGCTTCACTTCGTTAAAACCGATAATCACGGGTGATTGCTTTAAGTTCACGCCCTTAAGAATAGGGTTGTTTTTCTTTTTAAACACATAAAGCCCTGAACCTAAATTATGCCGATCGTCTTTTTTGAGACAATCCACCGGCAAAAGCTTTTCAATTTCGGAACCCTTCCAATTTCCGAAAGGCCCTGAAAAAGAACCCCAGCCGCCCACCATCAGAAGGCCTGTTCCCGACAAAACCTGATAAATAATTTTTTCTTCGGCTTTAGCGGAAACGCAATCGCGGCCATAATCACTCAAAATAATCGCATCAAAACGCTGGTTGAAAATTTGCGGCTCAAGCTGAACTCCTGGAGGAATGTGCGTCACATCTGCGTTATTATAATTCAAAATGCCCAGCAGGTAATTTGCCGGACCGCCTTCGTGACTGTCACCACAGTAAAGTATCTTCATGCGACTCCGTCGCAGTGAAGATACTTTACTGTGGACCCACCAGTTATATTTATGCGCCTTCGGCGCAATAGTATCTTCATGCTTTGTTACCTTCTAATCGTAATTAATGAATGAAGAATTATAGCAGATGGAAAGACTGACAAGAAACGAGAAGTATTTGCATCATAATTGTCTAACTAGAATCGAAAAATAAACCGCTGTGCCAAGATCAATCACCAGCCAAAGCGAATACGACAATTGAACCGGGATCATGGGGTTGAATAAAGTTGCCAGAATCGCCAACGGAATAAAATGATTCGAGAGTGGCGCATCTTCGGTTCGCAATGCCACCGCAGCATAAACCGCAGCTCCACAAATCACGCAGCGAAGTAAAATAAAAAAGTAATAGGGCAATGAAGGCAGAACCGCAACACACAGCATAAGTCCCGCAACTAGCAGCGTAATTTTTAAACGTTTGATATCAGATTCTGATTTCAAAATTTTTAGCGCTTTTTAACGTCGTCGAGGCGAAAACGAACCGGAATTGTAATTTGCGTATCTACAGCCAGCGCGCCCATCCGTGCAGGGCTGAATTCCCACTTCTTAACCGCTTTCATCGCGGAGCGATCAAGTAAATAAAATCCCGAACCTTGCTTCAGTTCCACTTTAAGCGGATGTCCAAAACGGTCAATCGAAACTAACAACATCACCAACCCCTCCTGCCCCCTTTGTATCGATTCATAAGGGTAGGCCGGAGGTGGATTTTTTAAATATCCCGGTTTTTCTTTTGTTTGACCATTACCGGAGGATGAAACAGTTGTCGCATTTTCTCCGGAAAGAGCAGAACTTCCGTCGCCGCGATGCACGGATTCTTTCATGGTATTCACCAATTTTTTAACTTCCCGCAGATTCACGGTTACGGGTTTCGAAACCGGAATATCCATTTCAGATTTTTGGGTAATGCGATCCACCGGTTGCGCCTCCGGCGCAGAGGCAAAAATTGTTGGCACGGGCGCTGCCACAAGATAAATATCCACACCGCCCTGATTCCTATCCAAAGCGTATTGGGGGGCCTTAATCAAAATCATTCCACCAATGAAGAAAAAAACAGCATGAAACAAAAGTGCCGCGATGAAACTAGCCAAGCGCGGTGTTTTTTTATCCGCGAGATTATTCCAAATTGAAATTTTATGCTTCATGCGCATTTCATTTGAAAACGTAGCGGTCATATTCATTTTCTTGTTCCCGCTGGTTGCGGTGTAACCGCAGAAGCAGAAGCTGTCTGCAGCGCGACTTTCGTGATGCCTAATTTACGAACTTCATCCAAAACTTTAATCACTCCACCGAAAGAAGCTTTTTCATCGCCGTTGATAAAAACTTTCATATCGGGATCAGTTTCTTTCAGTACTTTAAGGCGCGCAGGCAAAGCCTCGATCGAAATCTTTTCTTTATCAATATACAAAAAGCCTTCTTCAGTAACGGTGAGTGTCGTCAAAATTTTACGTTCCTGGGCGGCGCCGGTCGACGCGACGGGTAAATTCACGGCAATGCCGTTATTCTTGACCATCGAAAGCGAAACCATGACAAAGGTCGCCAGCAAAAAAAACATAATATCGATCAACGGGATGATTTCAATCCGCGCGCGTTTGCGTTGATGAGTCGGAATTCTCATAAAAACTTTTCTCTCATTGTTGCGGGCATCGCGATTTGAGCGACGCCCAAAAGCCAAATCATGGCTGCGTCTGCATTAAAAGGAGTTCTAAATGCGACGAAGCGTCTTCTATTTCATGTCGCGCGATTTCCGCGAATGAATTTAAATAATTAAACGGAATCAAAGAGATAATCGCGATCGCAAGTCCGAAGCCTGTGGCAATCAAAGCTTCCGCGATGCCACCCGTAATCGCCATCGGCGCGCCAAGTTCGGCTCCGCCAAGCAAACTGAACGCGTGAATCATACCGGTCACTGTACCAAGCAATCCAAGTAGCGGCGCAAGCGTAATAATCGTATCAAGCACGACAATTCCCTGGTTAAAACGTTTCAACTCTAAATTCGCGGCACGCAGCAACGCATTTGAAAAAGAACTTTCACGATGCGCTAATCCATAAATCAATGTTCTGGCTACGAAATCTTCGGAATTGCGTCCGACATCAATTGCTTTGCCTAAGTCGCCTTCTTCAACCGCCGACAAAATTTTATCAACCACAAAAGCGCTGCGTCTTTTGCGTTCCTGCATAATAAAAATGACGCGTTCAATCACAACCGAAGTCGCAATAATCGAAGTCACCAGCAGCGGCCACATAATCGGCCCGCCTTTTTGAAAAATCACCCATAAATTCATAATTACCTCGTTATCAAATTTTCAGCCTCTTCGAGTCAAGATTCACAAAAGTATGTGATCTAAGCATCAATGACGTAAGCAGCTAAGTACGCAATAGCTTTAGAAAGCAATCTTAATTTGATTGAGTTATGCGTCAAGCACTTTTCTGATATTTAAGACTTTATTTATCTTCTCAATTGGTCGATAAATAGATTTACGGAAATACTTATATGTTTAAAAAAATATTAGCCTTCATTTTGTCGGGTTTTGTTGTTATGTTTCCAAGCCCCTTTGCCTGGACGCAAACCTCTATACAGACCGCTGAACAACGTTTGGTTCAGGGCCCAACAAGCCTCGAACCGGCAATCGAAAAAGACGGTATACGCGTCGCCCTAAGAACTTCAATTAAGAAAAAAAATGAATTAACAGTGCTGGTTAAAATCAGCAATTTCAGCGAACAGCCCGTACTTGTTTCGCCCGATGCCGTCGAAGCTTCAACCGAAGAAGGTTTTATAATGAAACTCGCAGGCTCAAGCGAATCAAAAAATTTATCGGCCTGGCCCGAAGCTTCTCAAAAAAGCAATACCTGGTCAAAATGGAGTGAAGTCGCGGCATTAGTTCCGTTTGTGGACCCTTATCGCATTATTTCTTCGACCAAAGCGATTGCTGATTATGCTGGGAAAAACAGTTCCAAGTTTTTTAAGTCGGCTCAAAAATCAAGCGGGCTTTTGCGGGAAGTTATTTTGCAGCCCGGAATGGCGACACACGGACTGATTGTTTATGACGCGTCTGCTTTAAAAGCTTTTGACTATGCTCCCAATCTCCGCATCAAGGTTACTGTCGGCAACGAACCCTTTGAATTTAAATTCGCCAGCGAAAGCCAGCCTCTGCCCAGACAAGGTTTAAATTGATCTCTTCGCATCAGAAAAAAACTGTTGTTTACGATATCGCGATTATTGGCGGCGGTATCACCGGCGCTGCCATCGCGCGCGAAAGCCGGCTCCATGATCTGAGTGTTGTGCTATTTGAAAAAAATACTTTTGGCTCCGGAACCAGCAGCAAAAGCTCAAAACTGATTCATGGTGGGCTGCGTTATTTAGAAACGGCCTGGTCTTCCCTGCTTTCGGGACATTTGGGCGAGTTCTGGAAAAACTTACGCTTTGTATTTCTCGCGCTCAAAGAAACTCACGGCCTAGCGCGTCAATGGCCGCACTTGATCACAGAAATCGAATTACTCATGCCAATTTACAAAACTCAAGGACAAAGCCGCTTTTCTATTTTTTTTGGTACTTGGTTTTACGGCTTTCTTGCCCAATGTGGCGGTGCAAAAAAAGGTACACGCATACTTGGTTCCGCGGAAGAAGTGCTTCGCCTCGAGCCGGGATTGAATCCAAAGGGCCTTGTGGGTGGCGTTATTGTTCAGGATCACACCACAGATGATTTGGCGCTAGTTAAACAAATTGCCGAAGATGCCCGGATTCAAGGCGCTCAAATGTTTGAACGCACTCCCGTGACTCGTTACCATTTTGACAATTTATCCAAGCAATTCGTCATCGAAGCCTTGATTGACGGCTCTCCCGAAGTTTTTCATGCTAAGCATCTTGTCAACGCCTCTGGCGCATGGGTGGATAAAGTACGGCAAAAAGCCGGTGGCATAAAAAGTGACTTAATCGTGCCAATCGCGGGCGCGCATGTTGAAATTCCTCCATTTACAAATTATTCGGCTATTTTGCAAGCTGAGGATAAGCGCATTTTCTTTGTGATTAATCGTAAAAATTGTGCGCGAATCGGCACGACCGAAAGACTTGAACCCAACCCGGATGAGGTGAAAGCAACCCAGGAAGAAATCGGCTATCTCCTCAGTTCTGTCAAAAAGTTTTTCCCGGAAGCAAAACTCACTCAGTCTGAAATTCTTTCAACTGATGCCGGCATTCGCCCACTTGCCAAACCCCGTCACACGGTTTCGGCGCATGAAATTTCACGTGAACATGAATTTGTTTTTGATCCGGACGGCGCAGTGCATGTTCTAGGGGTTAAACTTACGGATCACCGCCGCGCGGCAAACGAACTGCTCAAAGTGCTAAAAAAACGCACCCAAAAGTAACCTCGCCACAATTAAAGTCTTTCTACGGCTTCTCGGGTGGCAGAACTAAAACGTGAATGTCCCAGCCTGCGGGCGCCGCAGTCTTGAACAACGAAGCATACTTCCCTTTTTTTATCCACGAATAGGCGTAGAACATCTGCAGACCGCGATCTTTATTAGTATGCGCGTCCTGCAAAAAAATAAGCCGCGGCTTGGTATCTTGCACATACGCCATAATCCTCGGAACGTCTGCATGCGAATAAGATACGCCCTCATCAAACCAAAGCGGCAATTTCATGATCGGAATATGCTTAAAATCAACATTTAAAAATGCATATTCAGACATATTAAAAAAAGACTCCGGAAAAAGACTCATTGCTTTTTCAACTTTGAATAAGCCCGGCAAAAGATCTTTTTTAATAAGGCAGTTTTTATAACTTCCATTCGGTATCGGGGCAAAACCCTCAAGGTCAAATTTTCGTTTCATCCCCTCAGCCCAAGCGTTCCCTTCATAAGAACCACGTGTCAGGAAACTCCCGGTAAAATAGCGCCCGACCAAGTAAAACGGATTGGATGAAATGCATGCAAGCAAAATCAAACTGAGTTTAATTCCGAGTCTCTGAGACTTTAATTGAATTGAGAGTCCGCCGAAGGATTCGACTATTTCATAAACCACATAAAGCACCAAGGGAATGCCTTGCAAGGTGGCTTGCCACGAACACCCGGAAGTAACCTTAGTGACAAGCGGCACTCCAAGCAAAAAGGCCAGCATAAAAAGTCGTTTACGAACACCTTTTGAAATTTTAAACAGGAGTTGTGAAACTCCGAGAGCAAGAACACAATAAAGTCGCCACTGCAAAAAGAAATGTCCGTTAGCCAACTTCTCCATCACTTGTGAATCTTTTTTTTGCCAGTGATCAAACCAATATAAGAAATCGCCGTTGAATTGAAAAAACAAAGCAATGCCCGCGGCCAATAAGAAAGCCGCCCCTAAGAAACAGAACGATATTTTTTTTAAGTCAGCGGTGTAATGTATTGAAAAAAATGCAAACAGTCCGGCAAAATGCAAGACTCCAACGTCTTGCTTCGAAAAAAAAGTCATCACGCACAAAACCGCTGAAATCAAGTAAACTTTGGCCTCTAATTTTTCTTTGTCAAGAAGCGGGATTAAAAATAATACGTTTAGTAAAAAGAAAAAATAAGCCGTGGTGTTATACCAGGGATACGTGATGTAGCCAGTAAATGAAAAATACAACAAAAGGCTCATTACAGAGCTGACAAAACTTCCAAGCTTTTTGACTGTCACAAGGTAAAAGTTACAAATCAAAATTGCCGCCACCCCCCCTGCGTGCATCGCCGACGCCCAAAGATTAACTCCAAAAAGGCACTCAAAAAAAGCCTGCATATAAAAAATAATGGGGCCTGTAGGAATAAAAAAATCGCGATAGGGCATTTGCCCATGAAGCACTCGGTAGCCGCCCTCAAAAACAATGACATAGTCGCGAAAGAAAGGGGTGCTAAAAACCCCCAGACAACTTAAAGTCAAAGTCGCTGTGGCAAGAAAAATAAGTACAAAAATTGTATGCCTTGTCTGTATCCACTTCATATTCTAATGCTTCTTTCTCCCAATCCAGGACAGGTCCGGTTTCAAAACATGGCTCAAAATTAAATTAATCGGATAGTAATTAAACATCGCACAGTCTTTTCTTGCCGTAATTGTCAAAAAATGGGCTTCCGCAATCTTTACAAATTGATCTAAAGTCCATTCGTGATAGTGCGTGGCATCGTGATGGAAAGCGTGCAGAAGAAAATCGCGATTAGCCGTTGAAAGCGCAATCACACCCCCCGGTCGCAAAACGCGATGACATTCTCGCAAAAAAAAATCCCAATCAACCAAATGTTCGATCACATTAATTGAAACCAACTTATCCACAGATGCGTCCGGCAAGGGAATCGGTTGATCCAAATCATGTTCAAAAAAAGCAACTCCGGGATACTTTCTTTTTGCGGCATTCGCGTCTCGGTCATATCCCGCAGCCCGCTCAGTTAAATTGCGCGCTTCACGCGTGTAATCACCCACACCGCAGCCTAAGTCAATCACCACATCACGCGGCTGAATATTAAGACGCGAAAGGATCCATTTCATTTGCGGGTCGGTTCGGAGATTGCGGGTGTAAGGCTTTGAAGAGTAAAGATCGGAATGATAGGTATCGTATGAAAATTTGACGGGTGCGCCGCGATGACTACATTTTAAACAGCGCGCGGAAGCAGCCAAAGTTCTCGATTCTAAAAAGTAAAATGATGACCGGCATTGGGGACAAATCATGAAGTCCTCACCTTTATCCGGGCTGCTGACTGTTTAAGCTGGCCTGAATCGATTCAAGCATGGATTGAGCGCGTTTATTGCTCGGGTCAATACGCAAAACGTCACGCAAACTATCAATCGCCGAAACGGATTCGTCTTTACCAAGCTGAGCCATCGCTAGGCCAAAATGGCTGTCGACATCACTCCAGTCTTTCGTCAACGCGAGCTGAAATTCAGGCTCGGCAAGATCATAACCCTTTTGCGATAAATATAAATTGCCGATATTGCGGTGTAAGCGCGCCTGCATTTTTGGATCCTTCGCGTATTTTAAACCTTCTTTAAAAACTCCGACCGCATTGGGAAAGTCATCATTCTGCGCGAGCGCTGTTCCCATCATGCCATAAACATCCGCATCCTCTTTATTAAACTGCAAAGCCTGCGCAAATTCCCGCGAGGCTTCTCCCCATTGCCGCATACTAAACATCGTCACACCCAATTGCTTGTGGCATTCGCCGGAAGGGGCTAAATCACATGCTGCTTGAAAATTTTCAAAGGCTTGTTTTTGATTATCAAGCGTCAGATAAATATTTCCAAGTTCTCCGTAAACAGTACTCAACTGCTGAACTTGGCCGGGGGTACGCGGCTGGCGGTTCAGTTCGGTGAGCGCGAGTTCAAAATACTGCACCGCTTCCGGCATTTTCTGCTGTTGATGCAGCGCTTTCCCTAAATAAATCAAAGACCGTAAATTTTTTGGATCCTTCTTTAAAATTCGCTGAAAATCATCAATCGCATTACTGATTTGGCCCTGTTTAAATTTAACTCCCGCCAAGCCCGCTTGAAGCTCGAGATCACCCGGCTGTAAACCCAACGCACGAGTCCACGCATTATTCGCGGCGAACATATTGTCCTGCTCAAAATAAGCTTCGCCTAAAATGGTCAACGCCGATGCCTGCATTGGTTTTTGCACGTCAAACCGGAATCCCGAAACGGCCTGGCTCAGCTCCGGAATCGCGTGCGCAAAATCGCCTGATTTGAAATAAAGCGCGCCCAAGTTATAGCGCCACTCGGGATTTTCCGGGTCAACACTCACCGCTCTTTTCCAAGCCTTGATCGCGTCATTGGGCTGACCCAACTGTAAATAAAAAAGTCCGATTGAATAATAAAAATCGGAGGAGCCGTTTTTGCCGATCATTTTTAAATAAGAGCGCAATAATCGTTGCAGCATATTGGTTGGAAGGGATTCAGCGCCGCGATTCACGTTAATGGCCCGCGTCTCGAGAATAATCTGCCGGTTTTCGGCATCAAATCGCACGGGAATTTGGCGGTCTACCACTGGCGACATAATACTGTTGGGGTCATCGGTATGTACGGCGCCGAACACATGTCCCAGCTCATGCGCAAGCACGGTTTCTTCCTGTACCTTGTAAAGCTTATTAGCGGGATAGCGAATCACCAGATGCCCTGAAAACGGCCGGGCTTGCCCCAGAGTGTGCAAATCCTTCATATCAGGGTGGTCGGGAGCCACATTGTAATGAGTCAGACCAATCACAATATCCACATCAGCCAGGTTAATATCCCCGCGCAATTGTTCAAGCAAAGAGGTCATTTCCGCGGCTTCCTCGGAAGGCGTCCATTTCACGTAGCGAACCAATTTGAATTTAATCTTAAATTCACTTTCAAAAATTCGTGAGGCGTAGATCAAACGCCTTTCAAAATCAGATTTCCATTCCGGTAAAGATTGAAACCCGGGTGACACTGCGGCAGCAACTCGAATTTCACGCATGGCAAGCGATTCAGCCTGAGTGGAAGAAACAGAAAAAGCGGTTAAAACAAAAGTCGCGATTCCGAAAGTTAACAATCGGATAACGCGCTTCATCGGCGGTTTTTGAAAAGGACTTCAATCGCCATAAAAAAATCACGCGCCTTGATTTTTTTGCCTTGCGCGGCGGTACGTCCATGATAAGTAATCGGAAGCTCCATAATGGCGATCCCTTTAAGCGTCAGTTTCGAACTAATTTCGGGTTCAAAATCAAACCGGCGGGCGGTTAAATTTAAACTCTCGAGAATATCCCGCTTCACAAGTTTGTAACAGGTTTCCATATCTGTCAACTTGCAGCCATAAAGCGCATTGGTAAGCCAAGTCAGGAATTTATTCGCGACATAGTTTGGGAACGCCATTCCATCCGGACGGTCGCCCTTTAAAAAGCGGCTGCCGTAAACGACTTGCGCTTGACCGTCCAGCAAAGGTTGAAGCAGTTTCGGAATTTCCTGCGGGTTATATTCAAAGTCCGCATCCTGAACGATAACAATGTCGCCTGTCGCCTGCGTAAAGCCGCGTTGGATCGAATATCCTTTTCCCTGATTGACTTCATTGCGCAGAATTTTAACTTTGCCGGCCGATTCGCTGCCCAAGGCGCGGGCAATTTCGGGGGTGCGGTCTTCGCTGTGATCATCCACGATGATAATTTCGTAAGCGATTTTAAAATCAACGGCTAAAATTCTTTCAACCAGCTGACGAATAGTCGGAGCTTCATTGTACGCAGGGATAATAATCGATATTTTTTGCATGAATGCATTATCGGCTTTTCAGCAAATAATCTTAAAACACCTTTTTGATTTAACGCAACTATCGCTATAATAAAACACATGCCGAAAAATTCCCATAAACTTGCCGCTCCCGCAGCCGAGAAGCCGGGCTTTTCTCTTTTTGATCTGTGCTCGTGGAAAACTGCTTTCTGGACAATTACTCTCGCCGCGGCAGTTGGGATACCCATCCTTAGTCTCGGTTACGGGATCATTTGGGATGAATGGATTCAAAGCCAATATGGCAAACTCGTACTTAAATTTCTTCTCAGCTGGGGGCATGATCAAAGCGCACTAAAATTCGGCGAAACGATGTATTTGTACGGCGGCCTCTTTGACACAATCACCGCTGCCATTTACGGCACGCTCTTTGACAGTGTTAAAAATGTCGCTAACTATTCACTGCAGACTGATTTCATTGCGCCGCATTGGCATGACACGCGCCACGTCGTGAATGCTCTTTTCGGATTTACGGCCATTCTTTTCACGGGACTGACCTCGCGTAAAATAAGCGGATGGCGCGCCGGAACGTTTACGCTTGTATTTCTGATTCTCTCGCCGCGCTTCTTTGGAAATTCCATGAACAACCCTAAAGATATTCCTTTCGCGACGGCCGCCGCGATCTTTACCTATTTTATGATTTGCCTCATCGAGGAAATCCCCGCCCCAACCTGGAAAACACTTGCGGGTACCGCGCTCGGAATTGCAATGGCGCTCAACATCAAAGCCGGCGGATTGCTTTTTTTCTGCTATCTCGGGCTTTTTACCGGTTTGATTTGGCTTCAAGCTAAAAAACAAAAATCGAATGCATTTTCTTTGATGCGCCTGATTCAAATTCTGCTTCCGATTTCACTTTGCGGATATTTAGGAGGGCTTATTTTCTGGCCCTTTGGCCTTTTAAACCCGCTGACTCACCCGCTTCAAGCCTTGGGCGCTTTTTCGCAATTTGGCGGAGCGCAAGGCCAATTGCTTTTTGAAGGTTTGATCTATAAGCATGGCGAAACTCCTTGGTACTATTTGCCCAAATGGATTTTGATTTCCAGTCCGCTTTTTTTTATATTTTCTCTTTTTTTATTTGCCGGCATCGCTAAAAATTTATTTTCAAAATACAGCAAGACCATACTGAGCTTCCTCATTTTCTGCGCACTATTCCCGCTGGGTTATGCCATTCTACGCAAATCAGTGGTTTATGATAGTTGGCGGCACTTTCTTTTTATTTATCCGGCCATGATTATTCTGGCGGCGCTTGCCTGGAATACTCTTTTCGATTTAGCTCAAACTGTTTTCAAGAAAAGCGCGGTTGCGTTTTTTTTAATTCTTTTTTTGTGGGAACCGCTAGGCTGGATGATTCAAAACCATCCCAACGAATACGTTTATTTTAACCCTTTGGTCGGCGGCCTGCGGGGAGCTTATGGCCGTTACGAAACCGACTACTGGGGCAACTGCCTGCGCCGCGCGTCTGAGGCCTTAGTGAACCATGCCCGCTCACAAAATCAGGCCGCGCCTTTAATCATTCGCTCGGACGGCGAACCTATTTCCGCGGTACCTTTTTTAGTCAAAGGTTTGGGGCGGCGGTATATTCCCTTCATTCAGGGTAAAAATGAGTGGCAATACAGCCTTGAGTTTTCCCGCAGCCGGGATCCTCATCTATTATTGAATAATCAATGGCCCGGCCCGCAAGCGGTTTATACAGTTAACGCTGATCAAGCGCCGCTTTGCGCGGTAATAGAAAAAAGCGCGGAAACAAAAAACTAAACTCAACCCCGCCTTTCTAAAACAACTCTGCGCCCCATCGCAAAAATAGAAGGACAAAGCCAAACTAAAAAAGTATCCAGCTTATCTATCAACTCTAGCAGTTTCCATGGCAGATTAATCATCTTAGATTTCGCAATGACGCCTCCCGATAAAGGGAAAATGAAGCATTCACAAAGTTCATTACGCAAAATTTTAAAACTCGGAATATTTTTCTCAAACTTCTGAGAATCGGAAAATAAAAGCTGCGGAATGGCGCAGTTTGCCGACCATGGGTCATTCGGATCGTTACAAACAGAGCGTTCGTCAAATACGTCAATTTCATAAGACCAGCCTTCATGACGCATGAGACGCAATAATATCCTCAGTAATAACCTTGTCTCGATCTCTTGAATCAGTAAAAGGCCGCCGGGTTTTAAAATTCGCCGCATTTCTCTAAAAAAAACACCCGGTTTAGCCAAATGATGGATCATATGCGTACTAATAATGACATCAATTGATTGATCCGGAAAATCTGTTTGAAGAGCATCGACTTCTAAATCAATCCAAGGCTGCTTGATGTAGTCTGTGGTTTTAAAAAAAGGATTTTTTATATATTCTTTTGTGAAAGCCGCTCCCGCACCAACCTCTAAGATGGATTCCTTTCCATCGCAATATTCATTCATCCAAGAAAATCTTTTATGCAACAAAAAGCGGAGATTAGTGGGGCGCTTGTCGAAAAATACATCGCGAGCCGCAGCAATGTCTCCCTCGCTTTTCATCCTGTTTTCTGTATGCGCCGGAAAAAATGGCCCCTTTAATAAAATAAATCACCTTTTGTTTTTGTCATCATATAAACATTCAAGTCGGTGCGGGCTAATTTCAATGAGATAAATTACTCAGTTGCCATTTTATACCAAAAGGGCATAATCGCTACAAATGAATAAGCAACTTCAAATTCGTTTTCTGTTTTTAACATTTTTAATTATTGCCGGCACTTTTGTCCGCTTGATTGATCTTGGCACACACTTTTCGCATATTGATGATCTGGGCGTCGCAAAAACAATATTGACCGCGAAAGAAATCAAACCTCCGCTTCAGGCAACCCTTATTCAACTCTGTGACTTTTATTGGCAGCAATATACTGCTGTTCCGCGTCATTGGACATATGCCCCTTTGCAATTCTTTTTTACGACTCCGCTTTTGCATTCGGGGCAAAATTACCGCCAAATTCTTTTTTGGGGACGCTTCCCATCTTTTATCTTCGGTGTTTTCACTTTTTTTATGTTGATTTACTTTTATAAGCGCTATGACGGCCTGCAAACTCCCGCCGTATCAATCGCTCTCGTATTAACCGTATTTTCCTGGGAAAATATTATTTACGCTAAACAAATGGAAAGCTATTCAATCGGCGTTTTTTCAGCCGTAGCACTGCTTTTGCTTTTATGGGAGCAAATCCGGCCCGGAAACAATTCATTTCTTTCGCGTCTTATTGGATCTCTCGTTGTCGTGCTATTGAGCCACAGCCAGTATGAGATTTTATTTTTCGCTCCCGCATATTTTTTATCTGTTTTTTGGCATGACTGGTCCGGCGGTCAAAATAAAAAGCGCGCTTTGATCAATTTGGTTCTTCCGGGATTGCTATTCGCTGAACTTGTTTATCCGATGTATTTAACCTTTCTCAAACGCCAATGGCTTACTTCCGGAATTCACTGGAATGCCGGGCCGAATAATGAATTCCAGCTAATTATTAATCAGGCGACCCCGCTTATTACACGATTCGCCCAAACCCTTTGGTTTTTTCTTAAAAATTTCTATATTGTTTTGGGCAGCATAACGGCATTTCTTCCGGAGGAGAAACCTCTTTTTAAATTCACTCGCTTTATAATTTTTATTTTATTTATCCTGGGGCTAATCAGGCTTGCTCGTTCCAATATTCAGCGAAAACAGACAATCGGATTATTCTTTATGCTGATTGCGGCGGCATGGGCTTATTTAATTTTAAAAAGCAAACTCACGCTCAGCCCGACGCGGCATAGTTTAATTGCCCTGCCCTATATGGTTTTTCTTTGTGCGGAAGGCTGGATTTTAATATTGGACCGGCTTCATAAGACCGGCAAAGAGTTGGGCCAGCGGTTTGCAACTATTCCCTTACTCGGGCTAATCATTGTAGGCTTTTTTTATTTTTTCCCGCAGCGCGTTCAGGAAAGAAAAGACCCTTTCAATGAAGAGAAAATCTGCAGTGTCCTTCAACATTTTCAAACGGACGCGCTATTCACAACTAGCTTCACACAAAACCCGGCTATCATGCCGTCGGTTTTGAAAACTGTAAATTATTTCGAAAATGAAACACCCGAATCGAATTATTCGCCGCACACTTCCCCACCGTTTAAAACAATTGCATTCATCGGTCATCGCGACAAACTGACGCCGGAGATTTTCAATTTATGGAAATATAAAACTAAAGTACTTTTAATGCTGCGTCATCAACCCTATTTTATGGCTTTTGGAAATCCGGAAGACTATAAGATGATTTATCGAGAGGAAAAAGATTCAGACATTGAAATTGACCCAAGCCAACGAACGCGCAACGGCACCAACAGTTTTTATTTCTACGTTCTCACTAAGCGCTAAAGTTTAATCCCGCCAAAGAAGAATAAAATGCTCGGTATTCTTTATTGCTCGAAAACCCGGCATAGGAAATTGCGTCAAACGCAGCCATTCATCAGTCTTTTTAACAACGACAAACCGAGCACCATTTAAGATTTTTTCTTGAAGCACAGGATCCTTATATTTATTATTCCACCACTCAAAGGACATATGACTGCGCTTAACGAAAGGATAAATGTAATATCCTGATGTCAAATAGTATTCGCTCTTCTTTCCGGGGCTGGGAATTATTTTTGCTATTTCTAAAATCTCCTGATTCTCAGGGTTTTTCTCCGTCGACTGAAGTATCTGTTTAAACTGTTTCCAGGCTGAAGACTGTTTATCAACCAGCAAACATAAGCCTACGGAACCTATGACGGCAGCAAATAAAAGACAATAGAGATATGCTTTTTTCCGTTTCCACAGCTCGCCAACACCCACAATAAGGACAAGCAGTAACTGAACCGGAAACACGATATTTGTCCAGTGTTCTAAATCAAGAGAACCATAAATAAATAAACTCGCGCCAAAGCGTCCAACTACAAATACTAAAATGCAAAAAAGCAATGCCGCTTTAATTGAGTCACGGCAAAAGCAAAATACGACAAAGATTAGCGGCGCAAGCGGATAGAGGGCTAACACTGTGAATAGCAACCAAAGCGCCTGCCCCATGGAAGAAAGAATAGCCCGAATATCAAACGCTACAACAACTTGGCTGGTGGAATTTAGATTCTTAAAGTAAAACAAAACCACCAGCGCAATCGCACTTGTAATCACATAATAAGGAATAACCACGCACAGATCCTTCCAAGCCAATCTTTTTTGATTTCCCGAAGCAAATCGACACAGCCAAAGTGACCAGAATAAGAGCAAAGGAAAAAGCGGTATATATTCCTCTTTTGTGCCAACTATCAAGACAGTCAGCCAGCAAAGCGCCCTTTTACTGCGGCGTAAACAGGCAAGAACCAGCAGCAAAGAAAGCGGTGGCAAAAAATAATCTGGCTCAAATAAAAAATTTTTTCCCAAAATCTGGCCAAAAATAACCGGATAAAGTAAATATAAAATCCCGGCAGCACTTCTTACAAAAATATTTGAGATACCCGTCAATTCTTTCATCACTCGATAAATTAAATAAGCTGAAAATAAATGTAAAAGCGGGGTCAGCCCTAGCAAAATTAACGGCGTAGGAAAAATTTTAAAAATCGGTATCAGCAGACAAAATGTCAGGTAGGAGTGAACGCCAAGAAGATATTCGAAAGTAGGCCCTTCATAGAGGCCATGCCCATTCAAAAAGTTTCTAATCGCATAGTAATAATGAAAACCATCCGAGTGAAAGTAAAAATTATGATATAAATTCGAACCCACCCACCACAAAAAGCAGAGAATCAAAGACAAAATGCAGGCAAAATAATATCGCTCAAATAAATCCCGCAGAGAGAGTTTTTTGACATTCTCGGCTTTTATTTTATTTAACAGAAACTCAACCAATTGCTTTATCCCTTCACTAAAAAGAAATCTAAAAAGGGCACGCGATCCGACTTCATATCATCACCAATTGTAATTGCTTCAAAGGGCTTGGCGTGCAGTTTTTTGAGCGCGCGGCGGAAGATTCTTGGATCGGGTTTTTCAATTCCGGCATCTTCGGAAGTCACCATCGCATCCACTTTTGAAGTTAGATTTAAAAATTTAATTTTTCGTTTCTGAAGCGCGGTTGTTAAATTCGTCACAATCACAACCTTCTTTTTTTCCTTTTTACAAAAAGCAAGGAACGGAAAAACCCAGGGCGCGAGTTTCATTTTCTCGAAAAAAGCATTCCAGTAAAATTTTTCGAGTTTCAACGCGGGAAAGCCGGAACTGTATTTTCTTAATATCATTTCGAAATAATGCAAACGCGAATGTGAAAAAGCCGTCCCTTTAAATTTTCTGTGAATCTTTTTTTGCGCAAAACTGTATTCTTTTTGAAAATCTGTAAGAGTTATTTTTTGGACATGTTGACAAAAAAAACGATAAACCATTTTAAACGCGTAGGCGTGACAAGGGTCATAAGCATAAAGGGTGTTATCCAAATCCAGCAAAACCGCTTTCTTATCCACGATGACCCGCTTCAAATCCGTTAAGACTGCCATAATTCCGGATATTTTGTGCAAACCGCATCGATGGGATATCGCTTGAGTTCATTTTTAAATTCCAAAATCCGTTCTTTGGGATGATTCTGCAGCTCAGGTGAGACCAAGCAAATTTTAAAACTTCCTTTTAACGCAGTATAGCTTTCAGGCGTGAAAGGCAAGCGTGTAAAACAATCCGCCCAAACCCAATCCACAAGCCCGCGCAAAGCCAGGCATTGTTCTACCGGCTCATGCTCAGAAAACCGAACTGCGATTTGCTTCTCCCCTTTTAAAACCAATTTCATCATTGCGGGAAATGCCACATCAAGAAAAAAATAATCTTTTACCTTATACTTTTTAACTAATTCCAAAACCGCGCTTTCAATGCCTTCGGTTTTGATATTGAGAATCATGAGTCCATGCCGGTATTGCTTTAAATAGTCTTCGAAACTCTCACCCTCCTTAAACGGGTCATGCTGCAAAATAATTTTTCCACTGTTTTGACCATCGCAGCCTTCGCGCAAATCCAGCTCAACTCCCATTTCATGGGAAACAGTTTTTAAATCCTGAACGGTATTGATACGGTGGCGGATCAGCTTCATTTTTCCTCTGGGCTACGCCCAATCAGTTGTGCTTTCATTTTTGTCCCTGAGCTTGCGCTCAACCTGCGGCGTTTTTATTTTGCCTCTGAACTTGCGTTCAACCGGCGATTAAGTTCCATAATATATTTAAAAGTGCGCTGAATCAATTTCCAGCGATTTTTTATGCTTCCCCCGCCACCCTTTGCTTCGCCATGCACACGCACTTTAAATTCAACCGGAATTTCATGGATACGATAACCTTTTTTTTGCGCCAGATAGAGGAGATAAAGATCGAGTGAAAAGTCATGCGGTGCGTTTTGCATTTCGTTCAATAACGCGCGCGGGAAAACTTTGGGCTGAGCATTGATCTCATGCAGTTTGATGCGCAATACCCAGCTTGCCCAAGTTTGCATGCCGAATGAAAAAAAACAATCGATCCAAGACCGCTTTTGACGCTGTCCTTTAACCAACACTTTTGAGCCTGTTTGAGACTCGCTTGTATAGGCATTTAAAGCTCTTAGAACGTCTTCTGGGTCCGTTTGGCAGTCCGCATGGGTCCAAGCTAAAACCTGCCCCATTCCCCGCTTTAAACCCTTTAAAATGCCATTTCCGTAGCCTGAATTCACCTCAATCCGCAAAGGCTTAATATAAGCCGTTTTTTGCGCGGCTTCCTGCAATATCTTCCAAGTTTCGTCCGTGGACCCGTTATCCACTAAAATCCATTCTGAGTTTTGTTGAACACTATTTTTTTTGACGCAGGCGTGAATGCGCTGCAATAAACCGGGTAAGTTTTTTGCCTCGTTGTAAGCCGGAATCACGATTGATATTTTTTTATCCATCGCCGGTTGAGTCGGAAGGTCGGCGGCAGAAATATGATGGTACCGCTGCCAATATTCATACGTCTGTAAATCCTCCGGTGTTCCCCATGATGCATAAGCATCGACTTCAAAAACATGTACTTTAAAACCGGCTTGAATCAAATAGTTCATCGCTTGATCAATGTAAAATTCATTATGAATCCGGCAGTTCTCTTGAATCATACGTTCAGTATGCTCCGTAAAGTAACGCGCTTTGCGAAACCAAAATGAACCGATAATCGCGTGGTTTTTCATGGGATTTCCCGGCAAAGCTTTTTTAACCGAAACCGAATGAGCCTGTCCTGCGGCATCGCCCGCCACCCAGCCATAAGCCTGCGGGTTGCGGCGCACATTAGGATTATTGCGATAAGTAAAGATAAGCGCGTCCACGCCTGATCCTTCGGCGGTCAGTTTCTGAAAATATTTTTCATCATAAAAAATTTGATGGTCACAGGCACCGATAAGAAGCGGCTTTTCAAGATTCAACTGCGCTTTCGCGCAAAGCGCAGTGGCCGCCTGCCCCTCAGTCATTTGATTCAAACTAAGAATGCGCGGCGAGTCGAATTCACGATGAAGCCTTTCTTCCAATTTTGGATTGCGCAATTCATCGCGCGTGACAAAAAGGATGGAATCTCCCCCCGGCAAGCTTTTAGCGGATTTTTCCACCATAATTCCGCCGTCCACGGGAATATAAGGTTTCGGAAACAAATGCCCCGCATCCGCAAAACGCTTTCCCGCCCCCGCCATCAGAATTAATACTTGCATATTTTTTCTCTGATCCTTCGGATCAACCGAAAAATCATATTTCCGTTTTAGGTCAAAAAAGGCCGCCCAATAACAGTACTCCTCCATATCTTCCGGTGTTCCCCATTGCAGCATATAAGGAATTTCATAAATAAAAATTTTAAGGCCGTCTTCTTTCATCAGTTGATAAATTTGGCTGACATAATGCTCGCCGTTAATGCGCCAATCATGATGCTTTTCAATTTCTTTAAAATATTTTTTGACGTAGCAGCCTTTTTTAAAATAATACGTTCCGGAGCTGGTCCAATCTTTTTCTTTATTGTCATGCCAGGAATGTTTCTCGCGGATAGCCTTCATCCAAAGACCGTCCGCGTCGAGCGTGGCATATTGATTGGGCCCCAAAAGATGCGGATGGAACCCGCGATAACAAATTACCGCGCCGTCACATTCCGTGGCTTGCATCGTTTTTTTGAAATGTTCATAATCCCAAATCCAGGAGAAATCGCAATAATTAACAATCACGGGCTCATCATCCCGAATTTCCGAAACCATATTATTCACGGTCGCGATCGGGCCGCCCTTTTCATACGGCATAGCGATAATTTTTCCATGCGGTGCGACAGACTGCAGAACAGAACGTATGGGCGTTTTCCGGTCATGTTCTTGATTAATTCCAAAAACAAAGTCATCGTCCGGCGAGAAACGGCGGACGACATGTTCGAGGACTGGCTTTCCTTCGATGGGAATCAGCGTTTTTGGCATGTCATAACCTGCAGCAAGAAAACGTTTTCCCATCCCTGCCATTGGAATGATGATTTTCATGATTTTTCCCAAACCTGTCGGCGATGTTTTTCTTCTTCCATATTCGAAAGCAGCGCTACTTCACTGTTTAAAAGCCAATGCGGAGCTCCGCCCTTTTGATGCATAAGCGCAAGCGCTTCTCCCACCAGTAGAAGCGTTTCATCAACGGCGGTTTTTTGTTTAAGAGAAACCGCATTGTTTTTTAATTGACCGTAAATCACATGATCCGGTGTCAAAAAATGGTCAGAAGGTATTTCAGCCGGCGTTTTATTTTTTTCAAAAAATTTTTCTACACTTGACACCGTTCTTTCATGTAAATCAAGCGCCCGCTGTTTTGATTCAGAAGTCACAAAAAGACCGTGATTTTGTAAAAAAAGCACTTTGTCGGTTTGACAATCTTGCGCGGAAACAATAGACCGCACCTTTTCAAATAAATTTTTTCCTGGAGTCGCGTAAGGTACCCAAACGTAAAGTGGATCGGAAAAAAGCTGCTTAAACCAATGCTGGCTTTCGGTGCTCGACGTGAAGGCTGCAATCGCGACAGGGTGAGTATGAATAACGAAAGAGCCGAGCAAAGTATGAAGTGGAGTCTCCATCGATGCTTTGCCGCTGGTTTCATCCAAGGGTGCGCCGCTCACGGCATCCACAATCGCAAAACCTTTTTTCTCGGAAACATCTTCCAGGAAACAACCTGAGGCTTTGACCCAGCGTTTGCCGCCGGACTTTACCGAACAATTACCGCCGCCGCCCTGCACAAGCCGCGGATGTTGCGCGACGCTTTTGGAAATTTCTATTAAATCTTGAAGAGCCTGATTCGACTGTGCGGCCAATTTAGCGTGCTTTCATTTTATGATTATAAAGAAGCAGAAAAATGAGCTGTGTGATGCCATTATGATTTTTCACCCAACCACGGGGATTAATCAAAAGCTCGTCAAAGTTAAGATCTAACTGCTGAGCGATTGTCATGACTTCCCGCGCTGAAATCGCGCCGCTCACAATCAACTCCTGTTTGTGAATCGTCGAGAAATGTTCCACTTCCAAGCTGGTGCGGGAAAGCAAAAGCATCAAATCGTCCAAATCTAAACTGTTATCCAATGTGAAAGAAACTTTTAAAGGCGCGGACCTGCTTGCGCTTATTTCCCCGACAGGACTGTAGCGAATCAATAAATCCGCAAAATCTTTCTGGGGTTCAATAAATTTTTTACGGTCTTCTGAGCGCGCTGAAATCTGCGCAATGACTTTTTCCTGGCTATGCCCGCGCTTCGTCATATCCCGTCGAACTTTCCAAGTGCGTCGCAAATCCTCATCGGTATCCATATAAATTTTAATCGGTATTAAATCCCGCATTTTTTTCAAATAAAAGGGATGCAGCCCGACAAAGAAAACAAATTTATTGGGCTGAACCACTTCCGGATGCGTAAACTTTCCGGCATGGTGGTCATAATGAACCATTTCAATCGCATAGCCCTCTTTTAATGCCACCGCCAAGTTAGCACCTTTATGCAAATGATTTGCGGATGGGTTCAGATGAGTGTAAACATTCCAATTTTGATTCCCGCGTTCCCACTTATGAAAATCATCACCCAAAATAGGCATGGAGCGCGACTTACCCACCAGGCTGCGCAAAACCCGTAAAAGCGTATGCTTGCCGGTGCCACTATCCCCGCCAATTCCGATTAAAAGCGGTGCTTCAACTGCCTTCAATTCTTCATTTTTGCGCAGCCCCAAATTAAACATCCAAAAGGCAATAAAACCGACTGAGGACATAACAATCGATAACGCAAAATCCTTGACCGGAAAAGTAGCCTGCAGATTGTTAATCCAATCACCTTCTTTTTCAAAAAAGAAAAGAAAATACAACACATACACCGCGTTATAAATGACAAACGGGGCACGGGAATAATCCTTGTTATGCATATAAAAATAAACCAAGAAAGGAAAGGACCACATAAACCAGCCTGGCATTGGCGGAACAAAGACAACAAGCGATGCGAATACAATCCCTAAGAACATCAATAAAATTTCCCGGTTGAGCTTTTTATAAGAGGCAAATTTAATGAAAAGTAAGGCGATCACGGTCGGGCAAATAATTAATTTAAGCGTGGAAGAAACGGGGATCACGAAATCAAATAAACGTCCTTGCTCCGGAGAATGAAAAACCATTTGTCGAAATGCCGGGGAATTTAAATAAGGCAATAAAAACGAAAAATAAGCCGCGACAAATAAAAGAAAATAGCCCGCCATCTGAAAAAAGCTTAACCGCTTCTTGTAAAGAAAAATCCAAATAAACGGTACCGCAATCAAAACATGGTTTTTAGTCGCGGCCGCAAGCGCTAAAAAAAGCACAAAGACGAGATAGCGGCTCTCCACGAGAAAGTAAATTGCCGCAAAAAAAAGAGCGGTGGGAATAATATCAAGTTGGCCATGAATATAATTAATAAAAAAAACAATCGGCGAACACCAATAAATTCCGATTATTTTTTTTCGTTGATTAGGAAAGAATTTGTTCAATTGCAGGAAGAGCAGGATATCAGCCGCAAGCAAAGGAATACGCGCCGCGAATAAATGCAGCGGCGTCACCACTTTCCAATCACCCGACAACACAGGTCCCAATAAAAGCCGCGGCACACTCATAATCCACAGCATCAGTCCGGGATAAGGAAACATTTTAGCGTTTAAACCGTAGAAAAAATCCCAGGGATTATGAAAATGGTTCGTGACAAACCAACTAAGAAATGGAATAAAGAGTTGCGCCAAATAGGGCGATGCAAAGAAAAACGACGCACCCGCTTTAAAAGCAAAAACAAGCCAGAAAAGCCATCCCAGCCCGTCGTTGCTTTTTTTTGTTAAGTCGATCTGCGCTTTCATCAAAGACGTACCTTTTCCATCCAATTTAATTATTTTAAAGAGAGGCGAACGCTTTGTATTTTCGGCTGTTTACAGCGGTTCTTGATTTGGAAATCTGCTTATCCGCTCACAAAAAAAGGGAGGCTTTTCAGCCTCCCTTTTAACTATGGAAATAGCGCGAGCTAATATTAATAAGAACTACTATTGGAGTTCTGAGAAGCTTGTGCCTGCTTTGCTGCAGAAAGAGATTTAGCCAATCTCGTGAGACTATCCATGCGGGCCTTGCGAGTCGCTTCATCCCCGGCAGTCAAAATACGGATCGCATTCGCGCGCTGATCCCCAGACGCGGCCGGTGCAGCAGCCGGTGTATAAGTTGATTGCGAAGTATTTGACGACATCGAAGACGCGTAATTCTTCTTCATTTTTTTAGTTGTCTTTTTTGCTGACGTTGAGGAAGTCGAGCTATAAGGATCATTGCTCACTTTTTTTTCATCGTCCGAAGAACCCCAAGTAAAGCCGGACAATGCAAGAAACAATACCATCAGAATCGCCGCGTTGAATTTCATTTTATTCTCCTTCGCATTCCTAATTTTAATTGATCTTTTCAAAAAACTGCCTATGATGACTTGACTAGTGTAGCTAAAAAAAGCTCTGACTGCAATATCCAGATTGGCTTGATGAAAAATACTTCTTTGACTAAAATCTCAACACTTGGACTTCTTTTTCACGGAGTCATCATCTGTTTGACTGTCTTCTCTCAGTTACCCGTGCCCCCCTCGTATCCTAGAGCGGTTTTCGCTGAACTTTTATTTGGCAAAACACCTTTTATTCCTTTTGGATCCCCTTTTTCAATTTTTAAACCCTTTTTACCGCCTCGTGAAAAAGTAAGCTTCATTACGGACATTCCATTCACACCCTATGCGCCGAATATCAGCTGGCTTTACACAGCTCAAAGCTATCTTGCGCCAACCATACTCAGCCATGAGCCTGATCAAAGAGCTGCAATCATTTATTGCTCAAATACACTCGTAGCTCAAAAGCGCATGGATGAAACAGGCTACCGCATTCTTCTGCCGCTCGCTGAAGGCAAAGGCATCGCGGTGAAAAAATAATATGCCCTTCATCTTTCCGCTTTTATTTGCCGGTGCTTTGGGCGCTCTTTTTATTTTAAATATAACTCGAGACGCTAATCTTCGTTTTTACCCCTTCTTCGTTCTTGCGCTCTCTTTTCCGGTAGGACTCTCAATCTGTTCCTTACTCATTTTCGGATCCTATTTTCTTAAAGCCAATCAAGGCCCTTTTTTCTCAACTCTTGCAGCATTGGCGCTCATGGCTTTTTTTATAATGAAGTTGACACTGTCGCCGTCATTCAATATCACAAATAATTCCGGCTTGAAAAAATCATGGTACGAATCCTTGTCGCTCAGCTGGCGGGCCGCCTCAAAAGCACAAAAAAATCTTTGGATTATTTTTTTAAGCTTATGGCTTTTTATTTTTTTAAAATTCACAACTTTATTACAATCGGTTTCCATCAACAATGTTTTTGGCGGATGGGACGCTCGATTTTTTTGGAATGTTAAAGCCAGCTTCTTTTTTCGTGCACCCGAAGAATGGAAAAATATGTTTTCCGCTTCTCTGAGCTGGACCCACCCTGACTACCCCCTGCTTTTACCGGGAGCCGTCGCCTGGGGCTGGAATTGGGCAGGCAGCGAAATGCAGATATGGCCCTCCGTCGTCGCATTCGTTTTTCTTTTTTCGACGCTTTTTTTAATAGCCTGGTATCTCGGCGCCACCATCCATCCTTTGAGCGGACTATTGGGCTCTTCTTTCTTTATGACAGTTGGCGCTTTTTCATTTTGGGGCGTTAGCCAGTATGCCGACGTACCTTTATTATTTTTTTTTACAGCATCGGGGTTACTTTTACTCGAAGCCTTCCGTTCAAAAAACACAGGCCTTTTCTTCTTAGCGGGCTGGTTGACGGGTTGCTCTGCCTGGACAAAAAATGAAGGGCTTTTTTTTGTCGGCTGGACTGGATTCACCGCGGGTTTATTTTTTTTAAAAAACATCAAGAAGATTCCAAGCTGGCGCAGCTGCTTGATCAATTTAAGCCTCGGAATTCTACTTCCCCTTCTTGCCGTTCTCGTGCTTAAAACTACATTGGCTGAAAGCGGTGACTACCTGGGTTCGGGGCGTGGCGCAGGAACTTATTTGCATTCAATCTTAGATTGGTCAAAAACAAAAATTATTCTCTTTGGCTTCAAAAGCTACATGACAGAAAAATCTAATTGGAATTACCTTTGGACTTTATTTGTATCAGCTTGCCTCTTTTATGCTGCCATGCCCAAACTAAGAAGAAATAACTGCGGTACATCGGCACAGTTAGCTTGGCTTATTTTGTTTGGATATTTTGTTGTTTTGCACACATCTCCGCATGAAATCGTTTGGCAAATTCAAACAGCCTTACAACGTCTGCTTTTGCACGCGGGTGGACTAGCACTGGTCTTTACTTTCGAAGTTTATGGACAAATGGTGATGCCCGCTTCAAAAGTCGATTCTTGTCCTCAATTGAAATAAAAAAAGCCGACTGCTCGAGCAGCCGGCTTTTTAAGTTGATCTTATTTATTTGGGGCGATGAGCGCGAATGCTTTCGTACATAGCTTCGCCCAAAACTTCTTTGGCGAGCTTATCTTTATCCTGCCCGTTATAAAAATCATATTGCATAACCGCCATCATCTTCACCATGGAGATGAGATCGGTTTGCTGTAAGGTTGGATTAGCATGCAGCGCCTGGTCAATCTGAGTTGCATAAAATTCAGCAGGCCTTAAAATTGCTGAATTTTGACGGTCGCGAAAAATTAAAACTGCGGCTTCAACGGCATGCATCTTATTATCCTGCGTGAGTGCCGGCCAAAGCGTCATATTTTGTGTCAACGCACCCATCATTTGCGGGAAAGGCAAGTTGCCGCCCTTTGTCGTGGGCATTGATGCCGCAGCTGCGGCCGGAGGCGCGCTCTTATTTTTTGCGGATTGAGTTCCCCACTCAAATCCAAATTGTCCAATAATAAGAACTGCCAGCAACCCGATCAGGGCTTGATTTTTTTTCACTTTATTTCCTTTTGTTGTAGCCTATTTTTTAACTCGTTCACCCAAAAAACTTAAAGCGCGCACAATCTGTAAATCCAATTTATCTGATTCGTTTTTTTCCACCACTTCATCGGGCTTAATACCGATTCCGTCAATTTTGCGGCCCAACGGGCTTAAGTAACGCGCGGTTGTAAACTTCATCGCCGTTTTTTCATCTAGAGGAACAACAGACTGAACGGAAGCCTTACCAAAAGTTTGCGTACCAATAATCGTTGCCCTGCGGTAATCCTGCATACAGGCCGAAAATATTTCAGAAGCGCTGGCTGATTTTTGATTCACTAAAATTACAATGGGTTCTTTGCGCGTCGCGTACTTCCCGGATGTCATATGCTCTTTTTGCTGCACTTCGATTTTACTCGTTACGCTGACTACTTTTTTATCTTTGGGAAGAAAAAGCCCAGCTAAATCAACTGCCTGCTCCAAAAGGCCGCCGCCATTGTCACGCAAGTCTATAATCAACGCTTTTAGACCTTGTTTGTCAAGTTTTCTCAATGCTTGATTCACTTGCTCGCTAGTGTTCTCCTGAAAGTTAACAATTGATATATACGCTACTCCCTGAGAAATAATCCGGGTTTCCTTGACCGATTCAATTTCGATTCTTTCGCGCTTGATGATCAGTTCCACGACTTGCTTAACAGATGGACGCGCAAGTGACAATTTAACATCCGAACGAGCTTCCCCCCGTAAAAGCTGGGCAACTTCCGGCAGCTCTTTGTTTTCAATTGAAACACCGTCGATTTTCAAAATCCGATCGCCGGCTTGAACACCGGCCTTGATAGCGGCCCCATCCGGGCGAAGCGACATCACCTGAGGGTAATGATCTACGATTTGGAGAATCACTCCAATCCCGGCATATTCTCCGCGAATACTCATTTGCAGCAATTCATACATCGAAGGATCAAAAAATTGGGCGTATTTATCCCCCAGGCCCGCAAGCATCCCGCGTATAGCTTCATAAGTCAACGTGCGAGCCTTCGTTTCCCCGACATAGGCTTCATGAATCGCCCCCATCGCCTTTGCGAAAAGCTTCAGCTCTTCGAGTACATCCCCGGTTTCCTGCGCGGCCTGCGGCGCCGCAAAAACGGACAAACCAGCAACTGCCCAAAATCCGGCTATTAAAAAAACTCTTCGTGCCATCGCTGAACCTTTCCCTCGCCGTCTAATACGGCATTCACTTTGATTTTTTGACGCTGATTCACTTGCGCATCCACTTCGGCGTTATAAAAAGTGGAATTCACGGAAAAACCCTTGGAAAAGATTAAATTCAAACTTTGCGTGTCCGCCTCGTTCAAATAAATATAGCGACCAAGCACTTCGGAAATTTCATTCAAATCTTTAAATACACCGTCATCCGCGGTGCTCTCCTGACCGTCTTTACCTTTTCGAAAAGAAATTATTTTTGAAGCAATATTTGAATTAAGCCCCATGGCGGTTAAAACTTCTTGGGAAGCTGTATTGACATTCACTTTTGCTGCGTCCAAGGTGAGATAGGGTTTTACTTTTGAAAAAATTTCCGGGGTCATTCCCTGCACCCAAAGCAACTCTTGCAAATCATTAAAAATTTCATTTTTAGCGTCATAAGCAGGATTGCGTCTCAAGTAATCCTTGCTTTCCGCGCCGCCGTCATTTAAATCATCATCCTCATCTTTCCAATCCTTGATCGCGGCTACAATCCGCCGTGCCTGTTCCTTTTCAACACTCGCAACACTTTCAAAAAGCGCCTGCAAATGATCGGGCTCGGCAGTATTCAGGTTTATCTTGCGGTCTTCATCCGTTAATCCATAAACCGATTCAGGGCCGTCAGGGGCGCCCTGAGCCATAATCGAATATTCAACATTTCCAATCTTTGCTTTTTTCCAGAGAGTCTCGTTACTTGACCAAAATTGATTAAGTGACTGATACGAGCCCCCGCCATTTTCAGCAAGTACAGTTGAGGCTTGTTGAACAGCCGCGCCTGCTGCCAACCTTAAATTTTCACGAGCTTCGAGCCGTGAAACAACAAGAAGCTTCTGACGCACCGTATATCCGACGGAGAAAGCTAAAAGGCTTAATACTGTCAAAGCGAACAAAACCAAAATCAGCAAGCTTCCTTTTTGGTTT
The DNA here is from genome assembly GCA_043732705.1 of Candidatus Omnitrophota bacterium. GTDB lineage: Bacteria > Omnitrophota > Omnitrophia > Omnitrophales > Aquincolibacteriaceae > Multiplicimicrobium. The sequence goes on along the minus strand of JAYTHE010000032.1, from coordinate 22,444 downwards.
TTAATTGAGCTCATCTCTACTCCGGAAATGAAAGTTCATTTAAAGCGGTATCTTTGGAGTTCACACCGTAATACTTCATCCATAGTTCAAATTGGCGCGTAGTCGCTTTTCTTTTCTTTTGAATTTCGCGTCTTTCTTTTAGGAGATGCGGTAAGTGATAAAGCGTGGAAAGATAAACCTTAACCATGATCCAAGCCAAACTAAAAACAGAAATTTTCTTCACATATTGCGCGGCCGGGCCCCTTTTTTGAAAAATCCCGATAAAGTGGTACCAATAACGCATCAGGGTATGAAAAGGCGATGCCAGCAAATGCGGTAGCGGATAACACTTAATGACCACCCAAAGCCTGTTACGCTCCAGTAAAAAAGCTTTGAGCGGAGAAAGCAAACCAAAAGATGCCGAGAGATGGTGATAAGCAACAGCGGTGGAAATACAGTGACATACATAACCCATGAGGCGGCCGCGTAAACCGATATCAATATCATCTGCGTAAGCAAAAAATTTCTCGTCAAAAAGCCCGCATTTATCCAGCATTTTTCTGCGATAAAGCGCAGCGCATCCGCTCGGGCAAAAAACAGCACGCCTTTTATCATATTGTCCCGTATCTTTTTCAAGCCTGCCGCGCGTGCGCCCGAAACCATCCCGAGAAATGGTTTGCCCCATATTTTCAATCACGCCTTTATATTTTAAAAAATAAATTTTACAGGCGCACATTCCGATTTTGGGAGAAAGCTGAATCCCCTTCTCCATTTCAACCATCCAGTTAGGACTCAAAACGGAGTCGCTGTTCACAAGCGCGATAAATTCACCCTGCGCGGCACGGATCCCGACATTACAACCTTCTGCGAATCCAAGATTATTTCCGTTTTCGATTAATTGGATCCTGCCCGCGTAGCGCGAGCGAATCATCTCAAGCGACCCGTCCACCGAACCGTTGTCCACAATAATAATTTCTTTGGATAAATACGTTTGAGCGAGAAGGCTTTCGAGACAGGCAACGATAACATCTTTGCCGTTCCAGTTAAGTACAATCGCAGAAATCAAACCAGGCGTCATTTTTTAGTTTTATCTTTCGTTGGAATAGGCGCCGAAGTGGGTGCGGATACAGATACGGTTGAAGCCAGCTGAGTGAAAACCTTATCCAGCTTTTTATTAGTCTCATCAAGTTGGATTTCAATTCTTTGAAGTCGCTCTGTCATTTCGCTCATGCGCCGGTCCACATACTTATCAATGCCTTCCGGCTCATAAACTCCGCCGATTTTTTCAATTTTTCGGTCTTTGGCGATATTAAAAACAATGCCGTTTACTTTTACAGACTCGTTTTCTTTTTTGTCATCTGCCGCAAAAGAAACAGCGGGAACAAGAAGAAATAAAACTAAAATAAAATGCTGAATTTTCATGCTTAGATTATCGGCCGGCATCGGAATTTTCTAGACCTCAACTTGAGTTGCTGCTTAAGATTGAAATGCTTCATTTTTAAATTCAAAAACGCTCACTTCATTGTTATCGAGCGGATTTTTTTGTCTTGAAAAGGGCTTAAAGTAACTGAGCCCCTCGCCATTAAGATAATAAAGGCGGAACAGGAGTGAACGAATCAAACGCGCGTCAGCCAAAACAGCCCGGTAACTTCCGTCTCGATCATGAACCAAAAGCGCCGACATGTCGACCCGCGGCCCTTCAAAAACCTTTTCTTCCAAATTTCCGTCTTTCATAAAAAACAAACTTACCGGCCGGCCGTGAATATTTTTCTGCGGCGAGCTGATAACGGCATCCATTAAATCTAAGTTAATCATCAGTCCGCTTGAAAAGAAAAGGATTTTGCCCTCCTGTTTTTGAACTCCCGCCGCAGGCATGTACTTTAAAACCCCATTCGTCATACTCATAAAATCTTGGGCATAATTTGAACTGCGGTGAGTTTTTGCTTCACGCGCTTTTTTAAAATTCCAACGTGCGATCATCGTAACCGCCAAGTTTTGTTCGATAAGATCACTGTAGACCAAGACATAAGAGGCCGGCATCTTTCCCGTGCCATGCGTTAAATCCAAAAACCGGTTTTTTACTTGCTGCGGCATGTCGGGCGGAAGTAGTTTCATTGCCTGCTCGCGCGGAACAGAAACGACGGAGGAAATTAAATCAATCGCGTCTGAAATTTCAACGCCGAATCCTTTTAGAAAAAGAAGCGCGTCATTACCTGTTTGGTTGAGCATCCGCAATAAACCCCCGGCTTCTTTTTCGTCTTGCGCCGCTAAAATCCGCGCGACCCAATAAGCTTCCTGTAAATGCTGCGTTCCCCCGTCCACAATCACGCGCCGGTGCGCCAAAGCCGAAATAAAGTAACCCGGCGGCCACCAACTATTGACGACCGCATTTTCAGGAGTTTTTTGACGCAATTCCTGCATGGTATCGAACCAAGCGTCGTCCATGATCGGCTTTGTTCCCAATGAAACAAGATGGCCTGTAATTAAGGGCAAGGGCAGAAAAACAAGCATAATGACCCCCGCACTCAACTTTTTTAACAGGCCTTCCTGGGTGGGATTCGCGATAATTTTTTTGAATAAATTTTTAAGCTGTTCCTGCGCTTCACAGGCCCCGTACATCACCCAAATGCAAAGCGGCACAACAAAAAGCACTGCGAAACGCTCCGTTTTAAACGGCAAAACAAATAAAGGAATCGAAAAAATAAACAGAAAAAGCCACTTGGCAAGATTTTCAGATTTTTTTTCTGTGTAAACTTTTAAACCGCAGCGCAAGAGTCCGAACACGGCAATTCCAAAGGTGATGTAATTTCCGGACAAATAAATAAGCTTTTTAAGTGAGGCGCCCCTTGCTTCCCCTACGGTAAGAAAAATGTTCGGCCAAACATCTCCGTCCGAGAGAGAAAACTTCCTCAAAATTTCCCATCCCAGTGAAATAGATTTGCAAAGTCCATGCGGAGTCAAAAAAAGCGCCGCGAAACAGCCTGAGGCCGCAAAGTGAATCGCCCCATACTTTAAAAAAATACTCAACGGCTTCGGATGTACCCGAAAAACATAACGCGCCGCGATATAGGCAGCCAAAAGCGCGGTGGGTACAAGTAAAAACATAAATGCCCAGCCGGTCCAAAACATACTGTAAAGGCCCGTTAAAAAGCCGCTTAAAACTGCGTACCGGGCGGCCCATTTCTGGCTCCTAAGTCCGGTGAGAACAACCCCAAGAATTAAAAATGGGAATATATAGTTATAAGGATCTGTGTCATACCAGCCATATCCGCTGCGCTGCATAAAAATTGGCGAAAGCATCAAAGCCAAGCCGCCGATCAAAACCTGGAAAAATTCCATTTGAAGTGCCCGGGCTAAAAAGAAAAAACTCATACAAGCTAAAACGCTCAAAACAAGCGGAACCCAGCAAAGCGTTTCCATCCAATTCATTTGGGGGGAAAATAAATGCACCACCCGACCGATCCCGTATCCCAGGTAAGGATGCCAAGTCATCGCGGTCCAATAACCATAAGGAGCATGCATCAAGGTATGAAAGTATTCGCCGCCTTTTATTTTTTGCGCGATTTTTCCGTTTTGAATAATTTGTTCAGTAAGATAAAAATAGTAATAGGGGTCCGCTTCAAGCAAATAATGCCGGTCGGAAACATGCGGCCTGGCCTCATTAATCCTATCGAGTGCCTGCTTGAATGCTTTTTGATAATTGGCGGGATCCGACTCAATCATTCTTTGCGCTTGCTCATGCGCCAGTTTCAATTTATCATCGCCCGACAGCGTTGGACTTTGCGCAGCAAGAGCGGATTCAAACTGTTTGGTGAGCACGCGCTCAACAAAAATAGCCGCCATTTTTTCGGGCGGCGGCGTTTGGATCTGATGCAATGAATAGGTGCGGAAATAAAGCCCTAACAAAACCGCGATAGAAAAAGCCAAAAACCAAAGGATTTGTTTTTGAAAAAAAAACCTGTTCATTTACTCAATTTTTCCTATGTCCTCTAAAATTTTAATTATTATTCCCGCTTACAACGAGGAAAAAGCGATTGCCGGACTTATCTCGGAAATTCGCTTGGCCGCTTCTTTTGCCGATATTTTAGTCATCAATGATCAATCCCGCGATCAAACCGAGATTGAGGCTCTCAAAGCCGGCGCCGATGTCGTGACCCTGCCCTTTAATATGGGAATCGGCGGCGCTGTCCAAACCGGCTACAAAATTGCGGCCGAAATGGGCTATGACATTGCGGTTCAAATTGACGGCGACGGCCAGCATGATCCGCGTTATTTAAAAGAAATCATTCAGCCTCTTCTCGACAATCATTTGGATCTCTGTATCGGCAGCCGTTTCATTATTCATGATGACTCATTTAAATCCACATGGATGCGGCGCCTGGGCATCCGCTTTTTCTGTAGTCTGCTCAAATTAATGACAGGCCTCTACCTCACGGACCCAACCTCGGGATTCAGAGCCTGCAACCGCAACCTGATATGCCGCTTTGCCGAGTATTATCCTATTGATTTTCCGGAACCGGAAGCAATTAAAATAGCGCGGCGCCACAGGTCCCGGATCGGTGAAATTCCCGTCCAAATGCGCGAGCGGCGCGGCGGACAATCGTCCATCCGCTATTTAGCGACGCTCTATTATATGCTGAAAGTAACACTTGCCATTCTAATCGATGCTCTTAAGAAAAAACCGGAGATATCCAAACATGCAAACTAAGTTCCTGATTATTGTCATTGCGCTCATTATCGTTGCGGCCGTGGTAGATCTCATACGCCGTGAAAAAATGACATTTAAATATGCCGCAAACTGGTTTATCGGCTGCGGAGTGGCTTTATTTTTTGCGTTCAATAACAGCTTGCTCGTTCAAATTTCAAATTGGGCGGGTTTCAGTTTGCCGAGTAATTTTATTTTCTTTATGCTGCTTGTTTTCGTTATTTTTCTCAGTTTACATTTAACGCTTTATATCAACGAGCAAAACTCCCGCACGGAATCTTTGGCTCAGGCAGTTGCTCAACTCGAGCATCAACTGAAAAAAATTAAAAAAGACTAGCTTAGGTCTATGAGGATTTTTTAGGCGGGGTCAGCCGGCCCTTCATCACCATCTCAAACGGCGAATGCGCTTTAGGACGGGCGGTTTCCTGCTGTTGCGGCGCAGCAGTAGCCGGGGCACCTCTTACCGCTTGCGCTGGTGCCGGCGTTCCTGAATCCGCCGGCGGAGAAACGTCCTTGATCGCCTGCTCCAAAACCGCGGCTAAATCATCACGCTTCAAACCACGCAACTGTGAGACCGCGCCTAAAGCCATATGTGGTTTGTGGGTGCGAATATAAGCCAAGCCCATCCCATAATAAGCCTCAGCAAATTCTGGATATTGGTCCAGGGTCTTTTGAAAATATTCAGCGGCCTTAGCGGGATCATCCTTTTGCATCAAAGTAAACCAACCCAACCCAAAATAAGCCTTAAAAAAATGCGGGTCAATTTCAATCGTTTTCTGAAAATACTCCGCTGCCTTTTCGGTCTGCGCGTTATTACCGGCATAAGCGCTCGCAATATTAAAATAGGCTTCGGCAAATTGCGGATCAAGTTTAATCGCCTGCTCAAAAGAACCAACTGCGCTTGATGTTGAAACACCTTGCTTGAGATAGGCTAATCCGATCAAATTATAAATCCGCGCTTGTTCGGCGGGGCCGTGATCCTCTTGCAATGCTTTTTGAAAAAATTCAATAGCTGAATCGTATTGGTCTTCTTTTAAAAAGGATACCGCTTTTTCGTAATTACTTGAGGAATCCACGGGCGCGGCAGGATCCGCAAACAGGGTGACCGGAAAAATAAAATTTACGCAAAGAAAAAAAGAAATAAAAAAGAGCCGTTTTTTGTTCATGAATTTTTGGGCTTGGGTTCATCGCCGGGCATATCCGGAAATGCCGGGACTTCGGATGTTTCCGTTGCCGGGGAGTCCGCAGGCACGGCGGGCATATTGTTCGTCTCCAGCATGGAAGCCTCGATTTTTTCAGCGGGAATCAGATAACGGGCGATATCGAGAGTGGCTTTCAATATATCCGCGCCTTTTGATTTTGGCTCCAAGCTGTAGCGAGTAATTTGGAAAAGATAGTCTGACTGTTCAAGTGTATTCATTAAAGCCAATAAGTTAGTGAGAGTACCCTCGCAATCCATGCTTGTTTTATAAACTTTAAACTGCGGCTTCATTTCGGTTTCTCCGGGGCGAATGTCCTTCACAGTAATTGAATTATCCTTTGCGACACCCTCAATTTTTTTGAGCAATGTCGCGATAATTTCCTCCGAACTTTTTTGCGTTGAGTCCAGATATGAATTAGACTTGGAATACTCTTCTAATATTCGATTTTTAAACGATAAAATACGTCTGTCGCGGCGAATTTCATCGCGGCTGGTTGAAATATCCGTGTCGATAGCATTCATTTTTGTCAAAATCGGGCCGATCACCACGCCATACATCAATCCCGCAAAAACAGTAATAGCAGCCGCCAGCCCCAGCGTCTTTTCGCCTTTGGTGCGCTGACCAAGAAACTCACCTATATTAAATTTTTTATTTGCCATCAAGCCCTAACCTTATTATTCGCCGGGTTTTTCCGAACTTGTCGACGCGGTTGATTTCCCTGACTTTTCATCTTCCCATTTCTCTGCCGCGATACTTTCCGGCAGAATACAAACAATTTCAAAGTCCGCGACGTCCTTCGTCCCTTCGCGGCGTGATTTTGTTTCTGTCGCTTTGACGCTCAGATAATGATTCGAAGCCTCTAGCCGGTTCACCAGGGCAAACACCTGGGACATGGATTCTGCCGTTCCGCCTAAAGTGATTTTGCCGTCAATGTCATATCCCATATGTGAAAGATAGGTCGACTCCCCTAATAAACCCGTTACCTCATCAAACGCTGAAAGTCCTTTACCGCGTGTTTTTAAAATTTTTCGTACCACCCGGTTCTTCGTTGAAATTCGCTCTAGCATGCGCGCGTCGTCAAATGTGGCTTTGCCGGCGGCCTCTATTTTTTGCATGCGCGTATTTTTGAAATAAATTTTGGTGTAGAGAAAAAGGCTGAGCACAATAAAGATTGTCATGATCGTGATTCCCAAGCTCGTAATCTCATGGCTTTGTTCGCGGAAACCGCGCTTAAGCTTAATTTCCTTGGGAATTAAATCGATTTGCGCCTGCTCAGATTTGGAAAGCACCATCATCAATTCAATAAAAGACGCAGGCTTCACTTTATCTATTTTTTGAAGAGCCTGTTCACTAATTTGAAATAATTGCTGAGATGCCTTACCGAAGGTCGTCACAGCTGTTTCAAAACGCTGTAAAATAGGACAACCGGCTAGCAGCATAGCCTTTAAGCCGTTCGGATCGTCAATAAAACCCGTCAAAATAAGTGATTTAACCGGTTTTCCTACCCCCTGGTCTTGATACGCCGAGAGAGATTTATTGAGCTCCTTAATCAATTCCGCAGAAGCCAGATCCTTTCCGGCTTGAAAATGCTCCTCGCCAACCGGCAAACTACGCACAAAAACCATTTGATTATGGTCCATCACCGTAAAATCCGTCGAGTCTTCTCCGATGCAAAGCCCGCCCAGGGCAGCCGAGCTATTCGCAGAACCCGCCAGTAAGTCCCGGTAGGTTAGCACCATTGCCTCTGAGGCAATCATAATCTTAATCGGAATTCCGATATCTTCAAAAATTCGGCAATAGCGGTCTACTAAAGTACGGTTAACAATGACAAGCAAAACACTGGTGTAATGTTGAGTCGGTGTTTCCATACAGAGAAAATCGATCACAATTTCGTCCCGGGAATAAGGGGTAAACCGTCCCGCCTGCAAATCAATGATTTTTGCAATCTCTTCTTTTTCAGTCGATGGAATTTCTACATTTTTAGAGATAAATAATTTTGAAGGAATGGTGCAGATAACTTGTTTCGTGGAAATACGATTCTTCTTAAAGTACTGCAGGACTTCGCGCATCATTTCCGCATCGGATGCCTGCGAAAACTTTTTAAAAAAGATGTCTTTAAATACAATTTTTCCGCTTACGGACTGACCACGTAAAATCTTCATTTGATTTCCGGAGAAATCAACCGCTAAACAGTCTTTTGCTTTTTCCCAAAAACTCATACCGCACTTTCCTCTTCTGTGCATTCCCCAGTTGCGGGAATTGACACAATTCGAACTTCTTTCATCTTAGGGCCGGATTCAGTTTCAATTGTAATTTTAACCGCCTCCGGAAAACAAGTGTCGCTCCAATGACGCACCCAACTTGCCGACGAACCTTTCTTCGGGTGTCGATAATACTCTATATTTACATCCGTGACAGCCTCAAGAACAACCCGGGTTTGATCCACCCCACCCTTTTCTGTCAGCATCTTCTCATAAAAAGTAACTTCTTTCCGAATGAGTTTCTGACTCGGATCAAAACGGTAACGAATTTGCGCCGGGACTTTCCAAATTTTTTGGTTTTTATTTTTTCCGCGTAACTGCGCTGCCAAAGTGTGAAATTCAAACATTTGGCTCTGTCCATTTAATGCTGACTTCTTATAGAGGAAAGCATTGCGTAATTCTGATTTCAGCTCTTCGAAGAAAAACTCTTCTTTGCCATGCTGACTTTCCCGTACCGCCGCCTGCCAAATCCGAATGCCCTGCGCAAAAGTCACAAAAATTGCCCCGCCAACAAACACGGCAATAACCATCGAGACTAATAGCTCGATCAGTGTAAAACCGGATTTAGACTGGGGGGGTGTACGGAAGGCGGGCATAAAATGTTCGCGTCAGTCCTTTTTCTTTTCCGGATTCAAGCCAATGAATTGCCATACGAATTTCATATAAAAATTTCGATCCTCTTACGCTGACGGATTGCATTTTATATGAAAATGTTTTGCGGTCCCCAAGCAAAACTCCGTCCTCGCGGGAGGAGGGCGCTTGTTTTTGATGCCACGTTTGATTTTGAATTTCAAAAATTTTATTTTCTAAGACCCGGTTGGCTTGAAAACGTGTTTGTGAATAGCTCAAAATGCTTAATGAACGTAAAAGTATTTGATTCACCGTAATCAAACCGAAAGAAAGAATCATTACGCTGAGCAGCACTTCGATCAGCGTAAAACCTTTTATTTTTCTTTTCGGTTTTAATTTCACCCGGTCACCAATTTGTAATATCATCTTCCGTCTTTTTTGGATCCGCGACTTTCCCCATGGAAAATAAATCATAATCATGCGGACGATTAATTCCGGGCGATAAATATTGGTAAGGCCGCCCCCAAGGATCAATAGGTTTTCTTTCTAAATAGGGTCCATTCCAATTTTCCGGGACTGGCTGCGTCGCCGACTTCGAAAATAACGCCTGAAGCCCTTGCTCCGTTGACGGAAAAAATCCATTATCAAGTTCGTATAGCTTTAATGCCGAAGGAATATTAACTTGAACGTCCGCTTTCGCCGTCGCGACACGCGCCTGGTCGGAACGGCCTACGAGGCGCGGTAAAACCATTGCCGAAAGCGTACTGATAATAATGACCACCAATAAAATCTCAATCAGCGTAAATCCTCGTTCTTTAAAGTCTTTCATTTTCATATACTCCTTTTTGCCGGTTGCGCTTGCGCAGAGGCATTCATTATGATCGTGCCGGTTGCGCTTTTGCGTAGAGGCTTTAATTATCACAGTATCGGTTACTCGCGCAGAGGCAGAATAACTTAAGAAACCGCCGCATTCATGCTAAAAATGGGAAGCAGCACCGCAATCACCATCAGCCCTAAGATCGCTCCTACCGCTAAAATTAAAATCGGTTCCAAAAGTTTGGTTAAAACTTCCGCATTCTCCTGCAACTCTTGTTCATACCAATCGGAAATATCATTCAACGACTCTTGCAGCCGCCCAGACTCTTCGCCTGCTCGAATTAATTGGGTCACAAAAACCGGTACTCGATCCGAGCGGCGCAAAGCTTCCCCAAAACTGCCGCCCTCAACGATCGCGGCGTGGCAAACCTGTAATTGCGCGCGGATCACTTGATTGGTAACAACGGGCAAAGAAGTCTGTAAAGCTTTAAGCAGCGGAATTCCGCTTTCAAGCAAGAGGCTCAAAGTTCGCGCAAATCGTGAAAATTGTGAATACACAATCAAGCGGCCGATTTTGGGAAGCCCTAAATAAAAACGATGCCACCCCATTTGCTTGGCATCCGCCTGTAAAGATCGTCGGAAAATAAAAAATAAAACAACGGCCGCGCCTAAAATTCCGATCCAGCTTTTTTCTGCAATGTGACTAGCTCCGATTAAAAGCCGGGTTAAAAGCGGCAGCTCTTGTCCTAAATCCAAGAAAAACAAACTAAACTTAGGCATCACAAAAGACAGCATAAAAACAATCGCAGCGACTCCCGCCACCGTCACAAAAATCGGATATGCAAGCGATCCGCGGATTTTCGACATCAGTTTTTCCTGGCTATCTCGATAAATTGCTATCCGCTTCAAAGATTCGTCCAAATGTCCCACCAATTCTCCGGCCTCGATCATGGCAAGGTCAAACGGGGAAAAATACTCGGGATATTTAAATAGCGCCTGTGACAAAGGAAGCCCCTCAGCAACATTTTTTTGGATTTCCTGAATAATATGTTTGAGACGGACACTTTCAGTTTGATCAGCCATTAACTTCAGTGCCTGAAGTATAGGGATACCCGATTGAATGAGTCGGCCAAACTGCTTATAGAAACGCGTCACGGCATGCCCCAATAGGCCTCGATACGGACGCGCGCGCTCATTGGTATGAAGCGCAGAGGCCGCAGACTCGGGCTTATCAGTTACCTCTTGAATCTGAACCACTACTAACCCCATATCATTAACCTTCGTGATGACCTCTTCTTCAGTCTCAGCTTGAAGAGTTCCCTCTCTCACTTCGGTCGGGCTTTTTTTAGCGCGATAATGGTAAATTTTCATGATTTCTTCTCTGCCATTGTACAAAATTTTTCGATTCTTAAACGGTCATGACTATTAATCACAAGAAAAAGCACGGCAACATGGAAAATAAATTGTTCGGTGGACTCCTGTTTTTTCACGGAACGTGAGACCCGCAAAACTCGTCCGATACAATTGACCGGACTTTCGCCATCCGGCAATGTAATCCGAAGGTCTAAGACGCTTCCAGCATTAATAATATCGCTCACGCTGACATTAGTTGCTTCTGACTTTTTTTCATTAGTGTGAAGGCTCAAATTTTCAGTTGCAAATAAAAGCCCCCCGGCACTGATATCTTGAACTTCCGCTTCCCAGTTTTTTTTAAGAATAGCCTCTTTCATCGTTGACAACGGCGGAACTTGTTCAGCCTGATACTCAATCAGGCGATAACTAAGCGGCAAACTGATTGCTATTCTTTTGTATTTTCTTTGACTTTCAACCTCTTTTTGAGTTGCACCAACAAACATCGATTCCTGATCCCCGACCGACGCCAAAAACTCCCTTTCTCTTCCCGCATCAGACTTAATTGGAATAGGAAGATGTTCAATACCCATTCCTTCCATGGACAAATACGTTGATTCCCCCGCCTCGCGGTCAGACGGAGCAACACGCATAATTTCTTCGGGCGTCGTCATCCCTTGGAGCACTTTCCGAAAACCATCCTGCATCAAAGACGCCATTCCTTTACGCATGGCGTGCCGTTTGATTTCACCGGCAGGGACTCCATCCATGATGAGCTTTCGTATTTCGTCCGTCATGACCAAAACCTCATGAATGGCTCTTCGTCCTGCAAAGCCCGTCCCATTACAATCGTCGCAACCTTTGCTTTGATAAGTCTGAACTTTATCCTGCGGGCTGATTCTTAAACTTATCATCATCTGTTCTTCAATTTTTTGATCTAAATCTGTCCGGACCACTTTGCACTTCGGACAAATCACACGGACGAGCCGCTGCGCAATAAAAGCAACAACGCTCGACGCTATCAAATATTTTTCAACACCGATGTCCGTCAAGCGTGTAATTCCGCTTGCCGCGTCATTCGTGTGCAGCGTCGATAAAATAAGGTGGCCCGTTAAAGCGGCGCGAATGGAAATGTCCGCGGTCTCTAAATCCCGCACCTCGCCCACCATCAAGACATCAGGATCATGACGCAAGACACTGCGCAATCCTTGCGAAAAACCCAGCCCGATGTCGCTCGCAACCTGAATCTGACTGATGCCCTCCAATTCATACTCCACAGGGTCTTCAATCGTAATGATTTTTCGTTCTTCGGAATTCAGTGCGGTTAAACAAGCGTAAAGCGTCGTGCTTTTCCCGCTTCCCGTCGGTCCGGTCGCAAAAATAATCCCATTGGGTCTTTGCAAAAGATTTTTAATTTGAGCTAGATTTTGGGGCTCAAATCCAAGCGCATCCAACGACCAAACATTTTTACCAGTTAAAATTCGAATCACCATGCTTTCACCGTGCGAGGTCGGGATAGACGAAACACGTAAATCTAAATTTTGGTCCTGGGTTTTAACTCGCATTTTTCCGTCTTGCGGCAAACGTTTTTCGACGACGTTCAAATTAGACATGATTTTGATACGCGAAAGAATGGAAGTGAAAAACTTTTTCATTTCAGCATGCACGGGAGCTTCATGCAAAACACCGTCTATACGGTAACGGAGGCGAACTTTGCCGCGATAAGGTTCTAAATGAATGTCGCTTGCACGCTTCTTGTAAGCTTCGAGAATAATTTGATTTACAAGCTGGGCGATAGACGCATTATCCTCTCCCTTTTCAATGTCTTCCACCTGATGCGTCGAGCTGGAAGTCTGGTGAGCCTCCGACTCGGGTGTCTGGCTGATAATTTTATTTACGGTATCCGCGCCCAAGCCATAATGCTTATTCAGCATTTCTTCGATTTCTTTTTCTGGCGCAAACGCAACCATCACGTCAATTCCGATGCCGAATCGAATTTCATCCAAAATAGAAATATCGGGAATTTGAGAAAATGCGACCCAAACCTTGCCTTCTTCCATTTTGTAAGGAAAAAATTTATAATACCAGGCGATTTTAACGGGAACTTTTTCGCGTGCCTTAGCCTCAACGGTCATTTTCTTGAGCTGCACAAACGGCGTTCCGGTTTGCCTGGAAAGAACCTCATAAAGCCCCGATTCACCCAAACCGCTTGATTCGGCCAGCACTTTCCAAAAGGAACGCGGTCCGGATTCAGCAGTTTTAAGGGCTTTTTCCAAAATATCGGAAGCAATGGCTTGGGATGCCAATAAAATTTTATATGTGGATCGATCGTTCGTAGAAATCATATTATTTCATCTTCTTCTGCGGTGCCCGGCCGATAAGATAAAATTCTTGCGCGCCCAGCTTATCATAATCACCACTAATGATGGCCTCGCAGTCATCAACCGCCTCAGATGTTTTTACAAACTCGCCCTTTTTTCCTGTAAAGGCTTCGCCGACGGTGAACGGTTGAGTCATAAAGTTAATTAATTTTTCGGCGCGTTTATAATCTAATTGATCATCTTTGGGAAGTTCTTCAACACCCACAACCTGCACAATGCGCTTCAGAGAATTATGCTTCGCAAAAAGCGCTAACATTTTTTGACTTAAATCGTATTGACGCTGACCGACAATGCGCGCATCAAGATTTGTGCAGGAACTTCTCAAAGCATCGATCGCCGGATAAAAACCACGCTGGGCCAAATCGCGGGACAGCGCTAACGCACCATCCAAGCAGCTAAAAATGGACACAACAGAGGGGTCTGTCATATCGTCCGCAGGAACATAAACAGCTTGAAGCGATGTAATCGATCCGCGGCCCGGAATCGAGCGGATGCGCTCCTGCACGGCGTTCACCTCGGATTGCAAAGTCGGCTGGTAACCTGATTCTCCCGGCACACGCCCCAAAAGAGCCGCAATTTCCATACCTCCCTGAATGAATCGAAAAACATTGTCCATGAATAACAGTACGTCTTTATTTTGTTCCGCTAAATCTTCGGCGAGCGTAATTCCGGTATTCACACATTCAAAACGTGCACCCGGCGGCTCATTCATTTGGCCAAAAACAAGTTTAACGCGATGCAAAAGATGGTTTTCTTTCAATTCATAGAAAAGATCATTCCCTTCGCGGATACGCTCACCGATGCCGACAAAAACACAGGCTCCGTCGTATTTCTTCACGATATTATTGATCAATTCCAAAATCACGACACTTTTACCGCAGCCCGCGCCTCCGAGGATTCCCGTTTTTCCGCCTTTGCAAAGCGGATAAAGAATATCCATAAATTTAATGCCGGTTTCAAGCACTTCAGGCTTCAAACTAAATTTACTTTTGATATTGAAGAGTTCCGGACGAGGAGGACGACGGGTCACTCGAAAATCAACGCCGCTAAATTCCCCTAAATTATCAATTGGGTCTCCAAAAACGTTAATGATTCGCCCAAAAAGCTCATCGCCTGTTCGAATGCTGACTGATTTCCGGGTGTTTAAGACTTTGGTGTTGAGCTGCAGATTTAAAGTATCGGAGAGTGAAATGCAGCGGACATCATTTTTGCTAAGATGTTCGGCGACTTCAATGACGATTTTTCTTTTATCAAAACCCTGCCCGATTAAAATATCGTATGTGGCGGGCATATCTTCTGTGCGGTCAAACCGCACATCCACGACAGGACCGCGAACCCCGATAATTTTCCCATAACAGGGCGGTATTTCAGAGGGTTTTACGGCGGAAATGGGCCGTGGAACCTCTGCTTCGGCAGCGCCTTGAACAGAGGGAATGGAATTATCTTGGTTCATAAACTTAACCTTGCTTTGCCTTAGCCCGGATTTTTGCTTTGGTCATATTGGTTGATGTAATGACTCCGCGCATCGCGGCATTCAATTGCTCGCGCGTCGCTTTTCTAAAATCAATTAACACCTTTTTCTTTTCGCCGCTCAAACTTTCAATTGCGGATTCAAGCTGATGGGCTTGCGCGGCGGCCTCGACAATCTGCAAATCATTCAACATTTCAAAAAGACGCATATGCACCCAGATACTCGCTAAAGTCAGGACTATCGAATCAATTTGAGTTTCAAAAATAATATTATGCGGTAATCCGGATCCCGTTTTTCTCTTTGTTTTATGCTCTTTGTGGTGATGGTCTTGAACATCATGAAACGGCAGTAACGGAATGACCACCGGTTTCAAAACACCCAGACTTTTTGCCCAAACATAGGCCATCGCTACTTTTCCCGTTTTTCCGCTATTTACTCTTTCCACCAAATAGTCACGGATCTGGTAAGCCAACTCGGTACGGTCGTCTGACGCAGGCGGCGAAAATATTTTCTCAACTACCATTCCCATACTCCGACATTTTTCCGAACCTCGTTGACCGATGCAAATCAACCGTGAATTCGGATCCTTGTTGTATTCTTCGAGAGCCGCCGTGCTAACCCGGCTATTCAATTGCGACATGAATCCAAGCTCTGAAGTCAGTACGAGAATATCAGTCCCTTGATTTTTGTTATGAACGATCGGACTTGTTGTCTGAGAGCCGTCCAAGAGCTCAAAAAAACTCATAAAGATTTCTACAAATCTTCGATAATGTATTTTTTTTCCGGAATAAACCAAAAAACGGTTCGATGAGACATCCTTTAAAACAGTTAAAATCTCAAGCAAAGATCCGACATCTTCAAGCTCAGCTTTTAACCGGGTTGCTTTTCCCATTCAAAACCTCTTCATCCCGAGAAATCAATATTTTTGTTGAATTTTTTCGACTGCGTCGCGCAATAAACTTGTTAATGATCCGTCAAGAACCAGTGAGCCAAACTGCATTACGATCCCCGCGATTAAATCCGCGTCAGGAACCTCGCTGAATTGCACAACACGGTTGAGCTTACTCGCAAGCAAGGCGTTGATCTTTTCAATTTCTTCTTTTCTAAGAGGAACCGGCGTACGAACAACAAAAATCTCATTAGCGCCGCCCGCGGAAGACAAATCCATGCCTTTCGCTTTCAAAATAAAGTCACTAACCAGCTCGCCATGAATCACGGCCGCTAGTTTGTCACTCATAATTTTCTTCACGACTTCCGCTGAAAAACCGATCATTTTTCTGCTCAACTGCGATTCAATTTCCTTAGCCATATCTTCACGCGACAACTGTGCTTTGTTAATAATTTCTTCCGCCTGCGTGCGTGCCACCTTCAAAACTTCATCCTCTTTTTTGCGGATTTCGACCGCGGCTTCCGCTCTCATTTTTTCGGCGACAGCATTCGCCTCTTCCCGTTTTAATTCCAGTTCTTTTTCAATTTCTTCGTTCTTCTTTTGAAGCTCGATTTGCTTTTGAAGTAAATCTTGATGCACACTCCCTAAACGCTGAATGGCGCTATTTGTGTCGCCATGAAATATTTTCTTTAAAAAGAAAATTACCACGCCGAACACAACAACCTGCAAAATAATAAATTGCAAAAGCATCATAGGTTTTGTTCCTTCTTACAAATCATTTCGACCCAAAAATATGAAAAATAACCATCAAAGCCATAATTGAAGTTGCCTCAGTGAAAACAAGCATCAAAATTACACCCATATAAATTTTGGGCGCCGCGGAAGGATTTCGCCCCAAAGCTTTAATACTGGCCGCACCCAGCACCGCGATAACAGCTGCCGGCCCCAACACGGCGCAAATCACGACTAAAATAACCGCTCCGTTCTGCCCCATTTAAAACCATGCCTTTTTTAGTTTTTTAAATCCAGTCTGCATTTCGGCGATAACCGTACACTGATTATCCCTGAACATCACAACACCTGACTGAATCGGTAAAGAATCATACCCCTGAATCACAATCTCGCTTGAAACCAGCGAGGCGACAAGCGGAAAATGGTACGGCAGCAACTCAAACTCTCCTTCGGCCCCGAATAAATAAACCGACTCAACATCCTCTTGAAAGATAATTCCCACCGTACTCACAACCTCGAGCGGAAACTTTGCTTTTGGCACAATAGACTTCTTTATTGAATTTGAGCTAACGTGGCTTTTTTCGCGTCATCCACCTGCTTAATAACAGTGCTCACATAGGGTTCAATTATTTTTTTAATTCTTGCTTTCAAGTCGTCAGTTAAATCTTTTTTGGTGCGAATGTCACTGCGCAGCAAAGAATCTGTTTTTTCCACATAGGCTTCAAGCCCCTTCAGAAACTCGGGAGCATGCTGGGCTTCCATTTTTTTAAAAAGACCGACATCTTTTGAGTAAAAAATAATAATATCCATTTCGAGAGCAACTGGTTTGCCTGCCGCTTGCATGAGAAGCGCCGAAAGCACTTTTCCTGAACGCAAAGTTTCGCGGGTTTCGTCCGACCCTCCCGATTGGAGTTTGCTCATACGCACTAATTCTTTATATTGAATGAATTCCATGCGCAAGGACTTAGTCACCGCTTTGGTCGCTTTCCATTGGACACGGCTTCCGACGCGCGAAACGGATAACCCCACATCCACGGCCGGGCGAAAATTTTCATTAAAAAGCTGCGCGTTTAACGAGAGCTGTCCGTCTGTCATTGAAACCAGATTAGTCGGCACATAAGCCGTCATATCGCTTTCCAAAAGCTGAACCACCGGCAAAAAGGTCATCGATCCTCCGCCGTGTTTTTTATCAAGTTGGGCCGCGCGTTCAATCATGCGCGAATGCAAATAAAAAATATCACCCGGATAAGAGTCTCTTCCTGGAGGAATTTCCATCAAGAGCGATAATTCCCGATAGGCCCAGGCATGCGTCGTAAAATCATCAAAAAAAATAAAAACATCTTTGCCCTGGTACATAAAATATTCTCCGAGCGAACAAGCTGCGTAGGGCGCTAAATACTGTAATCCCGGCGAAGAAGATGCCGCTGCCAGCAAAATAATTGTGTAATCAAAACAGCCGTTTTCTTTAAAAATATCAATGACTCGTCCCATGGCTGATTTTGTTTTTCCAATACCGCAATAAATGCAAATGACATCTTTGCCCTTTTGATTCACAATAATATCCGTGCCAATTGTTGTCTTGCCTGTCATCTTATCGCCCAACACCAATGAGCGCTGTCCTTTACCTAAAGGCAGCATGGTATCGATCAGCTTCACTCCGGTTTCAAATGATCGGCCCAAACCTTCACGATCCATAATAGCCGGAGCGGCGTTAAAGTAAGGGATGCGCGTATCAAATGAAATCGGTCCCAATCCATCGAGCGCATCCCCCAAAGGGTTCATGATTCTTCCGATCGTATTGGCCCCGACCGGCATATTGAACGGCTCCAACGTTCCGATCACTTCACATCCCGGGCTAACAGGCTCGGCCTCTTTCACAATCAAAACTTGCGCGATTTCTAAATCGAAACCCATGATAATTCCTTCCGCGCCTTTTCCGAGCTTGACCAACTGCCCCAAAAAACAATTTTGCAGACCGATTACTTTTGCGATACAACCGCTAACGGCTTTGACAGTTCCGTATTCTTTGTATTTTAAGTCTGTCATGGTTTAGGTTCGGCCGCTGATTCATCTTTAGATTCGGACTTGGGATTGCCTTTAGCGGGTTGAACGCCCCATTTGTTATCCTGGAGCTTTTTAAGCCATGTACCATAAAAAATAATCGTGACGACCGCTAAGAAAAAGATAACCCCAAGAAAGAACCACCAAAACACTGTTTTTTTAGGCTGCGTACCAAGCGCGATCAGAACTTTATTTTTCAGATCAAGCAGCTTTCTGATCATCTGCTGAAGCTGCCCCTTGTCTTCCTTTTCATTGGGCTTGAGAGTAACCTCAGAAAGCAAATCTTGAAGTTCCTTGATTCTTCGTTTAGCCGAATTCTCGCGTTGCTCATTGAGAACATGCGCACGGATTCGATCATCCAAACTGGCCGAAGAAGAGACCTCAGCCTGCAATGCGACAATGGCTTGAATCGACTTCGTAACAAATTCACTCTGCTTAGCGGCAAAATCTTCATACGGGCTTTTATCAAAAAGAGGCACCAGCTTTTCAAGTTCTCCTTTTAAGAAATCGAGCTCACTTTGGGGAATATACCAAATGTCGCGAATTATAATTTCATATTTTCTGACTTCATGCGGCCCTAAAGTGTCTTCACGCTCAAGCGAAAGGAGTGATTTTCTATTGTCAAACACAAGCTTGAAATCGCCTTTTTCCAAAACATCCCCCGCCTTGACATCCTTCGGAAGATCGCTACGCACGGAAAGCTTCTTTTCCTTCGCGGCAGGATTTTCGGCGCTCACAACAAACTTAACTTCGCGGATGCCCGCTTTTTTTTCTTCTTCTAATTTTCTCATCGCTTCAAGCGACAATGCATTCTGCTTTAAGTCTTCCAACTGCTTCACATTCAGGCGGTAAAGATCTATTCTCTGCATAATCCCAAGCGGCTTTACTTGATTTTCCTCAATTTGCGATATTGACTCACTCGCCCGATCGAAAAGAAGTTTTCCTGTTGCGGCAAATTTAGTCTTGGCAAGCGCATCTGAACTCTGTTTGAGCTGAGATTTAACTTCATCGATTTGCTCTGGAGTAATTATCCAAACATTGCGAACGCGCACTTCTATTGTTTGCGCTTCACTGGGCTTAAGCTCAACCTCTTTTTGAATTAAATACGATCTTTTTTCGGAGTCATACTTAATCTCCAACCCCTCTTTATCCAACACATCGTCAGGCCCCACTTCCGGAGGAAGATATTGGACGACTTTTGTTTTGAGGCTTTTTGTCGAGGAGGGATTAACGGCTAAAATTTTGATCTTAATCGAATCTTCGCAAAGTCCAGTCCGGCAAAAGAAAAAAAGAAGAAGAAGCAATCCCGCTGAAATAAATCTGCGGGATGCGTCTGAAAAATGAGTTATTTTAAAAACTGACTGTGCAACCATTCATATCCATTCAAATTGGATTAAAATCAAAAGAACTTAATATATTAACGGCTTAATGTGGGGTTTTTTGAGCCTGTTCTTCCTGATTATCAGTCTATTCGCTTGCTTCAAGCCAAGACTGAACAACCGCAGTTGTCGGCTGTTGGTCATCCTTGTATTTATCTCGAGAATCGGTCGCCTCTTTGATCGCATTGAGATAAGTTTTAACTTCTGCCAACTTATCCTGAACCGCACCCATCTTCTCTTCTTGTTCCTTACTTAACTTTTTGACTCCGTCACCGACAAATTTTAAGTCTTTTGCCTGCTTGTTAGCCAGCTCAACGAGCTTATTGACAATGTCGGTCGCCTTTTTGCCGTTATCTTTCGTATCTTTCGCGATATCAACCGACAAAGTTTGAACTTGCTCGATTAAAGACTGCATTGCCTGCGTTTTTTGAAAGAGCGTTTGGTCAGAATCAGACCCGCCAATCTTATCCTGCAATTCCTTGACTGTTTTTAAAATACTAAAGGAGGTTCCTTCCACTGACTGTGCAAGGGTAAAAGTCGATGTCATTTGACCAGCAACCTGATTGACTCCGTTCCAATTCACGCCTGTTGCACTCAAGTTTGCAATACCACTCCAATTAATTCCCGCCATAGTTTGTTTTTTGAGATCGGTCCAATTTGCACCACGCCCTGTCATCACGGCAAAGTCATCCCAGTTAATGCCGCTTGAACTCATTGCTCCCAAATCACCCCAGTTGATACCCGCCTGACTAAGCGCCTGAAAGTCATCCCAGTTTACGCCTGCGTCAGAAAGGACCTTCATTGCGTTCCAATTAATTCCGGCGCGCGACAATAAATCAATACCGGTCCAATTCACGCCCGAGGACGACAAATTTGAAATATTATCCCAGTTTACGCCGGCTACGGATAATGTTGAGATATTCTGCCAATTCACATCTGCATTCGCCATACTCGAAATGTTTTCCCAATTAACCCCGGCGGCGGCGACTTCGGCCAAACCTGACCAGTTTACGCCCGCATCGGTTAAACCTTGGATCTGGCTCCAATTAATGTCAGAAGACGCCATAACCGAGATATTTGACCAATTCACATTCGATGAAGCTAAGCTTGTAATACCATCCCAATTCACTCCTGCTTGAGATAAGGAACCGACATCCAACCAGTTGACACCTGCTTTAGTCATCGACTCCATCATGTCCCAATTTAAATTTGCAGTCGAAAGTGCGTTTAAGTCCAGCCAGTTGATTGCTGCCTGACTAAGTCCTCCGATATCCTCCCAATTAATGCCCGATCGTGAAAGTTGGAAAATATCAGCCCAATTAATGCCCGTATTAGTCATCGATTTTAAATCATTCCAATTCAGTCCGGCGCGTGTCTGAACACGAATATCAGCCCAGTTAATTCCGGCGCGTGTGGAAGCATTCAAATCGTCCCAATTAATTGCGGAACGAGTGATTACGTTGAAATCGGTCCAGTTAATACGTGCGCGCGATTCAACGCTTAAATCAGCCCAGTTAACACTTGAGCGAGTTAACGCCATTAAGTCGGTCCAGTTGACACCCGCATCCGATAAAACCTTCAAATCAGACCAATTAATGCGCGCTTTTGTTTGAACATTAAGGTCTGACCAATTAATTCCGGCTTTTGATACACGATTAAGGTCATCCCAATTGACGCCTGACTTTGACAGCGACTCGATATCATCCCAGTTCACGCCCGTCTTCGACAACACATTGATATCCGACCAGTTTAAGCCCGTCTTCGAAAGTGATTCGATATCATCCCAATTTACTCCGGTCTTCGACAGCGATTCAATATCATTCCAATTCACATTTGTTTTTGAAAGCGATTCAATGTCATCCCAATTGACGCCCGTCTTTGACAAAGCCTCAATGTCATCCCAGTTAATATTCGTCTTCGTCAAAACTTCCATGTCACTCCAGTTAATCCCGGTCTTCGACAGTTGATTGATGTCTTCCCAATTCACGCCCGTCTTTGAAAGCGATTCGATGTCACCCCAATTTACATTCGTTTTCGAAAGAGACTCGATGTCATCCCAATTTAATCCTGTCTTGGAGAGCGATTCAATATCGTCCCAGTTTACATTCGTTTTTGAAAGCGATTCAATGTCGTCCCAGTTGATGTTCGTTTTAGAAAGCGATTCGATGTCATCCCAATTCACACCGGTTCTCGATAGTAAATTAATGTCACTCCAATTCACGCCGGCCCTAGACAAGACATCAATATCGCTCCAGTTCACGCCCGTCTTCGACAACACATTGATATCCGTCCAATTCACGCCTGTTTTCGATAGCGATTCAATGTCATCCCAATTTACGCCCGTCTTTGAAAGAACATTGATATCCGTCCAATTCACTCCCGTCTTCGAGAGCGATTCAATGTCATCCCAATTCACTCCGGTTCTCGATAACACATTAATATCTCCCCAGTTCACGCCCGTCTTCGACAGCGATTCAATGTCATCCCAGTTCACATTCGTTTTTGAAAGTGATTCAATGTCATCCCAGTTTAAATTCGTTTTTGAAAGCGATTCAATGTCATCCCAGTTCACGCCTGTCTTCGACAACACATTGATATCCGTCCAATTCACTCCCGTTTTCGACAGTGATTCGATGTCGTCCCAATTC
>JAYTHE010000031.1:0-21635 GCA_043732705.1 Candidatus Omnitrophota bacterium | reverse complement strand
CGCTTGAGGATTCGTTTTTGATCTTCGTTAAGATTTTTTTTCAGCAGGCTCAAAATCATTGTTTTCATTATTTATCCTTAATAACCTTTTAAATCGAATGTGTGCAGGCACCTTTTTGACCCGCAAAATAATCGCCGGCACCCAAGAAAAATGCGCGCAATTTAAGCCGATCGTCTTTGCGCCAGCTTAATAGTGCCAATTTTTTAAGAGACAGCAAAAGAAACCCTGAAAAAACAAGCATCTTCACCGGTAAGGGATTGTGCCTGCCTGACAGGTGTAATAAATTCCGTATCGAATAATAAATACTCAAGCCGGGATATGAATTGAATGTGCTCGAAATCTTATGATAGACCACGGCCGTCGTCACCACTTTATTTTGATAGGAATGTTCCAAACCTCTTAAACAAAGGTCTGCATCTTCGTGAATCAAAAAATAGTTCGTGTCAAACAGACCGACATCATTCAAAAACTTTTTTGAAATTAAAAGCGCCGATCCGGGAATGATCTGCGCTTCGATGACCGGGGGAATATTTTTATCAGCCCGTGTTTTGTATTTAACGGTATGCGGGCGAAGACGCAGCCAATCCATGGAAGTTCCGCAAGAATCAACCGTGATGCGATCATCATACCGGCATACAAGCGGGGCTAAAATTCCGGTGTCCGGATGAGCCTGCGCATATTGAATTAATGTATTCAGTGTGTTTTTTTCAATAATACAGTCATTGTTCAGAATAAAAACATAATCCGCCCCTTGCTTCAAGGCCTGGCGTATACCGACATTATTCCCTTCCGCGTATCCTAGATTTTGCGGATTATGCAGAAGCGGTAAGTCTGGATAGTGTCCGCGCAGCGCCTCAGCCGACTCGAAACCTTCGGAATTATCAACCGGCATAACTTGCAGAGAAAAATGAGTCGTATCCGCAGCAAGCACTGACGCAATACATTCAAGCGTGTCTTGCGGACGGCGGTAATTCAGGATAATAACGGCAACTTTTGGAATCATTCGGAAGACTTCGCTTTCCGAAGTATCTGGTATTTTGAGTATTTGACAAAAACATAGCGCGCCGAAAAAAAGCAAAACAGAAATCCCGCCCAGCCATCCCTAAAACCTTGTTTCAAAAAATAAAGTTTAAAAAACATAACCGGAGGCCGCAGCGCAAAATCAATCCAACTCAATGGATGTTTTTTTTCTAAGAGATAGGCCGCTTCCGCCGAGGTGTAACGCTCGAAACGAATAAAATATTCGGCTACATTTAAATAAGTAAAATGCATCAAATGCCCTTTAAAGATCCCGGATTTTCCCCGGATTTCAAGGAATTCGTGAATGGGCTGAACAAATTGGCCATACCCGCTTTTAAAAAACCTTATCGGGCAATCATTTTGAGTTCCGGAAAATCGGAATTCCCGTCCAAAAATCACAGAATGCCGCGGAATCCGGTATCCTTCGCAACTATCAGTCTGCATCACAGCTTGCAATATTTCATCTTTAAGGCTGTCTGTCACAACTTCATCCGAATCAATCGAAAGAAGCCAATCCCCTTTGCAAAGGCTTAACGCGTGGTTTTTTTGATCAGAAAAATCGATAAACGGACGGTTGAAAATTTTACAACCGTATTTTTTTGCCAACTCAAGCGTCCGGTCCGTGCTGCCTGAGTCGACGACAATAATTTCATCAACCCAGCTTAATGAGCCAAGGCAGTCTTCAAATTTCTTTTCGGCGTTGAGCGTAATGATGAAAGCTGAAATTTTCACGCTTGAGAAAGGTCCTTGACGCAGAAAAGCTGGAAAGCCTGTTCAGGAAAATGATAAGTAATGATTTGTCCGAAATCCACGATAGTGGCGTGAGCGTGGCCATCTTCATGCTCATGATCCTCGCCTTTATACATCGATTTAAATCCGCGAACCCCAAATACATGATAGCCGCGGGTTTTAAACTCTGCGGCCGTCCAACCCGAGCAATGATCCATATAGGGATTTTCATCAAAATCATCCTGCGGCAAAAACCCGTTTGGCGTAAAAATAACAACCTTGTGCCGCGCGATTTTTTCTATTTTCTCTAAAAGCGCCTCACCTTTTTCTTTCGGCAAATGCTCTAGCACGTCCAAAAGCACGACTGCATCAAAAGATTTTTCGGGAAAATTTACTGTCAAAATATCGTGGTTGATGTAAAGCGTATGCCGTTTGGATTCCACTGCCGCTTTGTAATAAGGTTCAAAAATTTCAACTCCGACCGTATAAATCCATGTCGGAATAACAGGCACCATTGAATGTTTTCCGCAGCCCAAATCAAGAACGCTGTTGAGCCCGCTTAGTTCGCGGATAATCAAGTACTCAAGCGGATGGGTCAGCCTTAAGGTGAAAAAACCGGCGATCATAAATAGTTTTCGCAGACAAGCATGCCTGCCCAAAAAATTAACTACGCGCTTTCTCGGATTTTTAACCATCAGAAGATCTTTTTGTGCCTGATTAACGATCCCGATAACCTCACGGTCAGAGCGGACCGCCTGTTTTTTGACCGCGCGCCGCTTTTGCAATGCCTGAGGCAGGCGGGCAAATGACTGGAAAAAGCCGCTCCAAATAAACCATTTCCCCAGGAACAGACTACCCAGTAGACGCACGGGAATTCCGATGAAAAACTGGAATAGTAAAAACGGATCGGTAATGTTTTTTACGGTAAACAAAATGGCGTTCCGGTAAACCATAGTTTGGGTTTCATGATGATTAAAGGCCTTATCAAAACTAGCGCCGCCGACATGCTCCTTTTTGCTGGCAGGCTGATACATGCCCTTCCAGCCCCTCTTCCAGGCACGGTAACAAAGATCAACGTCTTCATACCTTCCGGGTAAATACAGCTGATCATATCCGCCCAATTCGCAGTATTTTATACGGTCAAAGGCGGCAACTCCGGCAGAAAATGATGGGCCTGCTTTTTGATTTAATATCGCGTGTCCGGGATAATCAATAATGGCAGAAATAATTCCAAAATGAAGATGCGCGATCGGCCGGTCGCCTTCTGTCGCAACGAACGCAACCTCGGGATCTTTTAAAAAAGGCTCAATGAGCGGATCCACAAAGTCCGGATCCAATTCCATATCATTATTTAAAAGAACCACAATTTCTTCAGCGCATTTCGACACGTATTCATTAAAAGAACACAAAACTTTGTTTTCTTTTGAAACATAGAGGTCAACCTGCGGAAAGTTGCTCTTCACATAGTCTGCACTATCGTCCGGACTGCAGTTATCAAGCACCGTTACCTTGCAGGAATATTGTGACCGCTCCGCAGCCCTCACAATGCTCGGCAAAAAGCGTTCCAACAAGTCTCTGCGATTATATTGTAAAACGATCAGACGGCATGTTACTTTTGAATGCATGGTTTCTTTCATTGAGTTAATCTCTTATACAATCTCAGCGTTTGTCCGGCTGTCGCAGCCCAAGAAAAATTCTTTATTCGTTCGAAACCTTTTTGTCGTAATTTCTGTCTCAGCGGCGCGCTTTCGGCAATACTTTTCATAGCAGCCGCGATTTCCGGAACGCTGTGAGGGTTAACTAAAATAGCCGCGTCTCCCGCAACCTCGGGAGTCGATGTAATATTCGCCGTAATCACAGGACAGCCCGCCGCCATTGCCTCAAGAATCGGAATTCCGAAACCTTCATAGAGCGACGGAAATACAAGCGCATCTGCGCCACAATAAAGAGCATTCAAACTTTTGTGGTCAATAAAACCGGGAGTCAAAACACGGCCTGCTTCTAATGTTAACCCGTTCATCAATGATTTCATATAAGTTCCATGCGCAAATTCCCCAGACCCAATCAATACAAGCTGATGATGCGGATGAGATTCCAATAAAATTTTAAAAGCTTCCATAACACGCGGCAAATTCTTCCGCGGCTCAAAAGTTCCGACGAACATAAAATAAGAATTTTTGATCCCAAACCTATTTTTTACCTGATTTACTTGCTCGTGATCCAAATCGGCCTGAAAATCTTCGTGGCCCGACGGAGATATCAGCGTAATTTTATTTTCGGGAATCCGAAGCAAACGCAGCAAATCGTTGCGCGTATGTTCCGAGTCCGCGATCAAATGATCCGCGCGGCGCGCGGCCCATGCCAGCCATTGCCCCCAGTAAAAACGGCCCGCGATCCCCGCTTGATTCGGAAAAGCCATTCCGATCAAATCGTGAACGGTCAAAACGGTCTTAGCGCTCGGCCAGCCCGTAGCGAATGCGGGGATATGCGCAATATCATATTGTTTCTTTCCCACGCATCCCGGAAACCCGAAAATCTCCCATTGCAGCCGCCGCGGAGTGTTTAGAAAGCCGCGAAACCGGCTTTCGGACTCGGGATAAAAATCGATTTCGACGCCGCTTAACTCAGGGGAATTTTTTAATGCATGCACAAGCGAGGTAACGTAAACCCCTAGCCCGCTCTTTCCCCCGTATAAACTTTGCGCATCAAAAGCAACTCGAATCATAGATTTTATTCACGAACTTTCGGTGTTTTCCCCATAACGAGGTTCAAATCGTTATCCATCATCATTTTGACGAGTTCTTTGAACTTCACTTTGGGCTTCCAACCAAGCAGCCGTTTAGCCTTGCCTGCATTACCCAGAAGTAAATTCACTTCCGCGGGACGAAAAAAATCAGGGTCTGTTACCACATATTTTTTCCAATCCAATTCAGCGTATGAAAAAGCCGCTTCGACAAATTCACGCACAGAATGTGTTTCGCCGGTTGCAATAACATAGTCGTCGGGTTTTTCCTGCTGCAGCATCAGCCACATGGCTTCGACATAATCACCCGCAAACCCCCAATCGCGTTTCGCTTCCAAATTTCCAAGCCGCAGCTCGTGGCTCAAACCCGCCTTAATACGGGCCACACCGTGACTTATTTTGCGGGTAACGAATTCAAAACCGCGGCGCGGAGATTCATGATTAAAGAGAATTCCGTTCACCGCGAACATGCTATAAGCCTCCCGGTAGTTCCGGGTAAGATCAAAGCCGGCGACTTTTGAAATACCATAAGGAGAGCGAGGATGAAACGCCGTATCTTCGGTTTGTGGTGTTTCCCGAACTTTCCCAAACATTTCACTGGAACCCGCAAAATAAAATCGACATTGAGGCGCACAATCCTTGAGCGCGGAAAGCAAATAATGCGTGCCGTTAATATTGATCCCAAAAGTGGAAAACTCATCTTCGAATGAATAGCTGACAAAACTTTGTGCGGCCAAGTGGTAACACTCATCAGGTTTAATAAGCGAAAGAATTTTATGGAGGCTGGCGTAGCTTTCCAAAGATCCCGCATGGAGTTTAATTTTGGATCGAATACCCGCAACTCTTGACAGACGGTGCTCAGCATCTTCTAGGGCAACTCGTCTGACAATTCCATGAACTTCATAGCCCTTACCGACAAGCAATTCTGCTAAATAAGATCCGTCCTGCCCCGTAATACCCGTAATGAGTGCTTTCTTCGTCATAAATCTCCCAGGCCTTACTGTTTCTTTTTGAGAATAAAAAAACCATCTTGCGAAAAATCCATCTGATAACCAGCTGCCTGGAGAACGCTCAGTGCCTGTTCAACGGGCTGAGTCTGAGGCTCCCAGAAATGAATGTCCCCAATAACATAATCAGCTTGGTACTTTTTTGCATAATCTAATTTTGAATTTTGAGCGTTGTAGTCAAATTGATAAATCCTCTTTCGGTTACAAAGCTGCGGAATGAGGTTGTTGTGCGTTAATACAACGGCATCGCGCGGAATATCCCGCGTTTTTTCCAACACCATTTCTGTGTGCGCATTGCGGTGGGAATGAATATGCCAATAGTAGTAATACTCTGAAGGACCCGAGCGAAGCACTGTCACAAAAAGCATAGCCCAGCCAACCCAAAGAATATTTTTTTGAAAACGCTCACTCTTATGTCGAAGTGAGTCAAGCGCATAAATTGTCGCAATAAACAAAAACGGCGTCATGCCGGTCATGTAATGATAATTAAACGAACGCATAACGTCGTTATTAGAAAGAAGATTTTGAAATAGAATTGGAAAAACTAAAAATAACGTTGGTATATAAAAAAATGGTAAATAAAGAAACGGCAGAAAAATTTTCAGGACGTACTCGAATGAATCCCCGTTAAATAATCTTAAAAAAACTCCGGAAATGGGGTGTGCTAAAACCTGCTTATAGTTAGCAGTATAAAAAAAAGATTGGCTTATCAAATGCGGAACCAACCACTTCATTTCCCAAACAAAGCCCGCAATTGAAACGAGCATTGTTAAAATTCCAACTCGCGTCATTTTTTTCCATGCGAACGCGTAAAAACCAAACATAAACGCAATTCCTAAGAAGTTTTCCTTACCCATCGCGGCGATGAGAAGAAAAACCGCGAACCATCTAATCTTTCGTTCCTCGAGGAAGAGAAATGCCCACCACAAAAACGGTTCAGCCAATAATTCGGGATGAAAATCTTCACGTAAGGCGCTGCGCACAGAGTGAAAAAAGAAAAACATCAAAAGAAGAATCAATGTTAATGACCTATTCTGAAGTTTCCTTTCCGCGAGAACGGCCAATGGAAAAAGACTTGCGGCAGCGGCAATTGATTGCAAAAAGATTAAAGCTCGGGGATCAGGCCAAACTTTATAAAACGGGACTGTAAAAAGGAGAATAGGGCTGACATGATCCCCTAAAAGACAGATATTCTCTTTGATCGAAGAAAATAAAAAATTCCCCTGTGTTGTATTCCACACCGCCTGAGCAAAAATACCGAGATCAAACGCCCTCGTTTCCAACGCCAAATACCGCTCAAATCCAACAAGAGCTGTGAGGCCGACATAAGCGGTGAAAAGAAGCAAAGTTATTGAAAAGATTGGCTGCGCGGCGGTCTCACGCCACATCAGAGCCGGAAAAGAGCGATCAAACATAAGTTTGTTTCGAATGCGAAAAAACACAAGTAAAATGCTTACAGAGGAAACAGCGGCGACTGTCGCGAGGGCATAAAATTTCTTTTTCCCAAGGTCACTCACCCACCCCCACTGGACAAACGGTACAAAATTGGTCAGAAGCGCAAAAATAGCAATAACAACGGCCAGGGAAACAAGCCCTTGAAACCAGCGCTCGCTAAAATGAACTGACTTTTGCGTGAATGCCATAATAAGGCCTGAATATGCCTTTAAACTTTTACAAGGGTTTTAAGAAAATTTTCAAAATAGGAAGCGGGCTTTAAATTAAGCAAATGCTCGCGGTCATTTTTCAGAGCATGGTAATCAAGCCGGTTAATTTCAGCTTGAGAATAAGTCAATGTACTATCAGGACTTCCCATGGTTACGACACCGATGCCCATGTCGCAATCCAGAACAAAAACCCTTAAATCTTTCCGGAGTGTCCGCAAATAGACGATCACCTTCCAAACATCGCCGCACCATAAACCATCCCAACCTTCAACTTTCCGTGCCGCTGCCTCAGCGAATGAATGTGCGGGTGTCGACATTGCCAACGTAACCGGATTACAATCATGCAAAACAATCACACCGTTCGGCTTCAAATATTCCAAAGAATTAAGCGTGTCCTTCAATGCCTGATCATAGCTGTGTAATCCGTCAATGAAAGCGACATCGATTCCACGCTCGGCGAGGAGGCTTTTTTCACGGCTAAAAAAATCATCGCTGGTCATTTCAAAAAAGCGAGAATCTTCAATTCGCAATAATTTAAGAATACCGCGATAGGCTTTTTTCAGTTCGAGCATCAAATTATCTTTATTGAGCGTAAGAGGATGAACCCGGATCAAATTAACCGGGTCAACCGCAATTTTCCTTTTTGCGTTAACTGATAAAAAAGCATGCCCTTTTGAAACACCTATTTCGAGATAATTTTCAGCTCGAATACGTTGAATAACTGATTTTACGATTGAAATCCGGTTGATCATGACAGCTTTTCTCCAATAAATAAGTGTTTTAACATGCGGTAAAATCTAGGAAATATACACTCAATCGCCCCCAGGAGTCCAAACTTAAAACCACGCGGGCGCATAAATAAAAAGTACTTCAAATATAAAAAACGGCCCAACAGTTTTGGCTTACCGGCATAGAACTGACAAAGCCCCATGAGCCGGTCACAGTCCATAATATTTTGTGCTCCAAATTTACTTTTAAAAAACGTAATCCGTTTTTTTAACTCAACAGAAAAAGACACGCCGTCAAAAGCAGCCCCGGTCTGCGAACCGATTACATTATTTTGATGCTGCCTGTACTTAACCAATGTTTCCGGAGAAAAAACAATTTCCCCCAACACGCAGCTTGTCACGAGAGCAAGATGGTCATGCATAAATGGCGAATCAATCCCCAGACCAATCATTTTATCCTTCACTGCTTTGCGAAAAAGCATTGAACAACCCGGCGCCAAATTACGAATTAAAATTCGCTCATCCATTTTTCCACAAACCGGTGCAATCCCTGAAGCCTTCCAGAAGGACGGGTGGATCATCTTCAAGTTCTTGTCACAAATTTCAAGATCTGAATACACCAACATATTCTTTTGATTATTCTCAATCCGACCTATCAAGATTTCAATTTTATCCTGCCGCCAGTCATCATCCTGATCGCTAAAACACACAAATTCTCCATTTGCGTGCCGGAGAGCTCCTAAGAAATTTGCGGAAACACCCAAGCGTTCGGTGTTTGAGAAAATCCGCACCCGCCTATCCTTTTCGGCAAATTGCTGTGCCAGACTCAAACTGGTGTCATCTGACCGATCATCACATACGATAATTTCCACATGTGAATGGGTTTGTGACAAAAGACTTTCCATCTGCCGGCTTAAATAAAAAGCCCCGTTATATACAGCAAGCACGATTGAAACCAACGGAGCCGTGCTCACGCCGCCCCTGATGGTATTTTTTTCGATTTAAATATTTTTTCCCGAAAAATTAACCAAATCCCGTACTGTTTATTGATATGCCAAATGAAAGGAGCGTAAAGCAAAAGCAGTGCAAAGCATTGCGCCACAGCTTTTACAAAAACCGGTAAAAAAGAAAAAGCACTGTCCAATGCGAGCAAAACAATGGTCATAAAAATAAAATGCGACAACACTTTAAAATATTCTGACCAAAGTTCGCGAAATTCAAAAATCGTACGGCTTACAAAAAAATAGAGGGCGGAAAAATTCACCATCATGACAATGGTCATGATAAGCGCAACGCCATTTACACCGGCACCTTTTTTGATCGCCAAATACATGGAAACAAAAGCCATTAAACAAACCGACAAAGTGATGGGAAATTGCCAAAAGTGCCGTTTTGTGATGACGACGCAGTTCGTGTAAGCTTGTGTCAAACCGATAAAAAAAGTGCTTAACGTCAAAAACTTTAACGTGTCAATTCCGGGCGAGAACTTTGGAATAAGAAAATGAATCATTAACGGGACGACGAACCATGAAAAACCAATTAAGAGCGGCATCGTTGTCGCAAAGACATGGTTCGATTTCACTAAATAGCCCCGAAGATTATGCGCACTTTCGCCATCCGCGTACTTTTCAGAAATATTCGGAAGCAGAACTACTCCAATCGAATTCGGAACGCTGCAAATAAACCCCGTAGTCATAACCGCGATACTATATAAACCAAGCGCCTCGAGGCCCAAATAACGAGCGATCATAATTTTGTCAATCGTAAGTAATATGGTTCCGACCAATGTCAAAACCATCAGAGGAAGTCCATACTGAATTAAACCTTTCAGAATTTTAAAATTGAGCGTCCATTTGTAATCAAACGATTCATGGCAAAGAATGAAAACAATATTGAATACAAAACTGACGCACATAGCCAACATAAAACCGTAAAGCTTAAAAATGGAGGACAACGAAACAACAAGCGCCAAGTTAACAATTGACGACAGAAACATTTGGCGGCCCGCAAGCTTGAAATTTTTAAATGCGCGCAACAAAGAAATCAGAACATTGTTCATTTGCTGCAGGATGACGATCACAGCCGCGATTAACAACCCATAGAAAAGTTCTGCCGGGATTTGACTCCGTCGAAAGAATGCGTAGATTAAAACCGCGGCGGAAAATAAAAGCGACGTCAAAAAAGAAAAGCTAAGCATGGTATTTTTCATTTTGTCGGCTTCTTCGATTTTCCCCTGCCCCCTTTTAAATGGAATCTCAATCGGTATGGCATACGTGGTTCCTAAGTTTGCGTAATCGGTGTAACTCAAAATTACCTGCACCAAAGACCATACTCCGGTCTGTACAGGCCCAAGAAAATAGCGTACGAGTACCGCTCCCACCACACTGACAAATTGCGTCAGTGCGAAAGCTGAAGTGTAAACGCCTACTTGTCCGACCACTTCTTTAAATTTAGACATGGCTTGTCTTCCCTAAAGCTCTCAAGATAAAGTTTGCGACTCTCGTGCCGGCATTACCATCGAGATCGCCTAAATAATAAATTTGTTCCGGTGAAATGGGCATTGGGGCGGCTGTTTTCGATTGAATTAAATCACGCAGCGTCTGACGAAGCATATCCGGCTCCTTGAAGATTTCGCACAACCCGCTTTCTGCCAAATCTTTTACTTGCCGGCTATTCTGCTCCTCAGGATCAAGATAGAAAACAGGTACACGCGCTATTCCTGCTTCAATGAGCGTTGAAGACCAAAGGCATAAAGCCATAGCATCGCTATCTAAAAGAAGCCTAAAGTAATCTTCGGATGCCTTGACCAACTGCACATTACAGTCGAGCGGGGTATTATTTTTTAAAAAATCCGTCCACATGGCGTCGTCTTCGGCATAATGAGGCTTAATCACAATAACAACATTCAATCCACGCGCAGCCTCCATGAGGAGCTTGATAGATTTTTCTTGAAAGCGTTTAAATCCATACATATCCCAGCCGATAAAGCCAAGCGCATCGGGAGAATACGGCCACAAGAGTCCTGCGCAATATAAAATCCGCAAGGCACCCGAGTTACTTTCTTTGGACTGCTTCTGTTTTAACATATCAATTAAACGGTCATACCGTGGCATTCCGGTCACAACAATTTTGTTCGAAATCCATCCTTTTTCTATATAAGTGTTTTTTTCATGCTCAGACTGAACAAACGTATGCGATTGGTCAAATGCGGCTTCTGCGGAAGACAACTTGGACTCAAGTGCCATATTGGCGTGGGAGACACAAAATACCTGTTTTCCCTTATTTTTCATAAAACTGGCGATATACGCATGCGCATTAAAATCTTCATCCAGCAGCAACGCAGAAACATCACATTTTCGCAAGATGTTCGCGTACAGACTCGCCTGGTCTGCCAGCTTTACGAGGTAGTGATCCATCGATTTTCCAAAAATAGTCCTTCCAATAAAATCGCCCAAATCATACGTGTCGCTAAAACAACTTTTAAATAACGGGCTGTTCGAAAATCTGCTGATTTCCAATCGAACGCTTTTGATGAAATCTTGGGGATTATTTTGGCCGGCAAGACCAAAGCAATGTGGAATCAAATAAGTAATTTTTTTATTCCAACAAAAACGGAAGTGCTCAATGCGGAATTCGTCGTCATAAAAAATGACTTTCGCATTTTTAGTTTTCAATTCAATTGACGTTTGATCGAGATGCCGCAATGTGCCATAAATCATCACATCCGCTTGCTTAGGCGGTCGAATCAACAACCCATAAAAAAAATGAATTATCGTCTTCGCGGCTCGTTTTACTTTCTGCTTTAACGGTGAAAAAGCATGCGGCAAAAGAGCTCCGCGCTTACCCTCAATCTCAAGAACAGTAACTTTGAGCCCCTGACGCACGGCGTCCGCTTCAAGAAATTGATTGAAAAAATCATTGCCAGAGTATTCAGGCCATAAATACTGAGTTTGCGATCTAAAGACGACAACTTCCTCCGGACTAAATTCGCCGATAACTTTTTTTGCAAGAAAATAATTTTTCAATATCAGAATCAGGACAACGGTTAACCACAAATAGATCACAGCAGGCAGATCGGTTTCTTTAAAAAATCCGGCTGACCGTGAATTTTTTATAAATCCTGCGGCCTTACTCCATCCCCAGGTATTAATTTCATTCCAGTGGCCACTTACGTCGAATTCTGTCAATTCCTCATAGTCGATTCCCTTTTGATCTAAAAAAAATTTGAATCGCTCATTATCACAGAGAATTTTAAATCCTTGAGAATCAGAACCTTTATGAAAAAACTTTTCATATTGCTCAACAGTGGAAAGACAAACCAAGCGTTTCATCAGATCACCAGGCCTAAATGTCCAAAAAATTTTTAAGAATCATTAAGCCGCCCGGTCCGCTCTTTTCAGGATGAAATTGGCACCCCACCACATTTTCTTTTTTTACCACAGAGCAGAAGGTATGGCTGCCATACGAAGTTGCCGCGAGCCAGTCGTCCTGATTTTCGGGGTAGGCAGCAAAAGAATGTACAAAATAGAGGTCATTTTCGGGTTTAAGATCTTTTAAAATTGTGCCATCCCAATAAGTTTGCGGCTTTCCCTTTGGGAGGATAAGAGGATGCCAGCCAATATTGGGTACTTTGAGCCCGAGATGATCCGGAAGTTTTGAGACTTTCCCTTTCACGAGATTAAGACCGGAATGAAATCCAAATTCTTCGCTCGATGAAAACAAAAGTTGCATTCCGAGACAAATTCCCAAAAAAGGCTTCCCTTTTTTTATAAAATCCGATATTGCGGCGGGAAGTTTTTTTTGTTTAAGTGTGGAAATACCGTCACCGAATGCGCCCACGCCCGGCAAAACGCAATAATCCGCAGCCCGAATATCTTCAGGCGCATTCGCCAATGTAACCCGGCAGCCCAACGCCTCAAGCGCGCGAGTAATGCTAAAGATGTTTCCAGAAAAATAATCAATAACAACAACGTTTTTCATTGGTGATTTGCGATTTTTATATTTTTTTTTGCAAGCACATCTTTAATTTCCTGAATGGTCGCTTTTTTATAATGAAGAATGGAAGCAATCGCAACCGCGTCAACATGCGTTTCCCTGATCACATCGCATATGTCATGAACCGAACCCGCACCGCCGCCGGCCATCACAGGAATACTGATCTCTTTCAATTGTTTAAGAAATTCAAGCTCGAATCCTTTTTTTGTTCCATCGCGGTCAACTGAAGTAACTAAAAGTTCACCGGCACCCAAAGCTTGTGATTTTTTTGCCCATTCAAGGGCGTCGATACCGGTCTTCTCACGGCCGTTATCGACATAAATTTCCCAACGAGTTTCTGCTATTTTCTTGACATGCATGGAGACAACAACCGCTTGCGCACCAAGAACTGAAGCAATTTCAGTAATGAGAGCGGGCCTTCGAACGGCCGCTGTATTAATTGCGACTCTATCCGCACCTGCCCGCAAAAGAGTTTGGGCATCGTTCAGGGACCGGATACCTCCGCCAACGGTCAACGGAATAAAAATTTGCGAAGCAGCTTCCTTAACGACATCGATCAGATTATTGCGCTCATACAAACTGGCTACGGTATCAATATATAAAAGTTCATCTGCCCCCTGCCGGTAATACTCGCAGGCCAAATCTTCAGGTTTCCCCATGACTCGCAGGCCTTCAAAGCAAATACCTTTGACGACATGAGGCCCTTTAATATCAAGCCGCGCAATTAAGCGAACCGGTTTCATTCTTTTACTTCATATCCCAAACTGTATGCCGAAGTTTCCACTTACCCTCGACCTGATGCCATAAATGAGGCGAACGGAATTTATCTGCCAAAGCCATAAAGGAATTACGGGTCATGATGGGTTCCTGAAATTGTTTTGAAGCCAAAGGAAACTCTTTTTCGGGGATACTTAAATATCTGAACAGCTCTTCTGCAAACCGCTCCGGAAATTCTCCATCATAGCGCTTGATAAGCGCAACCCCTTCATCACGGGTAATGTCGCCGGACCGGACTTCTTGCGAAGCGTCATAAGTAGCTCGGCCAATTCCGAACTTTACATAGGTTGTGTAATAGTGAAAATCATCAATTTTATCGTCAATACTATTATATTTACTGTAAGTTCCCGGTGTTCTCTCGGGTGAGGCCTGAAAATCTCCGTGTTCAACGGCATAATAATAGGCCCCTTGGGGATGCCACTTTAAATAGTATCCCAGGTAATGCACTTCTATTTTTTCCCGTTCAATCTCAAGCGGGTCAGCCGGCAAATAGGGCTTTAAATCATTTCCATTCACGCCGTATTTAGTTTCAAGATCCTCAAGTGATGTTCCGCCTAAATAAATTTTTGACTTATCCCCTGACGAGAAATAACTCCAATCACGCTTTGCACTACCCATATCAGCAAGAGCATTTCCATATTCAGCTTCATTTTCCCCGTAAAAAACTAGCGGAATTTTGAAAAGCGCCG
This sequence comes from Candidatus Omnitrophota bacterium, assembly GCA_043732705.1. Taxonomy (GTDB): domain Bacteria; phylum Omnitrophota; class Omnitrophia; order Omnitrophales; family Aquincolibacteriaceae; genus Multiplicimicrobium. The sequence continues at coordinate 7,283 of JAYTHE010000031.1, read as the reverse complement.
CGAGCCTGGGAGCCATTGCTTTCTGACCGATAATAAAAGGCTGAAAAGGATGAAAAAGATTTTCGACGGCTAAGCGCGTTAATAGTCGGTGCACGCGCCCGTTGGGAGTACAAAGATAATTATCAAAGCCGGCATGAATCCATGCTTCGAAATTCTTCCAGCCCCAATCGGTATGAATATGCGGCGCCCAGGTCACAGTTAAAGGATGCATTCCATATTTATATTTAAGAATATGAGATTGGTAAAAACTATCTTTGCCTCCTGAACCGGGGACGATGCAATCATATAAGCCGTCAGTTTTACGGAAACGGTCGCATAGCGCGACAAGTTCCTTTTCTCGCTGCTCCCAATTTGTCTTCTTCTTGATTTCAATGGCACGGCAGGCATCGCAAATACCGTTTTCATCAAACTGAATCGTGCTTTTCTTCGAATCACGGGTATGAGAAAACTCGACGGCTGAGTTGGGGCGTTGATTGGAAATAACACATTTCTTGCAAAAGTGAACCGTCGGAGGAAGACCGTATTTAACTTCTAGATTTTTTTCCATAAAACTCTCATTTATTTTTATTCATGAATAATTCCGCAACCCAAAAATCTTCCCGAGTATCAATATCCACCGAACTTTTCCGGTCCATAACATAGGCAAAAGTACGATCCGAGTACCAATTTTTATTTTTCTTTAAAAATTCCCAAGCGGCTATGTAAATTGCGCCGTTGATCCGGTAATGAGGATTTTTATCTTTGACGCGAGGAAAGCGCGCCAAGGTTAAATTTTTATTTAATGGCACGGCCCAGCCCGGCGGATGGCTTTCCTCTGCAACACTTACAACAGCCTCGGCCCGCTTTAAAATAAATAGCTCTAATGCTTCGGACAAATGGCGCGCCGTCCGTAAAGGCGAGGTTGGCTGCAGCAGCACAACAATATCGAAGGGAGCTGATTTTTTATCAAAATAATTCAAAACATCCAAAATAACATCCATGCTACTAGCCTTGTCAGTCGCTAAGCGTTTTGGCCGCAAGTAAGGCACCTCCGCTCCAAATTGTTTTGAAACATCGGCAATCTTTAGGCTGTCCGTGCTCACTAAGACAGCATCCACAAAAGAGCAATGCGTTGCTGCTTCAATTGACCATGCAATCATAGGCTTGCCGCAAAGCGTCATTGTATTCTTTCCGGGTAAGCGCTTCGAACCTTTGCGCGCCGGAATAATAACCAGTATTTTTTTTCTTTTTGAAATCATATTTTTCAATTATTCAAAAACCTTAGGAAATTCCTGATGCGCGCGCTCCAAGTCATCAATTCTTCCGATATCCAACCAATACTCACGCACCGGGAAAGCCGCGGCACGTTCTTTTTCGGCGATTATTTTTTCAAAAAGCTGGGGCATATCAAAAAAATCTTTTGCCACGATAAAATCTAAAACCGACGGCTCCAATACATAAATTCCCGCGTTGACGAAAAACCGGTGAATTGGCTTTTCATCAATCGCCTGAATAAAACGGTCGTCCATTTTGACAACGCCGTAGGGCACCTGAAAATCATATTCCCTGACGCACATTGTTCCCGTCACATTGCTTTCACGATGAAAGTTAAGCAGCTGAGTTAAATTAATTTTTGTTAAAAGATCGCCATTCATAACAAAAAATGTTTTTTGTGGGCGCTGAGGAAGCAGGCTTAACGCACCGGCGGTCCCCATTCGTTTTTCTTCCGAAAGATACTCAATCCGCACATTCCACCTTGAGCCATCCCCAAAATAATCTTTGATCATTTGATCTTTATAATTAACTGCTAAAAAAAAGTTGCGGAAGCCGTATTCAATAAAGTTTTCAATGATGGTTTCAAGGATTGGCTTCTTACCCACGGCAATCAGCGGCTTCGGAATGGTATCCGTCAAAGGACTCAAACGTTTGCCCAACCCTCCAACCATCAAGATAACCCAATTATCTTTGATTTCGGTTTGAAGGAGTTCATCTAAAAGCTCCAGGCGGATGACTTTTCCGGCGCTGTCAAGAACCGGAATTTGATGAATGGAACGCTGTTTCATAAGTGAAAGTATTTTTTCACGGTCATCGCCAACACTCGCAACCGTAGGATCTTTGCGCATGATCATTTCAACAGACTGGTCAAGTGAACACCCGCGAAGTATACCGCGGCGGATGTCACCGTCGGTGACCGTGCCTAAGAAAAAGTTCTCATCATTTACGACAAGCGCGATTTGGAAACCCGCGGCATCAATTACTTCAATCGCTTTACGAATCGAAAGTGACGCCTTAATTAATGAATCTTTCCAGCTTTTCATAACCTTCCTGTTTCTTGAAGCATTTCTTGAAGCCCCTGTAACAAATCAATCCGAGGCGTAAAAGCAAATGCATTTCGGGCCTTTTTGCAAGACAAGCTAAATCTTTCTTTAATGGCATGCCCCTTTTTGACAACCGGCATTTTCAGTTTTGATTTTTTTCCGGTAACTTTCACACAAGCCGATGCAATTTCCGCAATGCTGTACGCTTTTTTTTCGGAAATATTATAAGCACCCCAAGCTCTTTTATTTAATGCTTGCAGCATTGAAAACGCGACGTCACGCGCGTGAATCAAATTAAAACGGTCGGTTACGGGCGGTTTCAAAAGAAGTGGCTCCCCTTGTTTCGCTTGACACAAATAATTCGCGATCATTTTTTTGTCGCTTAACCCCGATCCGTAAATCGATGACGGTCTAAGAACAATAACTTGAAGCCCTTGGCCCGATAAACATTCAAAGACTTGCTCCCCTAACCATTTGCTGAACCCGTAAAAATGAGCGCTGCTGTTCCAGCCCTTCGGCGCATCTTCATCAATTTTCAATTTTTCTGGATTCGCATAAACAGCCGCTCCCGACAAAAAAACAACCGGAATCTTTTTCTGCAGAGCCCATTCGCCCAAACAAAGGCATGCCCGCACGTTCGCATCGATCATCTGTTTATTTTCAGACTCGCCGCCGGATGGCAAGACAGCGCCCACATGCAGTAACGCCTGCACATCCCCAAAAATATCATCCAGCTGCCCCGGACTTTTCCATTCCGACAAATCCCATTGTTTCCAAGTTGAAAGTGATGGAAGATTGCGTGGATATGTCCGCGAACTCGCGGAAACTTTGATTTTTCTTTGATTTAATTCTTTCAGCACATGCCGCCCGACCATACCGGACGCGCCCGTCAATGCAACTCGCTTCAAAACCATGTTCGAACCTCACCAGGCTTAAAGGGTTCGGATAAATCTTTGGCTGTTAAGCCGTTTACAAAAACCTCTTCGTCATATCGAAAAGCCATACCCTTGGTAATCCGCGGCACCGCAATTTTTTCATTAAGAATAAAATTCTGTATCGACATTTCCGGTTCATTAAAGCCGAAATGCGCGCGCACGGCCGTAGTCCCGGAAAAACGGGCGTTAAATTCAAACGGCACCGGCCCACCCGGTCCGATCATCAGTTGAACATTCAGCGTTCCCATAATATTTAAATTTTTTCCGATTGCGATTAAAAGCGGGTGCAACTCGCTAAAGCAATCCACCTCAACCACCCGGGAGTGGCCACCGCTCAGGCTGCGGCGAGCCGTAAAGGGGCCGAGAATCTCTCCGTCGGCACATTTAAAAACACTGCATGTATATTCATTACTTAAATTTGCTGTCGGTGCACTGATCATTTTCTGAAGAACAGGCGATGGAACCTGCCCATACCAATTTTTAAGCTGCTCCGGCGACTTCACAACATAGACATGTCGTGCCGAAGTGCCGCTTCGCGGCTTTAAAATAATAGGATACCCCCAGCTTTCGGCAATTTTCAGAGCATCGAGCTCACTTTCGGGGACCTGCGACTGCGCATAAGGCAGCCCCTGCTTCCTCAAAAATTCTGCGGTCAGCCATTTATCATTTGAAATCTCGACCGTCTCATGAGGTGAAACAATAACTTTCGCTTTTGTCTGTTCTTCTATTTTTTTTCTATTGATTGAGAAAAAATTAAGATCAAATTCCGAACCTATCATGACGACATCAATTTTTTGTTTTTGAAGAATAGCGATTATTTTTGGCAGAGCATCGGGGCTTTCTACTTTTGGAATTAACAATGATTCTTGTGTGCGATACAACGCGGCATTTAACGGCGAAATATCCGCACTGAGAATATTAAGATTCAGAGACGAAAGCCTTAATGACTTGATAACTCCTTGGCCAACAGCGCTACCCGCGCCGGTAACTAAAACCCGGAGGGGGTCCATGACGGCTCCTTACCTTGCAATATCCGTGTAATTTTCCCCACCTCGGCCAACATGTGCGCATTTGAACCGAGTGAGATTAAAGCGCCGGCTTCATGACACCATTTAATTAATGTCCATGGATCCGGGTGGTAATGTGAGTTCACTTCAAATGCAACGCCCTTAGCGGCTGCTTTTTCAATAAGCGCTCGCATCAATTTTTCGGGTGGACGCTGTTGAAAACGGCGGTAACACATGCCGAACGGATGTCCAAGAATATCAACATGCGGATTATCCAGCACTGCACTAGCCATCCGGTATTCGGTTGCAACGGCCTCGTTCGCGACGACATCGGCAAACTCCTTCACAATACCCTTTTCGCCGGGAAAACGATGAATACTTGCCATAACAAAGTCACAAGTTGCGATCATTTCCGCCGTGCAATCCAAATTGCCATCAAAATCGGCAACTTTCGTCTCAATACCGACAAATGCGCGGCATACCTCTGCAGGCAGCGCGCGCACCTGATCGACATACTGCATAAACCAATCTCCGCTTGTGCTGCGCACATGTTCACTGAAAAGAATATGTTTCAACCCCAAATTGATTGCTTGCGCGTGCATTTCGCCCGCGGTATCAGCGCCGTCAGTCCAAGTCGTGTGCATATGAAAATCAAAAAGCGGCACATTCGCACGGTCAAAATTTTTAAAATCAGAAAAAAAACTACGCATAGTACTCATTTTTTTAATAAACCGGCGCTCGATACGCCTATCGGTTGAATTTGGGAGTCGGAAATAAGATGAACATCCCGTAAGTTTTTGCGGATTTCATCATAATAAGTCAAAGCTGAAATAAAAACGCGGTCTATTTTTTTATACTCGGGATCAGTGAAATGGCGGATAGCAGACTTACAAGCGGGCAAGTACTTTCCGGTCTTTGCTCGATCGCCGTCAAATACAAAAAAGTTTTCCTGTTCATGAAAACTGCTCAGAACCAACAAATTATTAAGACCATTCGTTGCACCGTGAAAAGCAACTCTTTCGTTCCGGCTCAAGCAATCTTTTAAATCATTTGTTGTCTGCCGCACGACCGAATTAAAACGCTGCTGTGCAGTGACGAGAATTTCGTCCTCCGGACAAACTTCAACTTGAGAATCGCCGGCGGGTTCAATAACAGCGCTAAAGGTATCGTTCTTTGTGTTCCATTCCAAAATACGGAACCCTGAAGATGCGAACAAAGCCATACAAATTTTCGGCGTGTAATAGGTCAAATGTTCGTGCAGCACAGCATTCAGATCGCCATTTAGAAATTGACGTTCGTTGTCGGGAAAAACCAAAACCGCTTTTCCTCCAGGGGCGATCGACTTCCGGATTGCCGCAAGGAAGGCAAAAGGATCCGGAACATGCTCCAGACAGTTCAAGCTGATAATAAGATCAAAGCGCTTCTCAGGGCATGACTCCTCACTGTAGTATTCACGCCGGATCTGAATATTGGGAAGTTTTGCTGATTCTTTGATTGCTGGATCAAAAATCCAATATTCAGCTGCCTGATAACTTCCGGCAATTTTTTCAGCTAAATGCTGACTGGCGGCGCCGACTTCTAGAACACTTTTACCGGCAAGTTTTCCGCATGTCCTCAAAATAAAATCCGAATAAATATTCCCCAAATGATCCGCCCATTCTGAAAAACCCGGCGGCTGCGTGATAAAAGAGTATTCGTCGGAACTATAGGCCTGAATAACTTGATTGCGTACTTCAACCGGTGTTGTTTGGCAAATAACACCGCGCTGATCCCAGCCAAGCGAAAAAGGAAATGTCTCCAAACTACCGGGCTTATCCTGAACCCCCTTCCAAAGCGGAAGCTTGTCAAATTGAACGCGGCTCATTTTCTTTTCTCCGGCAGATTAACCGTCTCGTCGGCTTTAAAATTCCGCGTTGCCTTCGTCCCTATCAGATCCCAATAAAACACGGGGGAAATTCCTTTGCCCGCGCGTTTTGCTTTCAAATCGTGAGGTTCGATTATTTTGCCTGCGCTGATATCCCGTGCAGCGACTAAGCTTTTACGCGCAACCGACCTATTCTTAATTTCTGAGCGCGTGGGTACTTTATCCGGACTTCCCAATGCGACTTCGATTTGGCGTATAGAAGCCACCATTTGAGAAAATTCATGCGGCTCAAGCGACGCTTTATGGTCTGGCCCCGGCAAATTCTTGCTTAATGTCAGATGCTTCTCAATCATAACGGCGCCCCGGCTGACCGCTGCCACAGGCACAGCAACACCCAAAGTATGGTCGGATAAACCAACCTGCAAATCAAAAGAGTCACGCAGAGTTTCCATGACCCGCAGATTGACCTCGTTAAATGGCGTCGGATAAGCCGTTGTGCATTGCAGCAAAATTACTTTTGATTTTAATGCCGCGCGTCCCGATTTTGACGCCAAGGCCCGTCGAAATAGAACACGCGAAGGCTTGGCTGATTTTGGCTTTGTATAACCAAATGCAATCACACCCAGCGCTTCTTCTACTTCCTTTAAATCGGACATTCCTGTCGACAAAATAATCGGTAATTTGCTTTGAGCGATTTTCAGCAGCATCGGCAAATTAATAATTTCTCCCGAAGGCACTTTAATCCGTTTTAATTTCAAGTTTTTTATGAGTAAATCGACACTGGACTCGTCAAAGGGGGCCGACAAGAATTGGATGCGAAATTTTTTTGTGTAACGTATAAGTTCGCGATGCTGCTTCTCATTTAATTCGAACTTTTTAATCATATCTCTTTGTGATTCTTTTGCGCCTGTGCTGAGTTTTTGATAGGCGGCTTTGGGCACACTTCTGGTTACCACTTCATCCGTTTTAAACGTCTGAAACTTCACCGCATCCGCGCCTGCTTTCGCGGCACAGGCGATTAGTTTTTTCGCCAACTGCAGTGACCCGTTATGATTCACACCCGCTTCGGCAATGATGAAAACAGGCTGAATTTTCATGCCACAACTCCCCAAAACTGTTTCTTAATCATCGCTTGCGGATTTTTAATCGTTTTTAAAACATGATGAATTTTTTTTGAAGA
>JAYTHE010000030.1:0-13548 GCA_043732705.1 Candidatus Omnitrophota bacterium | reverse complement strand
CTGTTAAATGGAAGACCGAGAAAAGTATTGAAATGGAGAACGCCGTACGAGGCTTTTAAAAAGCTCGCGGGTGTTGCGTTAAATAACTGAGACTACCTAGACTTTATTTTAGAAAAGTCTGAAACAAAATAAGAAATTAGAATTTTAATTGATTTGAACTATCGCCTTTAAAACATTCAGCTGCTCAAGCAGCCGATGCTGCGCTCGGAACTCGCATCTGACTATTTCAAAAGCGATTTTTTCCGCAATATTGAGTGGTGGGCAAAAATAATGAGAAGCTGGGAAATAAATACCGAATTACTCAAAGTGCTTTTATTTTATTGCGTACTTCCGGCCTCGAATATCATAGTAGCTTCCCATTTTATCTTTTTTCATTTGGGCGCGGACGAAATGGAAAAACGAATTTAAATCATTCTCGTGGCGCTGCTTTGCAGGGCCACGAGAAGATAAAATAGGAAACTAGATAGCTGAGGTTGAGGAATAGTGATTGATTTGGAATATAGTAGAACATTCGAAGAAGTTGGATTTTCACCAGCATGTTTCTCCGCTTCTTGCCTCCACCCCTTATTTGCGATGATGTCTTGGAATAAGAGTTTATCCTGCGAGTTCCGCAGGCCAAAGGCCGAGGACTGTGTGAGCGGGATAGATTCTTATTCCAAGACCTATCTCATTTGATATGAAAGCCAAAACGTAGCAGAGTGGTTAATTATGTTTTTAAACGCGTAGCTGTTTTTCAGCATCGACCACATCACGATCGATTAATTTCCGCGCTTTCGATGCAGTGGCCTGCAATTTCGCGGGAGAATTCGGCGCGTGCTGAATTTCACGCAAAAGCTGAATGATCATGCGCAAATGCCGTACGAAACTGCCTTCATCTTCCGTCGTGCACTTCAAGATTTCATCGAAAGATAAACCATGTACCCATTTTTCAACGGGTTCCGCCAAATAAAAATGCGGCCGTTTCGTGAAAGGGAAAATATCATATTTTTCTTCACGCTTATGGATCAGACGATGATGATGATTCGCGGCTTTGAGCAATTCTTCATGTCCGTCGGATAATGGTTTCGCGAAATCATTTTTACGCGGCTCGAAAATTAATCCGGAAAGCAAAACGCAAAGGTCGGCTTCGTTTAAATGTTCAAGCATGTCGCCCGCGCGCATTTCGGCGAGCATGAGCTCATAACCAAAAATGGTCGAGGCAAAATTACCCTTTTCAGTTAACCCTTCGGGCGTTAAATATTCCAAATCCTGCAGCATGTCGAGTTTGCTTTCAAGAAGAAGACGGCCTTCGTCTTGGCGCTTGCGCGAGGATTGATAGCAATGAAATGTTTTCGGATAAATGGTGAGAAGGTCGCGTCCCAAATTACGGTAGAGATTTAAAAGCGTGGCATAGGTCGTATTGAATTGACTGCGCACTTTTTCGGGGTCGCCTTTAATGACGCGTAAAACTTGGGAATAGGGAATACGGTCGGGCTGAACGCGCGAATAAACAAAACCTTCATGGTCGAGCCCGCGGCGTCCCGCGCGTCCCGCCATTTGGAAAAAATCGCGCGTTGTTAAAAAATCAAAGCCGCTGCCATAAAACTTTTCAAGTTCATCGAAAATAACCGCTTTGGCGGGCATATTAATTCCGAGCGCGAAAGTTTCCGTCGTAAAAATCATTTTAATCAGGCGGCTTGTGAATAAACGCTCGACGACTTCTTTCAAGGTTGGCAGCATGCCCGCGTGATGGTAAGCGACACCCTGCATAATAAGCGGGCGAATGGCTTCGGCGGATGCTTCACCTTCAATGTCGAATTGATGCAGCAATTCATCAAATAATTGCACGACTTTGACGCGCTCCTCTTTTGTCAGGAAATTCCAGTTACCGGTTTCATGCGCGAGGATTTCGGTTTTGCGCCTTCCGAAGCAAAAATAAATCGCAGGCAGGCGTTTTTTATCGATGAGCTCGCGAATGATTTGCGCGAGCGTATTGGGCTGCGGACGGGGCGGACGAATACCGCGGCGCCTTTCACGGCTGCTGACGCGCCAAGAATCCTTGCTCCAATAACCTTCTTTTAAAAGGTGGCGGTCATCTTCATAAATTTTATTTTGGCATTGATAGAGAAACTTAAGCGGGACAGGGCGGTGTTTTTCGACAATGACTTGCAGATCGCGCCCATGAATGCTTTTGATCCAATCCGCTAATTCCTGGACATTCGGAATCGTTGCGGAAAGCGCCAAAATTTTAATTTCCTGCGGTGTAAAAAGCAGTGATTCTTCCCAAACTGTGCCGCGTTCGGCATCATCAAGATAATGCACTTCGTCAAAAATAACCCAATCGACGCTTGTGACGCGCGTCTCAGCCTCGAAAAGACAATTGCGGTAAATTTCCGTAGTCATGATGACTACCGGTGCATCCGGGTTAATGGAGACGTCGCCAGTTAAAATACCGACTTTATCAATCCCGTATTCTTCCTTGAAATCACGGAATTTTTGATTGGAAAGCGCCTTAATCGGGGCGGTATAGATGACTTTCTTGCTTTTTTCGAGGGCTTGGCGGACGGCCGCGTCGGCAATGACAGTTTTTCCGGCGCCGGTTGGTGCCGAGACGAAAAGGGAATGCTCATTTTCGATCCAATGAAGGGCTTCTTTCTGGAAGGGGTCGAGCTCAAACGGAAAATCTTTCATCGGCATAGTATAGAGAGCTGTTTAAATAATCGCTAGAGCAAATAACAAGGCAGAGATTTCAAAATTAAACTTTCCTATGAATATCAATTCACGGGTTGGACTCAAAAAAGAATCCAAATTTACTCAAACAGTTGCCTCTTCGGGCAAAACTCGCAAATATGGATTCTTCTTTGAGTATCTTCGCAATGTGGAGTGGGGGCAATTAGCAGCGAAACAAAGTCTAGTAAATAAGATAATGGTAACGCAACCGCTCATTTTCTTTCAATCGGCCTCGAATTTTAAAGTAGTTTCCCATTAGATTTTTTTACATTTTGGCAAAGCTAAAATGTAAAAAAAATTTTCTTGGTGCTGTCTCGCAGGACCAAGAAAAGGTATTGCGGGGAAGCTGGGCGGCTGAGGTTGATAGGGGGTGTGGCAAATTTAAATCAAAGAGCCTTCGACTGGCTTTGAGTGCAATACATTGCTTCTCCGATTCTTGCCAACCCTCTTCTAGCGCAGAAGGCAGGAGAAAGAAATGACGCTGCGAGTTCTCCGCCATGGGACGGAGCTGCTCGAGCAGCGGCAGTTCTTTCCAATGCCCCAATTCCGCTCTATTTTTGATGAGAAAATCTATGCTTATGGAACAACAAATGATGGCGGTACAAATCATGTGGGTTTATAATTTCAAGCTATGACAACTATTCCCGATTCCAAAGAATTCAAATTCGCGCATGACGCCGTTCATGCCGGCATGGAACTTGCGCGCAAAATTTACGCGGCGATGGCAGGGCAATCCATGATGAAAGAAGACCGCTCGCCGGTAACTGTCGCGGATTTTGCCGTTCAGGCCGTGATCAGCGCCAAGCTAATGAAAGCTTTTCCGAAGTCGACTCTTGTGGGCGAAGAAACCGTGGAAGAATTACAATCGGAAGCGGGCCAGGATGTTTTGCGCAAGGCCATTCAATTTGTTCAAACGATTTACCCCAAAGCCCAGCCGCTTGACGTGATTCGTTGGATTCAAAACGGCGCGAGCGAATGCTGCGATGATTTTTGGACTTTGGATCCGATCGACGGAACAGTGGGATTTATCGGTGGGCGGCAATATGCGGTGGCGCTTGCGCGAATCAAAAACGGCAAAGTTGTTTTTGGCGCGTTAGGCTGTCCCAATCTTGAGGCTGTCGACGGTTCCGGGCATAAAGGAACTTTAGTTTTAGCCGCGCTGGGGCAAGGCGCTTGGTCGGCGCCGATTTTCCCCGGGCAAACCTGGAAGAAGCTGAGTGTTTCATCTGAAAAGAAAATCGAAAATGCCGTTATCGTGACTTCCTTTCACGGAAAGCATACCAATCACAGCCGGACTGATATTTTGAAAAAAAAATTAGGTATTTTACCGGATTCAAGCTTGCTCGATAGTCAGGCCAAACACGCCATGGTTGCTGCCGGAAAAGGAGATATTTTTTTTCGATTGCTTCCGCGTTCCAATCCGGACTACCAAGAAAAAATTTGGGATGCCGCGGCAGGCATGATTGCGATTGAAGAAGCCGGTGGGAAAGCCAGCGACTTAGACGGGAAAGAACTTGATTTTAGCGCCGGAAAAACTTTGGCGCGTAATCGCGGTGTGCTCGCGACCAATGGCTGGCTGCATCAAGATGTTTTGCGCGGATTGAATGAACTTAAAGTAGAGAATTGACGTCATTGCGAGCGAAGCGAAGCAATCTCAATTGAAAAGATTGCTTCGTCGTAAAGCTCCTCGCAATGACATGCAAGGGAGATTGGAATGGTATTAACACCTTCAACCATGATGAGTCTGGGAACCCAAGCGTTTGATTTTGAACTGCTTGAAGTTGTTACGGGCAAAAAAGTTTCATTGCTGGGATTTAAAAAAGCTCACGGCCTTTTAATTATGTTTATCTGTAAACATTGCCCTTACGTGAAGCATCTTGAAAAAGAATTGGCGCAATTTGGAAAAGATTATTCGAATTCAGGAATTGGAATCGCGGCCGTAAGTTCGAATGATGCTAAAAACTATCCTGATGATCATCCGGCAAAGCTAAAAGAAATGTCTCAAAGCCTTTCTTTTTCATTTCCTTTTCTGTACGACGAAAGTCAGGCGGCAGCCAAGAGTTATCACGCAGCTTGCACGCCCGATTTTTTTCTTTTAGACTCTACTTATAAGCTAGTTTATCGCGGACAATTTGACGACAGCCGTCCGGGAAACAATTTGCCTGTGAATGGAAAAGATTTGCGCGCGGCGATGGACGCGCTGATCGCGGGGAAGGCTCTTTCAGCCGTGCAAAAACCAAGTTTGGGTTGTAATATTAAGTGGAAACCGGGTAATGAACCCGACTATTTCCAATAGACTGATGAAAAAGTCCAACTACTGCGTTGCATGCGGCCACGATTTACTTTAGGAAATCGTCAAACGATTTGTGGCTTGTGTGGCGTAGGTTTCTACTACGCCTCCGCGGGCGCTCGCATGCGCCTTGTATTTGGATCTTTTTGATCAGTCTCTAACAGTTTTAAAAAAGGAAAGCATGGGGATTTTAGGGGAAGGGGAAAAAGCACCGGACTTTCAGGTGCCGGCTTCAAGCGGCGAAGCCATTTCACTGAAAGATTTTAAAGGCCAGCGCGTGGTTCTGTATTTTTATCCCAAAGATGATACTCCCGGCTGTACCGTGGAAGCTTGCGGCTTTCGCGATAATCATAAAAAAATTGAAAAAGCCGGCGCCGTGATTCTGGGCGTTAGCCCTGACTCCGTAAAATCACACGGAAAATTTATCGACAAGTTCAAGCTGCCGTTTTTGCTGCTTGCGGATGAAGAAAAAGAAATTTGCAAGGCTTACGGTGTTTGGGTGAAAAAAAGCATGTATGGACGCGAATATATGGGCGTCCAGCGCGCGACATTTATTATTTCAAGAACGGGAAAGATCGAAAAAGTTTACTCGAAAGTGGATACAAAAATTCATGATCAAGAAATCCTAAACTATCTTAAGGAAACAGAAAAATGAGCTCACCCGCGAACCACTCCAAGTTCAGTGATTTTCACTCGGTTTATCAGCCGATTGTGGACTTGGTTGATCATGATATTTTGGGCTATGAAGCCTTAACGCGCGTGGATGGAAAAGCGCCGCTTAATCTTCTGCGCGAGTCCTATCAAGAAGGCGAAGTCATGGAGTTTGATTTCGCCTGCCTCCAATCCGCGGTAAAAATTTTGCCGCAGCTTCCGGCGGGCAAATTACTTTTTTTAAATTTAGAGCCGATTACTTTTATCCAGGCCTTTCATTCAAAAAAAAGGGGCGATGAATTTCTAAAAAAAATCGCGCCTTATTCAAAGCGGGTTGTTTTTGAATTAACCGAGGGAGTTCGGCTTAAGGACGTTGAACTCATTCAGAAAGGTGTGAACTTTATCCGCCGGCGTAAATTTCAGGTCGCACTCGATGATTTTACGGATATCGGCCCCAAAACTTTCGCTGTTTCTGCGCTTAAAGTGGATTATATGAAAATTGATATCGTCTTGATCATGGGGATTTCGGAGAATAAATTACACCAGCAAATTGTACGCGAGTTAATCCGCCTTTCAAATATGTATGGATCGCATTTGGTTGCGGAGGGCATTGAAACCGAAGCGGATTTGATCCAGGTTCGGAAAATGGGTATTCGCTACGGACAAGGGTATTATTTTGCGAAACCGCATGCTCAAATTTTAGAACGAATCGATAAGCCGATTGTTCGGGGTTAGCCGCAGGCTATTTCTCGGACGAAGTGATTTTTCCAAACAAAGCTGCGTTTTTTTCAATCCACTCCAGCGCGGCTTCTTCTTCCGTGATGCGGTGATGGGTTTCTTTGCTGAGTTGTTTTTGGAACGCCTTAATCAAAACAACCTCTTCCGCAAGTTTGGCTTTAAATGCGCTTGTGCTGTCTTTGAATTCAACGCCTGTGCGGTAAAAACGTTTAGTGGGGCGGTTGGAACAATAAACCGTATGAGCTTCGATTTTAAAAATGCGCTCGCGTACGCCGATCGTAATTTCGAGATGCGCGCCCATTTCAACCTGGTTTAGGGAATAAAAAGCAAGGCCGCCTTCGGACAAATCATCCGAATAAGTGATGGCACGGCAATGACGGTTGGTGTCTTTAATGTGAATCGAGGCATGGATCGGGAAACGCTCAAATTTTCGTTTTTCTGATATCGATGACATATTCTGTAAATATAGCCTGGCTTTTTAAATTTTCAAGATTTCGGACCGCAAATTTTAACGCTATAATTGCTGTCCGAATATTACGGCTCGTGAGGGAGTTTAAACAGAATCAAAATGACATAATAACTGTCAATTTTGAGCATCCCCCTTGCCCCCAAGGTTATCGGCACAATCTTTATGAAATTAACTCCGTCACAAAAAAAAACAGTCGGCGCCCTGGGAAAACATACTCTGATATCCGCCGGCGCGGGTACCGGAAAAACAAGGGTATTGGTTGAGCGCGTTTTTAATCTTGTCACAAAACATTCCATCCCGCTTTCTGAAATCCTAGTACTTACTTTTACCGAAAAAGCCGCGGGCGAAATCAAACAGCGTTTGTCGCGCCGTTTCCAGGAAGAGGGCCGGCCGCAGGCTCGGCAGGATTTGGAATCAGCCGCGATTTCCACGTTTCATAGTTTTGCCGCAAGGCTTTTGCGTGAGCATCCCGTCGAGGCGGGTGTCGATCCGGACTTCCGTGTTTTTGAAAACGAAGAAGCGGAGCTTTTGAAAGATGAAGCATTGGATGATTGTATTACGCAGCTTTTCGAAACGGCCTCGCCGGTATTTCGTTTTTTTGAAAAATACGGCGAGCTGGCCGCGCGCGAATCAATTTTACATATTTACCATACGGCGCGGCAAGAAGGCCTGAGCCTGTCAGCTTATTTTGTAAAATGGAAACCGGTCCGCGCCAATAAAGTGAAACAATTTGAAAGCGAAATTCTGCAGCAATCAGAAAATTTAACCGCGCCCATTTCTACCCATATTGACCTTGAAGGTTGGAAGAAATGGCTGTCAAAAAAAGAATGGTCCTGGGATGACGCTAAAAATTTTGACGAATGGCTCAAAAGCTGCGGACGCTCTCCCAAATTGACACCATGGAAAAATTTTGCGAGGGAATGGGCAGCGTACAGACTGGAAATTTTCGCGGAAGAGGCATTGGCATGGCTGGAACAGGCCGCTTTCATTTTTGAAGCGATTTACGCGCAAAAAAAGCAAACTCAAAACGGCCTCGACTTTGATGATTTGCAGGTTCGAGCAGTTGAACTTTTAAAGGAAAATACAGCAGGTTCGCGGATTGTACTGAATGCCTTACGCAGGCAATTTAAGCATATTTTTGTGGATGAGTTCCAGGATACCAGTTATTTACAAATGGAATTTGTGCAGTCTTTAATGTCGAACGCGGAAGTTTTTTTAGTCGGTGATTATAAACAGTCGATTTACGCGTTTCGAGGGGCTGAGCCGCGGCTTTTTCTTGAAACCGGGAAGGCTTTCGCGGATTCCGAGGCGGCTTTATGTGTTTCGCTTGCGGATAATTTTCGCAGCCAGGCGCCTGTGCTTGATTTTGCCAATACTTTTTTTGCGCGGCTTTGGGAGGAAGACGGATTTCCTTTTGATCCGCTCATCATGAAAAAAGAAACCGCGGAAACTGAAGCTGGCAAGCCTGAATTAATTGTGATTCCTGCTTCCGAGGAAGGTGACAAGGAAGAAATGCGTTTACGGGAAGGTTCCGCGATCGCGGCACGGATTCAGGACTTGAAAGTCCGCGGCGTTCCTTATGGCGATATTGCGGTTCTTTTTTCCGCGATGACGCATAGCGCGCTTTATGAGTATGCTTTGCGCCGCGCGGGCGTACCGTATGTTTCCGTTTCCGGCATGAGTTTTTATGATCAGCCCGAAATTCGCGATCTGATGAGCCTTTTGGAATGTTTGCAAAATCCGCTCGCAGATGTTCCGCTTGCGGCGCTTTTGCGATCGCCTTTTGTGCAGATTTCAGATGAAACGCTTTTCTGGCTGGCTGAAAAAGCGAAAAATAAAAATGAGAAAAATCCGCTTTCCGACGGCATTTCAAAACTCCGCGAGATCAGCGAAATTGCGGATTCTGAGAAACAGAAATTGGAATCCTTTGAGAGGCACTTTCAAAGCTGGCGGCTGCGCAAAGACGCAACGCGCCTGAGCGATTTGCTGGAAGAAGCCGTCGAAAAAACAGGTTACGCAATATGGGCGCTGGCACAACCGGGCGGCGTCCGGCGGTACGGGCATATCCGGAAATTTATTCAGTTTGCACGCCGTCAGGAAGGCCGCGGCAAACTTTCGATTCATGGTTTTTTAGGGCTCGTGCGCCGGCTTCAATTCCAGGAGGTGCGCACGTCCGATACCACCGCAGTGGGCGAGGATATTCAGGCCGTCAAACTAATGACTATTCACGCCGCAAAAGGTCTGGAATTCCCGGTCGTGTTCATTGCCGATCTCGGGCGTGAACGCAACCGTTCAGAAAGTCATCCGGTGCTTGCCGTACCGCATGAAGGCTTCGCGATCCGCGTTAAAAATCCACTGACCGGAGAAAATGAAAGGACGTATTTATTTGACCAATTGGATGAAATCCGTAAAAAGCGGGACGATGAAGAACGGAAAAGGCTTTTTTATGTAGCGGTGACGCGCGCGGAAAATAAACTGATTTTGTCGGGAATTTGGGATCCTCCGAAAAAAGAAAAAGAAAATTATTCCGAAATGGCATCATGGATGGACTGGGTCATGCGCGCGCGCGATTTAGTAGAAGAGAAAATTCCGCAAGCAGCTTTGGGCGAAATGGTTCAGCCGGTGAGTCATGCAAGTTCAGAGAAACCCTTATTTCAAGTGCTTTTAAACGAAGTTCTTGCCGAAAAAGAATTCACTCCTATTACGGATTCGGAGTTATCGCCAGATGCTCTGCAGGTGCTAAAAAAAATTCAATCCGTTCAGCCTTCCGAATTTGCAAAGGTGATCGATCTTCCGGTCAGCGCTTACGTTTTGTTTGCCAAAGATCCGGAACAGTTTTGGAGTGTGTACGGCCGCGGTTGGAGTCTCCCTTCTTTTAACTCTGAGCTCTCGCCGCGCTACAGCTTTGGCGCAGCGGGTCGCCCAGCCGAGAACCTTTCTTCTTCTAGCTCTGAGCTTGGCTCAACCGCTAGCGATATTGATAGGGAAGATCGAGTTATTGAAGCGATTGCTGAAGAGCCGGGAATTCCAGCGGAGGATGCCGCTGATTTCGGAACGCGAATGCATCGCGCGCTTGAGTTTTTGAATTGGGGGCAGCCTGAACAGTCCCTTGAGACCGCAAACTTGGATAAGGTCTTTGCGGGTTTTTCCGAAGCAAGACGCCGCGAAGCCGCGGGAATTTTGACGGGCTTTTTTGAAACCGATTTATTTAAAGATATTCGCCGCTCCAAACTGGTTCGCCGTGAACTTAGTTTTGTTTTGAACGTAAGGCGCGGTTTAATTGACGGTGTAATTGACGTTCTTTTTCAAAATCAGGATGGGTCATTCACGGTGTTAGATTATAAAACCGCGGAAGGCGATGCAGCTAAGGTCAGTCAACGCGGCTATGACCTTCAAATCCAGATTTACGCGTTGGCCGCGGCAAAAATTTTGAAGCAGCCCGTGACACGCGGACAAGTCTATTTTTTGAAGAATCATTGCGCAGTGGACGTTCCGCTTGATGATTTTGCTAAAATAGAAGCTGAAGTGAATGAGCTGCAATTAAAGCTGCTTGAGTTTGTAAAATCGCGGTATTGAATGAGTATTTCTTAGCATTTAAAGATTAGGATTTATAATTTTACTTTATGGCGCGTAAACAACTGATCGGTTATGATTTGGACGGAACGCTGGTGGATACGCGCCGTGATATTATTTGCGGCGTGCGTTCGATGCTCAAGGAAATGGGTAAGCCGGTTTTGACGGATGTTGAAATTGAGCATTTTGTTGGCGAGGGTCTGCATCATTTGGTCGGCATGGCGCTCGGAGAAACCGATCCTAAAATAATTGAACGCGGCGCGCGGGTTTTGCGCAAATACTATGAAGAGCATTTGCTGGACCATACCCGGCTTTATCCCCATGCGCAGGCATTGCTTGATCGGTTTAAGGATCGGATTCAGGTCGTGGTCACAAATAAGCCGGAACCATTTACTTCGAGAATTCTTCAAGAATTAAAAGTGATGCCGTATTTGAGCGGCGTGTTTACGGGTGGAAATGGAATTCCGCATAAACCCGATCCGGCGGCATTGTTAAAGGTGATGCGGGAGCACAATGTTAAGCCGCAAGATGTGCTGTGGATCGGTGACAGCGCAGTGGATGCAAAAACCGGAAAGAATGCCGGCGTTGAAACCGTTCTTGTGCGGCATGGCTTTGCGAGTAAGCATAAACTCGAAGATTTGGGCGCGGAACATTTAGTGGATCATTTCGCGGCGCTTTTAAAGCTCGCGGATGAAAAAAATTGGTAGTAATTATTGAACGTTAGAATGGAGTCATTATGTCTGATACAACAGTAGCTTCTGATAATTTGATTAAAGAGCGGGATTTGGTTTTACTCCGCTTTGAAGACGAGAAAACCTATCTTTTGAAAATAACCCGCGGAAAGAAACACCCGATTCATTGCGGCCGCCCGATTCTTCATGATGATTTAATCGGCAAAGAATTCGGCACACATATTGAAGGAACCAGCCTCGCGGGTTTTTATTTAAAACCTTCGACAGAAGATTTGATGTTTAAAGCGTCGCGCGAAAGCGGCGTGGTTTATTCCAAAGACGCGGCTTTTCTTGCCATTAAACTCGGTATTCATTCCGGCAAAAAA
Source organism: Candidatus Omnitrophota bacterium (assembly GCA_043732705.1). Lineage (GTDB taxonomy): Bacteria > Omnitrophota > Omnitrophia > Omnitrophales > Aquincolibacteriaceae > Multiplicimicrobium. The sequence continues at coordinate 2,061 of JAYTHE010000030.1, read as the reverse complement.
GTTTTGGAAATCGGAACCGGTTCCGGAGCTTTGACGCTCTTTCTCGCGCATCAAGTCGCGCCGAGCGGAAAAATTTGTACTTATGATTTGCGTTCCGATCTTCCCGCGAACGCGGTGCGCAATATCGAGCGCTCCGATTTGGGGGCCGTGGTTGAATTTAATCAGCGCAAGAAAGAAGAACCTTTTCCTGAAAATGCTTTTGATTGCGTGATTTTGGATATTCCGACGCCATGGGAAGAAGTTTTGCTCGTAAAAAAAGCTTTAAAAGGCGGCGGTAAGCTTTGTTCGTTGAACCCGACAATTAATCAGGTCGAAAGAATGGCTGAAACTTTGCGCGAAAACGGTTTTATTAATGTCGAAGCCGTGGAATTGCTCGAACGTAAAATTCTTGCGCGCGCCGGCAAATCACGCCCCGAAATGCGCATGATCGGACATACCGAATACATGCTTTTTGCCACACGAGTTTTTGACGCGCCGCCGCGCCAGGATCCTATTCCTGAAGAATCCGACACACCTGTGGATCCAGTATCAGCTAATTAAGCTAATTTGGATTGAGTTCATAAAAGAAATAGGACTGGCTCAAACAGCCAATGCTTCGCTTGGAACTCGCCAGCCTTTATTTCTTTTATGAACACTCTTGGCAGAGTGGGTGTTGGCAATCATCAGAAAAACAAGCCAGCAAGTATTCAATTCTTCGAAGGCTCTTTGATTCTATTTTTCTACTTTCTCCCTCAAGCTCTGCAGAGTAGTTTTCCACCATGTCTTTTTTCATCTTGGCATAGCCGAGATGAAAAAAATATTTCTCATGGTTTTGCAGAACAGCACCATCAGAAGAAATAGCGTCCATTTGCTTGATCCGGGATCGAGTAATAGGGTTGGTTCTGCTTAATAAACCTCTTTGGCTGTGCTAACTCCTAATATCTCAGTCACTTACAAATGCTATATTTTGCTATAAATAGTATTGTATTTGAGCTGATTAGTGTTATTTTTATACAGGGAGTAATATGCTTCCTAAAACTATGAAAAGCACTGAATTGAAGAGACAGGAACTGGGAAAAATAACCTGCGATTTGTTCCGAATCGTTTTGGCTTGGCTTGTTTTGATGCAGCCAGTGATGGCACAGGAATTACCGGCCGGTATGAATGCCAGCGCAGGCGTAACGGTAGATGTATCTTCGACACCCGATATTTTAATCATCAATGCTCCGGACCACGCAACGATTGATTGGGACTCTTTTTCAATTGGAGCGAATCAATCCGTTCGATTTATGTTACCAAATGAGACGAGCAGTATTTTGAATCGCGTGTTAGGCGGAGGCGCGAGTGATATTTGGGGCGCGCTTTATTCGAATGGCATTGTTTTCCTGGTTAATACGAGCGGCATTAACTTTCACGCGAACGCACAAATTGACACGGCATCTTTGATTGCATCGACACTCGATATTTCGAAAGAAAACTTTCAGGCGGGGAATTATGATTTTCAGAAAGTATTGGGAAGCGAGATTGGAAAGATTTTAAATGAAGCAAATATCAGCACCAAAAACATTGTTTTCCTCGCGGAACAAATTCAGAACAAAGGAATATTAGAAGCGAATCTCGGGCATGTGGTATTAGGTTCAGGCTCGAAGCAAACGCTTTCATTTGATAATCAGGGATTAATTAATCTGGTGGTGAATGAAGGCTCTGCGGATGCTTCGATATTCAATGAAGGGACATTGCGTGCGAACGGAGGGAAAGTGATGCTCTCTGCAAAAGATATCAACACCACACTTGATAATCTTGTGAATAACACCGGAGTCATCGAAGCCACGCGCATGGAAGAGCATGACGGCGTGGTTGAATTTGTTTCAAACGGCGCGATTGGAAATACCGGCACGATTAATACAAACAAGTTCAACGAAAAGGCTTATACCTTCCGATCCTTGGGAGCCTTAAGAGGTGGAACCGCGAACTTTGATAATTTTGACGGTGCGGCTGAGATCGGCGGTTCGATTGGTTCCAGTATTTATGACACGGGCAATTTGATTGTGACTTCAAATATTACGCTCACCGACAGTGTCA
>JAYTHE010000029.1:0-156692 GCA_043732705.1 Candidatus Omnitrophota bacterium | reverse complement strand
GTACCGGGCACCAAAGGGACACGTAACATGTTACGTGTCCCTTTGGTGCCCGGTACCACTAGAGTGAGTGGTAAATGAAAGAGTTACATTTAAAATTAAAAGAAAAGTTTCCCGACGAAGTGCTCGGATCACACGAACAGCATGGTGATGAAACCGCTGTCATCAAACCTTCTGCGCTTTTGAAAATCGCGCAATTTTTGAGGGATGATTCCGAATACGCCATGAATTTCCTTATGGACCTTACCGCAGTAGATGGTCTCAAGCTCGGTTGGAATCCGCGTTTTCAGGTTGTTTATCATTTTTATTCTTTGACTCAGAATCATCGCTTGCGCATTAAGGTTCCCGCGGCTGACGGCGGGTCTGTGGCGTCGCTGACAGGGCTTTGGGCCGTTGCCGATTGGTATGAACGCGAATGCTGGGATCTTTTCGGCGTGAAGTTTGAAGGCCATCCGAATTTAAAACGCATCATGATGTATGAAGGTTTTGTGGGACATCCTTTACGCAAAGATTATCCGATTAATCGCCGCCAGCCGCTGATCGGCCCCGGTGCGATCAAGCAAGAAGCAGTGAAATAAAATGACTGTCGAAACTTATAAAAAAATCCGCAAAGAAAACATGATGTTGAATGTCGGGCCCTCGCATCCCGCGATGCACGGCATTGTCCGCATGGTTGTGGAACTCGACGGTGAAACCATTGTGAATTCCGATGTTGAAATCGGATATTTACACCGCGCGTTTGAAAAAGATTCCGAACAGTTCGGTTATTTGCAGGTCATTCCTTATACCGACCGCCTCAATTACGTTTCGCCTTTAATTAATAATGTCGGTTATTGCATGGCGGTGGAAAAACTTTTTGATTTGAAAGTTCCGGAGCGCGCGCAGTATATCCGCGTCATTATGTCCGAGCTTTCCCGTGTAACTGATCATTTAACCTGCATTGCTGCTTCGGCGATGGAGCTAGGCGCTTTCACAGTTTTTCTTTATATGATCAAACAGCGCGAAGAAATTTATCAGCTGATTGAAGAAGTAACGGGTGCGCGTCTCACGATTTCCTATGCGCGCGTGGGCGGCGTCAAAGGTGATTTGCCGGATGGTTTTGAAGCGAAATGCCATGAAGTCATGAAGAAAACACGTGAAGTTATCCGCGAATGTGACCAGCTTTTAACGCATAACCGTATTTTTGTGGACCGCGTTAAAAATATCGGCGTGATTTCTCAAGCAGACGCAATTTCGCATAGCATGACCGGACCTTTTCTGCGTTCGACAGGGATTGATTTTGATGTGCGCCGCGCAACACCTTATCTCGTTTATGACCGTTTTGATTTTGAAATTCCGGTTGGAAGCACCGGCGACTGTCTTGACCGTTATCTTGTGCGTATGGCGGAAATGGAACAGAGTTTCCGGATTGTGGAACAGGCCTATAAACAAATACCCGTCGGCCATGTGCTTGTAAACGAACAGGGCGAAGTGGTTAAGGGCGAAGACATGGTAGATCGCGCGAAAATGGGCAATACCGAAGGCATAGTGACTGAGTCTGCGACCTTTGATCCGACACTAGCGGGCGATCACCGGGATAATCGTGCCGAAGTGGGGTCTTGCAATAAACGCGCGGCGATGCCTCCTAAGGAAGAAACCTATTCGAATATTGAAGGTTTGATGAATCATTTTAAAACCGTGATGGTTGGGCATGGAACGCGCCCTCCCGCCGGCGAAGCTTACCAAGCGGTTGAAGGCGCGAACGGCGAGCTTGGTTTTTATGTGGTGAGTGATGGAACAGGCACACCTTACCGTGTACGTGTGCGTCCGCCTTGTTTTACGATTATGTCCGGATTACATAAAGTGGTTCAAGGAGACTCTTTGGCAGATATTATTGCGTCATTTGGTTCAGTAAACATGATCGGAGGAGAGCTAGACCGATGAAATCAGGCCAAAACGTAAAGGTTAAAGCTCAAAACTATAACCAAAAGGCACCTAACGGTTCGGATAGTTTTGGATTTTAACTTATAGTTTTCACTTTTGACCTTTAACTTTTAAGCTGGAAAAAATGAGCGAATTATTTAATAAGATTTTTACAAAAGAAGTTTTGGTAAAGACCGATCCGGTGGTGGCGCAATATGAAACCCGCCGCGCGCCGATGCTGGAAGTTCTGCATATCCTTCAAGAAATGTACGGCTACATTTCGCTTGAGATGGAAGAGGCGGTTTCAGAATATTTAAAAGTTTCGCCGATGGACGTGCGTGAAGTCATCACTTTTTATACTTTATATTACACCGAGCCCAAAGCCAAAGTACGCTTCAATGTCTGCCGCACATTGACCTGTAATTTAATGGGAGCGGAAGGCGTTGTGAAATGTCTCGAAAAAAATCTTGGCATTAAATCCGGCGAAAAAACAGCGAACGGTCAATTTGAAGTCAAAGAAGTGGAATGCCTCGGAGCCTGCGAAATTGCGCCGATGCTGCAACTCAATGACGATGAGTATGTAGGCTGTCTGGATGACAATAAAGTCGCGGAGCTTTTAAGAAAACAAGGCGTAAAGGTTAGAACATGAAATTACAACCCTGTACACATCCGATGTGTACAAGGGGGATACACATCGGATGTGTACAGGGTAAATATGGAAAAATTAATCTCTAAATATTTCGTAGAAGGCAAAACCTTTTCTCTTGATGAATACGAGCAAGACGGCGGCTATCAGGCTATTCGCAAAGCGCTTGATATGAAACGCGAAGATATTATCGAGATGGTGAAGAAGGCTAATTTGCGCGGCTTAGGCGGCGCGGGTTTTCCGACGGGCATGAAATGGAGTTTTATTCCGCAGAATTTGGGTAAACCGATTTATCTTGTGATTAACGGCGACGAAGGCGAGCCGGGAACTTTTAAGGATAAATATATTTTGCGCCATGCGCCGCATCTTTTTCTCGAAGGGGTGATGATCGCGTCTGTCGCGAACAATGTCCACAAAGCTTATGTTTATATTCGCGGCGAATATGTCCAGCCGATTAAACTGCTTAAAAAAGCGATCGAAGACGCAAAAGCCAAAGGCTATCTTGGTGATAAGATTTTCGGTAAAGACTATAAGCTCGAAATCGTTGTGCATCGCGGCGCGGGCGCGTACATTTGCGGGGAAGAGACCGGTTTGCTGGAATCACTCGAAGGCAAAAAAGGCCAGCCGCGGTTAAAGCCGCCTTTTCCGGCCGTAATCGGTTTATTTGGATGTCCGACTGTGATTAACAATGTTGAAACTGTTTCTTATTTGCCGTTTATTTTAAATCGCGGCGCGGAATGGTTCGCGGGACTGGGTTCTGAGAAAAATGGCGGCATGCGTTTGATCAGTTTAAGTGGCCATGTAAAAAAACCAGGCGTGTATGAATTGCCGCTTGGATTTTCTTTACGCAAACTGATTTATGAAGTTGGCGGCGGCATTACGGGCGATCGCAAATTAAAAGCGGTTGTTCCCGGAGGATTATCCGCTGCGATTTTAACCCCCGAAGAAATTGATGTTGGGCTTGATTTTGATCAATTGCGTAATTTGAAAACAATGGCGGGCTCGGCCGGCGTGATTGTATTTGATGAAACCACAGATATGGTCAAAGCGTTAACCGTGACCATGCGTTTTTATGCGCATGAATCCTGCGGGCAATGCTCACCTTGCCGCGAAGGTACGGGCTGGATTTACCGTATTTTAAAGCGTATTCTCGAAGGCAAAGGTCGTCTCGAGGACTTAAATAATATGGCCGACATTTGCGCGTATATGGGCGGAACGACAATTTGCGCTTTAGCGGACGGCGCCGCGATGCCGTTACGCAGTTATCCGCAGAAATTCCGTAAAGAATTTGAAGATTATATTCAGAATAAAGAAAAACAATTACAACACGTATAAAATTAACCCAAAAGTTAAAGGTTAGAGCTTAAAACTACAGCCCAAAGCCCAGAATTGTTCGAACAGCTTTGGGTTTTAAGTTATAGTTTTGACCTTTAAGTTTTAACCTTCTATGAATAAAGTAACAGAGACGGAAATAAAAAAAATTAAACTGACGATTGATGGCAAGCCGGTCGAAGTGAAGCCGGGCACGCGTCTTATCGAAGCCGCGCGCATGACGGAACAGGATGTTCCGTATTATTGCTATCATCCCGGACTTTCGATCGCGGGTAATTGCCGCATGTGCCAGGTTGAAATCGAAGGCATTCCCAAGCTTCAAATTGCCTGCCATATGGAAGCCAAAGAAGGCATGGTTGTTCATACTCAAAATGAAAAAACCCTAAAAACACGCCAGCACATGCTGGAATTTTTACTCATTAATCATCCCGTCGATTGCCCCGTGTGTGACCAGGCGGGTGAATGTTGGCTTCAAGACTATTACATGAAGCATGGTCTTTATAATAGCCGCCTCAACGAAGACAAAGTCTCAAAGCCCAAGGCGGTTCCGATTGGCCCAAATGTGATGCTCGATAATGAACGCTGTATTTTATGTTCGCGCTGCGTGCGTTTTACGGACGAAATTTCCAAGACCCGTGAGCTTGGTATCGCGAATCGCGGCGATCATTCCGAAGTCCAAGTTTTTCCCGGCAAACAGCTTGATAATCCTTATTCCGGTAACGTGGTTGATATTTGTCCGGTTGGCGCGCTGACTGACCGTGATTTCCGTTTTAAAATCCGCGTTTGGTATTTGAAATCTGGCGACTCGCTTTGCAATGGCTGCTCGCGCGGCTGCAATATTCAGGTGCATTATAACCTTGACCGGCCGCAGCATGGTGCCGGCCGCGTGAAGCGTTTGAAGCCGCGCTACAATCCTGAAGTGAATCAATGGTGGATATGTGACGAAGGCCGCTACGGTTATAAATTCCACGATGAAAACCGTGTTTTAGGTGCGCGGCACAACGGCCAACAAGCAGTAGAAGACGAAGTGATTCTTGATGTGGCAGCTAAACTCAAAACCGGGAAAAAGACAGCCGTATTTCTTTCGCCGCAAATGAGCAATGAAGAACTTTTCCTGGCGCGCAAACTTTTTCGTGATGAGCTCAAGCTTTCCAATTTGGTTTTGGTTTCGCCTAAAGCGGATGGAACGGAAGATGATATTTTAAGAAAGGCCGATAAAAACCCTAATACAAAAGGCGCCGAAAACCTTGGTTTTCTCCGTAACCCTTCCGAAATTCAAAAAATTCTTGATAAAACAGAAGCCGGTGAAATAGACGGCTGGATTATTTTTGGACAGGATCTTTTTTCAATTGCACCCAAAGCCAAAGAAGTTTTCAAAAAATTAAGCTGGTCCGCTTTTATTGGCTCCAATGAAAATACGACATCCCAGCGCTCTACGTATGTTATTCCATCTGCGACTTATGTTGAAAAAGACGGAACGTTTACCAACTTTGAAGGGCGTGTTCAATCTTTCGGAAAAATTTTAGAACCCGTTGGAGAAGCCAATCCGGAAGTTCAGATTTTAAGCGATTTGGCTCAGGGGCTTGGAATCAATTGGAAAATTCAAAGCACGGAAGCTGTTTATCATGAACTGGCGTTGGCTGAAAAAGCATTTCCTAAGAAAAGCTATGTCGAATTAAGCGGCGTGCAAAGCGAGATTCGTGTTCAGGCGGCTCCCACAATTCCTGCCCTACAACAATACGACAACATACTATGAGAGCCAAAAGGTTAAATCTAAAAAGTAAAAACAATAATTCAAAAGCCCAAGGTTTTGAAAGTTTTGAGTTTTGGGCTGTAGTTTTAACCTTTAACTTTTTACCTTTAAGCTGATTTTATGGATTATTTAGGCTTAGCAATTACATTTGTCATGGCGCTCATTGTTAACCAGGCGGTGATGATGTTCGCCGCTTTGCACACCTGGATTGAGCGCAAGCAAAGCGCCTTGATGCAGGACCGCATCGGAGCCAACCGCGCGCATATCATTTTGCCTTGGAAATGGGCCGCTCCGATTAATTGGCTGCTGCGTCCGTTTAATGCGCTCGGGCTTTTTCACCCGATTGCGGACGCCATTAAAATGTTCATGAAAGAAGATTTCATTCCGCCCTCCGGTGATAAATTTTTACATACATTGGCGCCTTGGATTTCTTTGACTTTTGCTTTTCTTGGTTTTGCCGCGATTCCATTCGGAGACACGCTGCATTTATTCGGCCGTGATATTAATTTACAGGTGGCTTCGGTCAATGTTGGTATTCTTTATATTTTTTCAGCAGCTTCGCTTGGTGTATACGGCGTGATTCTCGCGGGCTTTGCATCAAACAATAATTATGCTTTTCTCGGAAGCTTACGCGCGACAAGCCAAATGCTGGCTTATGAATTGGTATTAGGCCTCACGATTTTAGGCGTTGTTTTAGTTTACGGTTCGCTCGACTTGCAGCAAATCGTGCGCGGCCAAGGCGCATATCTCTTATGGGGCTGGGTCCCGAAATGGGGTATTGTGGTTCAGCCGATTTCATTTTTTCTTTTTCTCGCGGCGGGTATCGCGGAAACGAAACGTATTCCTTATGACCTTCCCGAAGCGGAATCTGAAATCGTAGGTTATTTTACTGAATACAGCGGCATGAAGTTTGGTATGTTCTTCTTTACGGATTATATCGAGACAATTCTAATCGCATCTTTGGCAACAACGTTGTTTCTTGGTGGTTGGCAAGTTCCCTATCTTTTAAAAGACGGTTTTCACTTTCCGTGGGGCGCTTTCGTTTCCATGCCGACCTTGGCAGTTACCTTGCTCCAGATCGGATCTTATGCTTTTAAAGTTGTCGCCGTCTGCTGGCTTTTCATGACCATTCGCTGGACGTTGCCGCGTTTTCGTTACGATCAGCTTATGGGATTAGCTTGGAAGGGTATTTTTCCGATTGCGGTAGTTTCCTTCATTATTACCGCTATTTTTGTTGTTTTTCTTTGCCGATAAATTTTTACGATCCTCGATAAAGCTCGGATCGCGAAAGATATAAACCTTCTCTAGCCAATCCATTCTTGTGGTCGTAGACCATTGAAAGAAAAAGTACCACACAAATAAAATTGAATTATTGAAAATAAAAAAAGCCTGAGAATTTATTCTCAGGCTTTTTAGTCTGTAGTCTTCTGTCTTTAGGTCTCGTCCGACTTATTTTTGAGACGAGGCACAGCATTGAGGATTGTTTCTGAAATAACGAACTCGCTATTTCAATTTTAATGAAATGCTAGTCTATCCAAATTACTTTTGGGGCGATTGTATTTCCCGGTTTTGATTCAATGATTTTCGCAGTGATTTGATAAGCGTTATTGACCATTTTTTTAATCGAGATTTCTTCTACCGCATATTTGCCTTTATCCGCTCGGCTTTTATAAGTGATATTGACCCGAGGTTCTTTAGTTTCAACTTTATGATCCGCGGTAATTTTAGAAAGCTGATAAGTAGTTTTATAGGCCTTTTTACCGCCTTGATTCGTGCCGTATAAAATTTGCACATTCACTTCTGCCAAATCATACGAAATATCTTTGTGTAAATTAGCCGTTTCAGTCGAAGTATTTTGTTCCTGGGCCGCCGCAGGTGTATCTGTTTTTTCGGCGGCTTGATTAAGCGGTTGGTTGTCAGCAGCGGGAAAAATAGGGGATGCATGCACCGGCATCTGTAAGCCTGCATAAAGCCCGAGAGCGAAACCAAGAACCAAGACTGTTTTATAAGTTTTCATATTTTCCGTTTGTGATTTTAAAAACATTTTATATTGATGAAATAAGTCTATTGGGTGAAACTGAGAAATGCAAAAAATGAATCAAATAAGAGAGCCAAAGACCTAATTTGCTATTTAAAGGGTGTTTTGGTTGATGAAAAAACCCCCCGGTTTTTCCGGGGGGTTTTTGGATCGTTTGTCTTGATCGAGAATTTACAGTTTCTTTTTACAGCTCGATTTGTCTTTCTCGGCCTTTTCTTTTTCACACTTCTCTTTGTCTGCTTTCTCTTTTTCTTTCTTTTCCTTTTCTGCCTTTTCGTGACCATGTTTTTTGACCGTGCAGATTGGGGTGATGACAGTATTATTTACTGTGAAATGGATCACAAATTCGTGATCGCCCAATAAAGTCGTTGTGTAAACAACTTGAAGTTCATGTACGCCGTTTGAGAGCTTTGTGGTGTCAAAACTCGTGGTGCCATCGCCCGAAAGGCCGCCCCAATAAAACGGCAGAATGTAAACTTTTCCGGACTGCGTCTGATCAACGTAATACGCTACTTTTTTAATACCAGGCGTGGTTTGAAGATTTGGGCCGACTGTAATTACGCCTGAAACTGTTGCTCCGTCCGTAATTCCGACTAAAGATTGCGGCGTTACCGGATCAATAATTGGCGGCGGATTTTCTTGTGTCGTGGCCGGGCTAAGCGGTGATGTTTGGTCCAGAAAATCGACCGCGCCAGCGGTTTGTTTGTCTGAGGAAGAAGCGGCAGGAGATTTTAATGCTTGATCAAGACTGACAGTGGGTTGATTTATGTTTCCGGAAATTGTCGCAGCCTCCTGAGCATAAAGAACATTTCCGACCATTAAAAGCGATACAACTGCAACAATGAAACGATTAAATGTATTCATCGATTTCCTCCTTTGTGTGTGTGAAAGCGTACTGTAAGGGCGCTTATACTAAAGGAAGGCCTGATGTAGTAAAAATAAGGACAAAGCGAATTTCTTTGTAGGGGGCGCAATGAACAAAAAGCAAGGCCAAGCCCTACGCGGAGTTCTTCTCTCTTATGGGAAATATTTCTGGGAGGAAAATTTTATAGGCAAACAAAAAGCCCCAAGGCGCAGGCTTTGGGGCTTTTTGCGGCAGTTTAGAGCCTTTCGATTTAGTTGTAGTTCTTTTCAGCGAAATCCCAATTAACGAGTTTCCAGAAGGTTTCCACATATTTAGGACGCAGATTGCGGAAATCAATGTAATAAGCATGCTCCCAAACGTCGCAAGTAAGGAGCGGCTTTTTCTTCTCAGTCATGGGATTGCCGGCATTGGATGTGCCGACAATTTCCAGTGAGCCGTCTTCTTTCTTAACCAGCCAGCCCCAGCCGGAACCGAATACGCCGACGGTTTTCGCGCTGAATTCTTCTTTGAACTTATCAAAAGAACCCCATTGTTTTTTAATCGCTTCGCCGACTTTACCTTTAGGTTCGCCGCCGCCATTTGGAGAAAGCGAATTCCAATAAAAGGTATGATTCCAAATCTGTCCGGCTTGATTAAATACCGGGCCGGTTGCCGTCAGAATCAATTCTTCCAAAGTTTTGTTAGCTTCCGGTTTTCCGGCAGTGAGCTCATTCAGTTTTACAACATAAGCGTTGTGATGTTTGTCATGATGGAACTCGAGAGTTTCTTTTGAAAGATGCGGCGCCAATGCGTCGTGTGCGTAGGGAAGCGGGGGAAGAGTAAATGGCATATTATATCCTTTCGTGAAACGTAAAAAGTGAAGCGTATCTCGAAAAACGTGTGTCACGCTTCACGAGATACGCTTCACGAAGAACTAGATCTTTCCGACTTGATCGATACCGGGCTTCAAAGTTTTTGAACCGGGTTTCCAGTTTGCCGGACAAACTTCGCCGCCGTGCTCACGTACGAATTTTGCGGCTTGAACTTTGCGGAGCAATTCAGCCATCGAGCGTCCGATCGGAAGATTATTGACTTCGATGCATTGCAAAACTCCATCCGGATCAATGATGAAGCTGCCGCGCAGCGCGAGGCCGATTTCTTCCATGTAAACACCAAATTGACGCGATACTTTTCCGGAAGCATCGGCTGCCATCGGGTAAGTTACTTTTTTGATCGCGGGCGATACGTCATGCCATGCTTTATGCACGAACTTGGTATCGGTTGAAAAAGAAATCAACTCTGCGCCTTCTTTCTTGAAAGAGTCATAAAGTGCCGCAGCGTCTTCAAGTTCGGTTGGGCAAACAAAGGTGAAGTCAGCGGGATAAAAAAACATTGCGACCCACTTGCCTTTTAATTCAGACAATTTAAGCTCTTTGAAAGCTTCATTTTGATAAACATCTACTTTGAAATCTTCGACCTTTTCTCCGATTCTGACCATGGTTGGACTCCTGCATTTTTAGTTTAGTTTTAAGTGCGAAATGAGCGGGGATTATAGCATGGTCAATCGGCCCAAAAAAGCTCTGAAAACGAGCGCAATTCTAACTAGCAAAAGCGATCACTTTCACTCAAAGATTAAAATTTTTTTGGAATATTGAGGGGATGCCTTGCAGGTAGTGGAAACGGGTGTTACTTTTTTTCGAACACCTTACAAATCAATCAGTTGCGTAAAATTTCATGCAGAAAAAACAAAATTATATAATTTGGAAAAAGATGATTGCGAGCGGTCTCGTGGCGCTTCTTTTTTTAGAAACGGCAGCATGGGCCGCGCCTGCTCCATTTTCCGAAGTGATCAGTGATCAGAGGCCATTCGTCCGCGATGGGATAAAAGTTGAGTCGCTTGTTAAAAAAATTCAAATCCCCAATTCGCTTGGATCGATTCAGGAAGTTTTTCAGTCTTCGGTCTCTGGTCTTCCGTCTCTAGTCTATTTGGAAGACGCGCACGGCGAGCCCGAAGCGCAAAAAAACATCCAGGCCATTCTCGAGCATTTACAAAAAGAATACGGAGTGAAGACCTTTTTTCTCGAAGGCGCGTGGAGTCAATTGGATCCCAAGCTTTTAAATTTCACGGAAAATCAAAAGGCCAATCAAGACATCTTAGAACGCCTGGCTGAAAAAGGAATTGTCGGGGGACCGGAGAATTTTCTTTGGGAAAATTCTCAAAACGATGCAGGGGGACAGACCCCTATGGCTGTTCGTGTTCGGGAGCGGGGTCTGTCCCCTGTGACTGGTTTTGGAATCGAAGATCTCGACCTTTACAAAAAAAACCTCGAACAATTTCGCGCGGTAATGGGCGCGAAAGATAAGTCAGATGCTTTTCTTGAAAAGATGAAAGCAGAAATTCTTAAAAAAGCATCGCAAGCGCTTAATCCGGAGCTTGCTGAATATTTTAGAAGCTGGAGTTTCCAGGAAGAGGTTCAGGCTGATTATGGCCGGCACATTGGCGCGCTTGCAAATAGTGCCCACAAGTATCTACGGTTGGATTTAAATGACGCGCGCGAGCAGTATGATTGGCCGCAGCTCGTAAGATTTCAAAAATTGAAATCTTACGAGGGTGAAGCGTCGCTCGTGAAGCGTCGCTCGATCCAAACCGAAGAGCAGACTCTCAAAGCATGGCTGGGCGCTAAAAAAATCAAAGCAGATTGGCTTTTCGATAGCGAGATACGAGATGCGAGATACGAACGTCGTGGCAAGCGTGAAATATTTGAAACGTTTTACGCCGCCGCTGCTCCGCTAGGTTTTCAGTTTAAAGATTATCCAGCGCTTTCCAAGGAATGGGGCAAGCAAATTCTTGCGCAGGAATTAGACGCGCCCACTTTGCTTAAAGAAACTCAAAAGCTTGAAGAACAGCTTTTAGAAAAGCTCGCGCAAAAACAGGAAGAGAAAAAAGTGATTCAAAAGTATCGTGAATATTTGCTTTTTAAAAAAATTCTTCATCTTGAATTATCAAAAAGCGAGTGGCGGGGCCTAAAGGGGTCTGTCCTTGATGCGAAGCAGCGGGGACTGACCCCAATGGTTTCTAAAGTTGTCGAACAAGCCAATGCTTTTTACCAAACCGCCGAAGCGCGTGACGCGGCAATGTTTGCCCGGACAATCGATTGGATTAAAAAAGAAAAGATTCAGAAGGCCGCGATCATCACCGGCGGATTTCATTCTGAGGGCATGGCGGAACTCTTTAAACAAAAAAACATTTCTTATCTCCGTGTTCAGCCGCGTATCACTCAAATTACAGGCCGCGAGAATTATTTGAAGTTGATGATGTCAGCTAACACACCTGGTGTTACCGGAACAACACCGAGCGTGGATCTAGTTTCTCATCTGCGCTTAGGAACATTGGTTGAACCACGACTGGCTCAAGAGCTTCCTGAAATCGAAGCCGCTTATCGCGCCGAAATTGCTGAAAGAACAGGGGGCAGAGCTCTGGTTTCAGCTCAGCCACTAGCGGGCCTTAACGAATCAGCCCGTCTTGGCGGGAGCAACTCCGCTCATCTTAATGAAACCGCGCCATTTTCTGGACGATCAGAATTTAGAGTGAGCTTGAAAGACGTGAAACGTTTCTTCGAATTTAGATGGCCAGCAATCCGCTCATCCTTGAGGCTTTGGGCAAACAAACAATTTTGGAGATGGCAATGGCGCTTTATTCAATCCGGAATTCCAATCGATCTTATTCGGATTATGCGCAAACTGTTTTCATTCCAATCAAAAGCCGCGTCATTTGCAGACTATTGGCTAACACCCGTCAATAGTATTTTTGAAGATATGCCGGAAGGTGCTTTGCAAGAGCCGCATATGGAGAATGATCTAAAGAAACTAGGCTTGGTAATAGAAAATAATTTGGGAGGAAAAGCGATTTCGGACGGAGAGTTTTTTTCTTTTGTTCACAGCTTTGCTAGCCGTATTCCAAGCGCGGATCAATATCTAAATTATATGCTTGGCTTTCGTATGTTGATCAGAGGGTTTTCACTTGAAAAGCGCTTGCATGTCTGGAGCTTTTTAACAGGCAGTTATCGTAGCCATTTGCTTAAATTTGGCGCTCACCCAGAAATTGTGTATTTGAATCCAGAGCGTTACTCCTTTTTAAAGGCGCAGGGCGTTGATTTTGGTGCTCAGAACAATGAATATGGCGTGATTTTATTAGATGAGCAATTGCAGATATTGTTTGCACGCGAATTAGCGCGAGAACTGTTTGAAAATGCAGATGGAATTAAGCGGTTGGATGTGAGGGCGGGGGACGTGAATGTGTCGATGCGCGACTGGGCTTTGCTTCATATTTATTGGGGATTAGATATTCTTTTTTTATTACCGCTGACCGCTACGGGCATTCACTCTCACGGGCAGAACGAGGAAGGGCTAGAAGTTAATCGAGCCTTTTTTAATTTAACGGGAGTGAATGATTTCGCTCAAAAAAACCGGGGCTTGCTCGAAAAGATATGGGCAGCTAAGACCGCGGATCAAAAATTATCCAAGCAATGGGCGGAGCACCATGCCGCTTTTTCTGAGAAATTGATAGCACAAGTATTTGCGCCTATTCAGCATGGGAGGGGCATTGTAACGATGTCAGATTGGAAACAAACTTTGTTGGATGCGACGAAAGCAGCAGCACAGTTGGAAAGGTCTCTGGGGTTTCAAGCGTCCGCTCGAATGGTGGGACCAGAAGAAGATTATTCTACGCATAACTATCCAACGCGAGTAATCGGAATGACATTAGGGGCTGCAAACGTTACTCAATTTATCAGCCACTTAAAAACAGTTTTTGGTGAGCAAGAACTGCCGTTTGGTTTTGATTGGGTTCAACAAAAATTAGCAGAGCAAAATCAAGCAGCAGCAGGTTTGAAATCCCGCTCCGAAATGCGGCAGAGGCAGGACTTAAATAAGCCGGTTGCGGGAGCGCAAGATTTTTTACAGGATTGGTGGCAGCGCTTATGGAAATATTTATCGAGCGAGAAAGTGGGCAATGTAAAAGCCCTGTTGACCGAGCTTTCCGCTGTCGGTCAAACGTTGGGAGGTAAGTCAGCTGAGACTCCTGAGGTTGCGCGGATCAGAAAAAGAATTCAGCCCGCAACGGAGATGGTGGCTGCGCAATTCAGACCTTCCTTTGGGTCATCGCTAGTTTGGTTTCCTTCCGCAGAACAGGAAAACAAAGAGTTGTTGGCACAACTTGCCGGGATTCAATCACGGTTGAAAGAAATTTTTGATAACGAGTACTTGGAAATCAAAAAGCAAGACTGGCATTTAACCGTGCGTAATTTATCGCGCGACTTGAATCAATCTGTTCCCGAAGCTGATCTCATTAAGTCAGCCGGTGATCTGCGTTCATTTCTTGCTACTTTGCCCGCCGCGGAGGGTATGTTGGTCGGACCGTTCTGGCACCGCGAATTTGGTTTCACCATGATATGGAAGCCGCAACCCAAAGACCCGATTCTTACCGCGAAGTACCGCACCGAGACAGCCATGCCGAAGTTGGAAGCGCAGGACCGGTTAATTCACCTCACGCTGGGTTATCACACGGAAGCAGCCCTGACGGGAGAAAAACTGCGCAGCGGCTACTCAAAATTGCATGGTTTTCCTGTTTATCACATTCCGGTTAAAGTTTCCAAATTGCAAGTCGCCGGATATTCAGACATCGGCTACACGAAAAGTCTACGACCTTTGGCGGCAGAAATTCTTCTCGGCGGATCACAAACGCAAGCCGTAAGAAAATCAACGATTCGACTTGAAGCGGGTGATAGGAAAAAACTTGCGGCTGTTAAGAAAAAAATGCTTCGGCTCTTAGAGTTATTCCAGCGGATTGATAATTTAACCGAGGGTGTCACAGCGTTTGTTCCCGGCAAAGAGGGAGCGATCGATGTTAAGTTTTTTGATTGGATCAGCACGCATGCTTTCGCAAATCAACTCGCAAAATTTCTATCGGTAAAAGCGCGCACAGAACCGGCGAAAATTTTAGCGACCGGCTCCGATCTTTATTACAGAATTGAATTTTTTGTGGATTTAGCTGCCGAAATGAATCCCGATAGTCTGCGTGGTTATCAAGCTTCCAAGCTTTTTGATGATGGCGCGGGTCTTTCTGACGCGAAGCCCATTCCCTATGAGACATTGGGAGTTTTTTTTCCGCTGCAAATGCATTTAAAAGGGGGCAGCGATTGGGAGCAGTTTTCAACATTGATGAAAGAAATTAAAACTATTTGGGGCGAGACCAAGCCCGAGTTTGACGCGCTTCTCGATCGCATTCAACTGCTGGGGCGTTCCGAAATGCGAGAGTTTCATAATAACTCATTGCAGATTCAAAGCGAGGCAGCTTTAGATGAGCTTGTTCGCATGGCCAAAGAAGATGGTGCGATTTTTACTTACGCTTTGAGTGGCGCAGGGAAATCCTTTTGGTTTAGTCAAGAAGCTGAAAGAGAAGACGGCAAAATTCTTTTATTTGATGCTTATACATCCGGACATTTAGATGCGGCTGGATTGATCAGACAAATAACAAGTAGTCTTGGCCTGGATAAATCCAAAATTTCAGATGAAAAGAGTTTTGCTTCGGCTCTTATAGAGAAACTTAATGGAAGGGTGCTTGTTATTGATGAAGCATCCACAGTGTTGTCTCTTTTTGACAATAAAAAAGATTTGATCGGTCGGCTGATATTTCAGCATCACATTCCCATTATTTTTACGCAGCCTGCCAAATTCGCATATATGCCAGGCATGATCCGGTTTCTTGCCGACCCACAATCAACCGGATTTGAAAAAGCAATCAAAGTCATTTATTTAGCGCCACACACGGAAGCGGGGCACGCCAAAGCTTTTGATGCTTTTTTACAGAGAGAAAGGAACCAACTTCATCGCAAGAACATGGATCAAAACCGGCTAGACATAATTTTTGAAGACCTGCGTAAAAAAGCGGGACTTTTTTATGAGCTGTCAGGGGGATACGTTAGCCTTACAGGAGCCTTGATAGGAAAAATTTTTGGAGTTACCCCAGGATTTCTTTATGATTTTTGGGGTAAGGAAGATACGGATGGGTATGAACATCTCTACCGCGTCATTTTTGATCCAATTATTGATTGGAATCAATTCAAAATTTGGGCGAACGAAGCGCAAAACCACGTGGTTCGAATTCCGAATATCGCCGATGCCTTTGAGGCCGCATTCCGCGATATTGAGCCGGATAATATTTTCTATCAAGTTTTAATTCAATTTCAAACTCCACAAACGTTAACTGAGATTCAGGCCTGGGATGAGCCCGCTCAAGAAGCAGTTCAAAACTTTATTGATTTGGGAATTTTATCCATCCGTGATGGAAGAGTCGAAGTGAATGCGCGCTTAATCCTTGATTCGGGATGGCAATCTTTTAAACAAAGCATTGAACGCAACCGTTCCGAAGCGCGAGTTAATCTTGGGGAGCTTTTTGATGAAGCTGATGCGGATGAGTTTGGCAGTGAACTTTTAGTTGATTGGAGCGCTTTGGGTGAGAATGTGATTAAAACCCAGCCTTTGAATCTGAGGAGTGTGAGATCAAATTCTGCGACGGGAATTTTTAATGGCTTTCAAATCTTTCAATATCCGAAAGCAATGCAGCGAAAGAAATTGGAGGAACCTGGACGTAGTGAGCTATTCGCGACAATTCCGCCGCGTGAAAAACCGCCGCAATGGATGATTAATCCTGCTAATCCCGGAAGAATGAAAGAGGTCTCTATTCTCGGAAGTGATTGGGCGATTCTTGCCGATAGTTTTCCCAGCATCCAAACCGAAATGTTGCTTGTCCCTGAGTATTCCGTGCCGATTGGATTGGATGATGCCAATGAAGTTGAAAAGCTGCTCATCTTTCATCGTAAAACTGCCATCGACGGTTATGTCAACAGTTGGGGCGTCGCAGACCTTTCACAGCTGCATGATCATTTGTATGTTCAAAGCACACCGCTTAAAAGCGAGATTGAAAACTGGCAAGTCGACAATCTAAAAGAGTTAGACGGAAATGTTCGAGCAGCAGCTTTTACAAAATGGTTTGCAACTGCAACTTATTTTGAAGGCGATGATGATCGTTCGCTGGCTCAATGGGTTTCAAAGCATGCTGCTCAATTGCGCGATAAAGGAATTCCTTACCATGCGTTCTTTTATCCTGGAAAAGTTATTTTTATCTTACGAAATAATTCAGCGCATGAGCTTTGGGATGTTGAAGCAAATCAGCTTGGTGGACACATTGTCCACTCTCTTTTTCACGCGGGCATGGCATTTCTCCCTGAAGCTCAAAGCGTTTACTTACGACGGTTAGATCGCAGTCAGGTTCAGACTCGAATATTTAATAAAATTTATCAGCCCAAAAGTGTAGCTGAGGATTTAATTACAGAATTAGCCACTCACCGCTCCGAAATGCGGGATCAACCATCTATTGCTCAGGCCAGTGGTTCAGAGTCATGGCCCGCGTATTTACTGACACCTGCGGAGCATTTGAAAATTAAGCAGCAATTAATAAGCCAGGGGTTTGAACCGGCGAGATTCGCAGAGAGACTGAAACAAATGTTGAATCGCCTGGGGCGAAACGAAAAATTTGTGATCGGCCGCGGCATGGGTTATGCCGATCTGAGGACACATTGGGGCCAGGGAAAATTGCGCCAAGAATCTTTTGGCGGCAATTGGCATGAAGCGACCGATCTCGTTTATTTGCAGGATACAAATGCGAATCGGCGCAATATTTTGATCGGCACGTCTGTTCCCGCTTTTTTCGGTGAAGGCGTGGCTTACTGGACTTTCGATGACAACATGCGCCAAACCGCCGCATTTTTGCATCCGGCAGAAATTCGTTTCGGAGGAAAAACGTACGTTCCCATGACTTTTTATATGCATTTGGACTTGGACCAGCAAATCAAAGTCGGCCGTAAAATCCAAGCGGGAAGCATGGTTGGAAAAATCGCAGAAAGCCGAAATCCAAAATCACCCGTTGCGGCGCACGTGCATTTTGCGGTTGGATTGGTTGAAAAAAGCATTCTCAAAGCTCTTCCCGCGGGCAAGAGAAACGGTGATTTTTTTAAAGCATTACAGCCGTTTGAAAAGACAGGGGACATTCGCTGGTTTGATTTTCGGGAACTTTTAAGCAAAGCGGATAGGGCGGCCATGTTCATCGAAGGTGATGCTGCTGAGCCCGGCTTTAAGCATTTGGTTGTGGTGCATCCTGATGAAGATATTGCCAAGGATACACTGGTCAGGCTGGGCCGCCGTTTTCCCGGAATTAATGTTTATCGATTTTTAACTCCGGAAAAATTTATAGCGTGGTATGCGAAAAATATTCACGGTCCCGTTGCGCTTTTTTCGACCGCCGCTATTATTGGTTTGGCTGCAAATATCCATCGCTTTCCCTTGAATCTCGAATCCAAGAAAAAGACCGGCCGCCCGGCCATTGAAAAGAATGTGATAAAAACTGTGCGTCAGACCGGCCGGTCTTTGCGTCTTGCCCGTTCTGAAATGCGCAGAAATTTATCTCCCCAGGAAGTTTACGATTTATTTTTTGAAATTCGTGAGGTTAAGCGTCTTGAGCTAACCCAGGTCGAAGAGGAACTTCGCCGGACAAAAATTATAGCCGAAGCGATTTCAAAGCTGCCTATTCAGCGGGTTTTGGTGGTCGGTGCGGGAATACGCTGGCTTCCTGAGTTTTTGTATTTGATGGGCAAGGATGTTGTTTTTGTCGATGCGGATTCAGCTCTCACGCGCGCCGTGCCGTTTGGTTGGAAAGCGTTTAATTCCACATTGCAGGCAAAGGGTATTGCTCCTTTGAATTACCCCGTTATCCATTCTGAAATTGGAGCGCTTGATTTGAAACAGCATCATCTTAATCCGCATTCGTTTGATCTTGTGACGATGATTGATTTAAGCACCGATCCGCAGGGCGATCCGCGTCAGTGGTTGGCTAAATCAAGTGAATTGCTTCGAGAAGGCCGCGCTTATTTGCTTGCCGATATGCGTCCTTATATGGAAGAAAAAACAATTCTTCATCATATGGATAAATTTTTTCCGAACCGGAACAGCCTTTATAACGGCCGCCGCTTCAGAGGTAACTATGACAGAAGGTATTCACAGAATATTTTTTGGGAAGTTCAAAATAATCGCTCCGAAGCCCGTTTCCCGCAAGGCCAACCTGTCCACCTCCCGGTGGTGGACAGGTTTTATGCGCGTTCCGAAATACGGCTGAGCGTTGTCGATAAAATCGGCGCGGAACTGATAAGTTTGCACAAAGAACTGGCAAATAAAACCGCAATGCCTGAAAGACAGGAAATTCTCAGGAAAATCTACGGATTTTACCGTTATAAAAATTTAGCGCTGCGGACCACGGTGATCAAAATGCTGGGGCAGGTTCCCGCTGAAGCCACTGAAGCGGGGCTGCAAGTCATGGATGATGCAGATGAAAACATTCTGGCCGCAACCGTGGTGACGTTGGGATATTTGTCTCAAAAAATAAATGCCTTAGACCGACATGAAATTCAACACCGTATTTTTGAAAAGCTGCGCTTGAAAGCAGCTACTGTTCCGGCATTGCGGCGTGAAATTTACAAAAGCTTGCACTATTTAAACGATGAGGCTGTGCGTGAGTTTATGTTGGAGGAGTATGAGCGCATTCAATTTGACGTTCATACGGAAGCATTGCACGCATTAGAGCAGGAAATGGCTTGGACTCAGGACGAGCGTTTTATCAATCCCGTGCTTCAAAATTATTTGAGAAAAGTGCCGGAACGCCCGACAACGCTGCATGGTGACTTAAATATGCCGAGAGCGTTGGCTTACCTTGTTTCAGCGGGATGGGTCGCGAATCACTTGCGGCACCCTGAAGTTTTGCGGGTGGCTTTGCGTTTTGGTTATATCGATGAATTTTTATATCAAAAATTGTTGTCGGGGCAGGATAGAGAGGCCGCGAAAAACGTAGAACAAATATTGTGGACAACCGGAATTGCATCCGCTGATTTATATGCGGCTTATCTGGAAGCGCAAGAGGAAGCTGATAAAACTAATTTGTTGGCGCGCTGGCATGGCCGCATCCAGCAATTTATGACTGGTTTGCAATCGGATGAGACGACAGATCATAAAGAACTGATATTCATTCCCACTGGAAAAAATACAGAAGCACAGGTTGCGCAAATGCTGCTTTTCGCGGCTTTGCGGCGAATGGATGCCGGTAATTTGAATGCGAAATTGGCCATGCAGCCGTTCCAAGTGAAGGGCAGTAAACAATCCGATGGTGCTTTCTTTTATTTACGCATTGCCGGCTTTTTGCAGCGAATTGAAAAAATACGTGATGAAATTAAAAAGCTTTTTGACGCACAGGATGTACCTGAAAATTTACGTGAAATCGAGGGATTTGCCATAGTGGATTATCTGGCTGGTCAAAGCGAAACACGCGACGAAGAAAGCGGTGAAGCGCGGTTTTTTCTCAACGCTAAATGGGGTGCGCTTGGACGTATTTTAGAAGCGCGCAACGGAGAGCTGCATGTCAAAACCGAGTATGCGAAAGCTTTGGCAGAGGATTATGCTGACCTCGCTGAATTAGAGAATATGAATCAGGTTGCTCGTATTTCCAAGCTGGCGCATTCCAAATATTCTAAAATTTGGAAATGGGCAGTTCTTGATATTCATGCCGCGACCGCAGCCGAGGCTTTTTTAAAACGGATTTCATTTTTTTCAAAATCGACACGCTTGTCGCGCGGCGCCCGCTCAGTATTAAGACTATACGCCTATTTGCTTTTTACAGACATATCCAAATCCGCGGAAACCCGCGAGCAAGAATGGACGGAAATGTTCGCACGCATCCAAACGGCTGAAAAAATCGGTAGTGAATTACTTGTCCCATTTGGAGTTGAAATTCAGTCGCGCGGAGTTCCCGCAAATAAAATGGCCGCGATGAAACAGGCGCTTGAATATTTTGACATTCCCAGCCCGCGTCGGCCCGAATTTTATGGAACGGTAGAAACCGCTTTTCGCCCGGTCTTTTCGGCGGATGTGATTGTTTTGGCCATAGGTTTTCTCGAACAGCTGGGTTTTTTTGAAAAACTAAGCGAACAGGGTGAAGTTGCCGCGCTTCATCAGTCTTTCGAAGGTGATCTGGAAGATGAAGCGAAATGGGTTGCTTTGCCGTTGAGCTTATTTATGAAAAAGAAAGTTCATCGTGCCGATACGGAATTTTTTGAGTTTTTTAAAACAGGCATGAGCAAAGGGATGGTGCATCTCAACTCCAAAAACCAGCATGTGCGTGCCGGACGTCCTTTAACGAGTGATGTGCACACGGAATTTCGCACGGCTCGGCTCGAGCACGATGGAAGCGTGCTTAACCCGATGTACCGTGATTTTATTCCCGCGGCTCAAATGCTTGGGACAGCAGCCGCAAACTATATCAAGTCTAAAAAAGACGAAGGATCTCTTTCAGTCAAGGAAACTAAGTTGGCAGCGTTGTGGCAGGAATACCGTGTCGCGCTTAAAGCGATTACGGATGATGAACACTTTCAAACAAAAAAACTGATGGAGCTGGATTGGTATGAATCCACCGGCGACGCCAACGATGCCGCTTTAGTGGGCGAGCTGGAAATTATTAAGGAGAAGTTGAAAGTCATACGCCTTTTCGAAGCTCAGCCTGAATTGGCGCGCGAATTTTCAGAAAAAGTGCGAAAGCTTTTTCTTGAATACGGCGCCAAAGCCCGTGACATTGTTTCCCGTTCCGAAATACGGAGGTTAAGTGCGGATGAAATTAAGGTAGGGGCTGCGGATTTAAGCGGCATGCTTTTTCAAATTATAAAATCTGGGACTCTCGAGAAAAAGTATATCAAATATATTCTTCAATTACTTGATCCGAACGAACAGGATGTCCAGAGTACTGTGCAGCATGAGGCCGTTTTTGGTGGCGGCTATCGCGAATGGGAGCCCCCGGCTGAAAGCGAGGTGATTGCGCTCCTCAAAACTGTGTCGCTCTTGAAGCTTAATCAAGGAACAGCGGCGGAAGCTCGGTTGTTTGCAAATCAATTGTTGCGAATCGCCACGAATGAGAAGAAGCCGCATTATATTCGAGTCGGCGCAGGCGCCGCGCTGGGTGAGTATTATGAAAAACAAGTACGCAGTGGAGAAGTGCCCGATCAAAAACAGTTGATTGAAATATTGAAAAATCCGCGGTCAGTTTATACATTGCGTGAAGCAGTTCAGCGCGCACTCAAAGTTTATCAAGCTGTTAGTTGGGAAAAGGGCGCGGTCTTGGATCTTGCCGGTTTGGCAAACGTGCCTACCGACGCAAAGATGACGCTTAATAATAGTAAATCAGTCAGGGTTAATAATGATGGTTGGCCTTATGCCGGAGAATTGCTTTTATATGGATATTTGGCTGAAGCCAAACGCGGCAAAGCGGTGCCGCTAAAGACCCTTTATAGCCTTGGCAAACGTGTGCTTAGAAGCATGCGACTTGAGGATGCAAAAATTTATAAAGAAATTCTTGATTTTCAAATTCAAAACGGATTTTCTTTTAGAGTTTTAGCTGTTGCGTCACTTTTACGCCGGAAAAAAAGAAAGAATGACTCGTCCTACCAAGAAGAATTTCGTGTTTTTCTCAATGGAGCTTATGCCAATGTATTAAGGCAACTAGCCGAGAAAGCACCTTTTCCGACTTTTCGAAATTATTTAGCCGGACATATTCGTGCATTGGTTGAGAACCCCGGTTTATGGGATGGCTCTGAGAATGATTATGTTAAAACGCTCGCGATGTCCGAGTGGCTTGCTCTGGAAAGTGCAAATGGTTTGCGGCGCGAGACAGTTGACCAAGTCGCGGCATGGGTCAGCGCCATGACGTTTTACGGTAACAGAAGCAATTTAGTTGAACGGCAAATTCATGTTCCCGATCCCCGCGATCTTGTTGCCAAGCTTTATTCTGAAAGGATTCAAGCCGGCGATACGGATATTCTTGAGGCATTGAACGTTGTTATATCTGCCGGCCCAGGAGAAAAGAATTGGAAACAAAAGAGTGAGTATCAACGTGCGTGGGATATGCGTGAAAGAATCCAAAAACAAAGTAGTTCTCAAGCTGTTTCGGCTCATGTCCATACAGTGGAAATAGCGGCTGCTTTTGTCAAAAACGCGGAGAGGCAAGCGATTCCAACGACGGAAGAAATTTATAGCGCCTTAGATTTATTGGCTGAGCTAAATATTCATTCTGCCCGTGATGATTTAATTTTAAAAGAGCTGGAAACACTTTTTAGTTTATGGCGGAATTTGGGTACGCGTGTCACTTATGTCCAAGTTAAAAACTATCTCGCTTCCCAAACAACCAAAGGGCGGGGGCGATGGGGTGCGGCGGGCCCGCATTTAGCAAAGCTGGCTATCTTGGTAAGCAAAATCATGAATCTTGTCGAATATGCTCAGCTTACAAATAATTTAAAAAAAATCGCGGAAGATCATCATAGTCAAAGTTTTTCGGAAGAGCGCTTTTCGGAGAAATTGCAAATCGAAAGGCTTCGCGGCTATGTGCAAGAGGCGGAGCCATTTTTTAAAGCCGCCGGAATCGAGCGCAAAAAAAACGCCCACGAAGATTTTTTCAGGCTTTTGGAAGTGAAAGACAATCTGTCGGCTGGGAGCCTTTTAACGGCATATGAAGAATTTAAAAAGCATGTTGTTGATCTTCAGCAAGGCGCGAGTGATGACCCGATGAATCGATTTAACGCAGAACAAATGTTCGAAGGTTATCATGGGCTCATTCTGATGCATTTCGAAATTTTTGGCGCCAAAACCATCGCATTATTATCGGCAGTCATGGGTGCGTCTCCGGCCGCTTTGAGGAAGTATTTTCAAAACATTTCAGAATTTTCAGAAGCAAAAGCGAGAATTGTTGCGGGTTATTATTTAGCAACCATTCCCTTCAATTCTCCTGAATCTAATGAAGTGCGGCAGTATGTCACGGCTTATCCGGAAGAGCGCGCCCATGAGTTGCAAACCATATTTAATAATCAAACTCATTTTGATTCCGTAGAAATTCTGAAGAGATTAAAAATAGGCTTGTTTGGAATTGACCTTTTTGAAAAGTTGGATGAACCCAAAAGAAAGCAAGTTTTGGCCATTTTAAATGAAATGCAGTCTTATGCGGGCCGGCCCGATCTTTCAGGCTATAAACGTCTTCGATTTGCCGTTCAATCAAATGATTTAACCTGGACTCGGACCGATCCCAAAATCTTTGCTTTGTATGCCATGTACCCGACAGGCTGGCATCCGCATGATTTAAACCAATTATCCGCACAAGACTTGTTGGTTTATCGCACTTTGCTTGTGCATCTTTACATGCAAGGCCAAAACTCGGATCGGCTGTATCACTTTTTACCGCAAATGCGTGATTGGAAATTGGAAAATTCGGCCTCGCCCGCTCTTGTTAGCCCGCAGCTTTTAGCGGCGTTAACTCAGCATCAAGCGGCCGCGGGGCAAAAATATGGTTTGTGGCCGGCCGGTATTGGGATGATGCAAATCACTTATATTGGTTATTTGCCCACGGTCCAGACGCCTGTTTTTTCAGGAAAATTACAGGAATTAAAAATCAAAGCGGATGATACCGGTGAGTTTATAAAGGAAGGGGAATTTATTTCCGGATCAATACAAAACCAATCGAAAAACATGCCCCAATCTTTTGGCAATTTATGGGTTGTGAAAAGTCTGGAGCGCGCAAAAATATTTAAAACGAACGGACATATTTGGAAAAAAATCGCGCTTTCAAAAGATGGTGGGCGCATCTATTACCTTCATGCTGAAACCGGAATTGTTGTGAGTATTTGCGTAAACGTCAGGCAGGTCGAACAAGATAGAAAACTGTATGCGGCTGAAGTTAAAAAAGATCTCCAGAAACGAAAAGCCGAGGAGGCGCTTGGTGATTTAAAATTGCGGAAAAAAATATTGGATGCTGTCGCGCTCTATCGCAGTAAATTACCTGCCGAAGCCGAAACTGATTTTCCGGAGACCCAGTCAGAATATGGACTGGGTTTTAAAATCAACCCCGACGGCTACGACCTTCTAAGGCAGTGGTTTAAAGATTGGACCGGCAGTGCGGATTGGTCAGAAAGTGACATCCGATGGTATGTGTACGCTTCCGGCATCCAAGAGATCCTGGACGGATGGGCAAGGTTACCAGTGGTCCGCGCGATTCTCCATTTGCTACAAGACGAAGGGGCCGCGATTGGACACTCTGAGTCCGAATTTTCGCATGCGTACGCATTGAAACAAATTGATGCGGTTATAAGAGCGGAGGCTGCCCTAAGAGAGATTCATTTAGCGGAGAGTCCGGGGACAGTCGAGGAATGGGCGCAAAAGGCTTATGCGGAGTTGAACAAACTTCATGCAAGCGAAAGACAATTTTTAAATATACTGGCCGGACAACTAAGTCCCGGCGAACAGATGCAGCAGCTCATTACGGCTTATCAGTTCCGATCAGAAATAAGAGGGTTAGATTCAATCACATCACCCGGCTTCGTTCGTTCCGAATCGCGTAAAAAACCGAGCAAAGGAGAAGCCAAAGATATTCGCTCTCTTTCGATTGCGCAACTTAAACATGCCATTCGGATGATGACGTGGGGTGGGCTCATTTTTGTGTTCGATGAAGCGCTTTGCTTGCTACGGCGCCAAACGATAGGGAGAGAAAACTATTGGACATGGCTTGATTGGTTGCCAGATTTATTTGTGCCTCTTAGTTGTAGCTTAATTGGATATAGCGGGGGAGCCATTTTTGCCTTATTTAAAGGATGGGTCGCTGATTTACGGGCTATCTTATTGCTTACGAACATTGGAGTTCCAGTTGCCTTTGCGATCGAAGAACTCGTGACGAAGTGGGTGCCTGTTCCGGAATGGGGTCTTGGAACAGCTTATGACCCCAAAGATTTTATAGGGTACGGACTCGCCGCAATTGCCGCGAACCTTATTAACCGGCCACCGCGATGGAACGAAATCAAAGCTCTTTTTAAAGAACAAAGGACCCGTTCCGAAATGCGGTTGGCCCCCCCAGATCCCGGATCTGTTCCGTTAGATCCGGGATCTAGTTCGGTGAGTCGCGCGCTTTTTTCGACCCAGTTGAGCCATGCAATCAAGATGTTGGGCTTCGGCGGAGCGTTTTTAATGTGGGATCAGATGCTTCTTGTTCTTCGATCCCAAACGATCGGGAAAGAAAATTATTGGACATGGCTCGATTGGCTGCCGGATTTATTGTTCCCTCTTTCGTGCAGTTTGTTTGGGTATGGCGTGACCGCAATTATTTTCGTTTATAAAGGATGGCTTGCCGATTTGCGGACAGCCTTATTGCTTTCGAATGTTGGAGTTCCGCTTGTGTTTGCTCTCGAAGAGTTAATGACTAAATATGTGCAGCTACCAAGCGCATTTATTTGGACGACTTATGACCCCAAAGATTTTATAGGGTACGGACTCGCCGCAATTGCTGCGAACCTTATTAACCGACCGCCGCGATGGAACGAAATCAAATCACTTTCCAAAAAACAAAACGACCGCTCCGAAATGCGGTTGGCCCCCCCAGATCCCGGATCTGTTTCGTTAGATCCGAGATCTGGTGTGGTGAGTCGTTCCGAAATGCGTGATGTTGACTGGGCTTATATAGAACGAGTTAAAAAAACTTTTCCTGAACAGGCAGCAAACATCAGAAAATTTGAAAAAATATTTTTAAAAAAAGACCGCACGGCTTTGTTGTCAGCGATTACTTCAAATCTTACCTCCGGAATAGCAATGAGTCCTGCGTTTCAAATCTCGCAACAGGCGCTTTCGTTCGCGGATGCGATTTTAGAATTTTCTATTCCGTCTAAAGTAGTAAGTCTTGAAGATTATTATGAAGACAAGTGGGCTTGGACATTGATGCAGTCTTTTGCAGGCGGGAAAAAGGCGATTCAATTCCTTTTTGATGAATTGAAGCCGCTGAAAGATGAGGTTTGGAAAAATGCGAAACGTAACAATCATTGGTCAGTTGCGTATATTGAAATTCTTTTAGAGGCAATTTATTTGGGTCAGATGTTTTCTCCCGCGGACCGCAAGGCGCGTGATAACGCGCTTGCTTGGGCGGCTCAAAATCTGAGCCTTGAACCGCAGAGAAAATTAGCGAAGTGGTATCTTGAAAATCCCTATCAGCGCCAAGGCCGTAAGTCAGTCGCTGAGCATCGATTGCTTTTTTTGCATCGTGATACGCGCGCTCAAAAAAGCAATGCGGATTACAGCTCATCGGCCCAAATTGAAAAGATAAGTTTTCTTACTAAACGATCACGGTATGGATTTTTGTCTGATAGCCCCGTTTATAATATAGAGGCTGATACTGATTTTAAAATGGGTGACCGCATCATTATTGGCACTGTGGATGCACTCATCGTTCTGGAAGTTTCAGAAGACACAGCCGGCGGGCCGGAAATGATTCCGGTGAAATTGCTTAATACACAAGGCCGGCCGGAAGGTAAATTAATCAATGTGTCGCGTGATCATGCAATTCGCTGGAAATATCAAAAAGCTTCTGATCGTCGTTCCGAATCACGGATCACCGAAGGAGCAGTTAAAGATTTTTTTAGGGAGTTAAACCTACTATTGAATACCGATGAAATTGTGACCGGTTTTGGTCCCTCAGCATATGAGTTTAGTTATGTAATTAAGCCGAAAGTAGAAGTTGAAAGTTATTACCGTTCATCAGGACTGCCCACCGAACAACAAAGAATACTAATCGATCGTTATGGTCGCCGTGGGATTCAAGTTGGTAATCAGAGCGATGAAATGACAAATTACAAAACCGAGTTTTGGATTGATTTGGATAATTCAAATTTAAGCTTTAAAGCGATTATTGATTTAATCGAAGGGACAATGGACGCGGATTCGGGACATTCCAACCGGCGTGATATTGCTGCCGTTCAGAGCTTAGCAAGCGGGGTGGACGCCGCTCCCGATCATTTTGAATTCAATCAGTTTCAGCCATGGATTGAATTTCGAAAAAAATGGGACGCCCGCTCCGAAATGCGGAGAGCAGGTTCGTCCGTTCGCGAACTGACAATTGTTCAGGTCATGGATTGGGAAATTTTACGCAAAGGTGGCATGATGACTTATGTGCACCGCCTTAACGAAGAGCTGACGCGGCGTTATCCCGTGCGCATTCATATTGTTTACCGCGCCGAAAAAGCCAACACAGTAGGGGGTGAACTCAAACACGGTCAAGGGACATTGATTTTTCATCCGATTTCTGATTTTGAATCTTATCCCAATACTCCATTGGGAGATTTTCGATGGATGAAAAAAATCCGCGCGGTTGTTTCTGAGATTGCGCGATCTGAGCCTGTCGATGTGATTCATTCACATCAAATGAACTCGCCTTTTGATTTTGCGCTTTTTGGGATTAAGCGCATCCCGGTTGTGACGACCAATCATATGCCTTATCGATTATATGCCGGCAAAGCGCGTTGGTTTTGGCCGCTTAAATGGGTTATCCGTTTGATTTTTAATTTGGCCGCGCCATGGCTTGTGCCTGTTTTGGTCGGGTATACGACCGTTGCTCTTCCGCGATTGCGGGACTCAAGGACCCGTTTAATCAAAGCCAGCATTGATACTGATTTTGAAGATCCGGCAAAAGTAGATCGCGCGAAAGCCAGAGAAAAGATGTTGGGCGATAAAAAAGACCGATTCATGATTTTCTATCCTGCACGGTTCAGCAAACAAAAAAACCAGCCAGAATTGATTGAAGTCGCCAGAATTTTGAGGGAGAAGCGGCCTGATTTTAAATTCCAGTTTGTATTGATGGGGCCTCAAGATGAAAACCGTGAGATTAATCTCGCGGTTGCTGTAGGGATCAGAAGAGAAAACTTAGAAGATTGTTTTCAAATACTGCCGGCGGGATCGCCAACGGTAGTGCGCGAAGGTTATCGCGCAAGCGATTTAGTCGTGTTTCCGACGCGCTATGAATCTTTGGGATTGATGGCGATCGAGGCGGGAGCGATGGAAGTTCCGGTTGTGAGCTATGAGGCCGAAGGCGTTGATCAAGCGTTGAGCCCGGATGCGGGAGTTTTTGTGAAGCAAGGCGATAGAGAAGCGATGGCCGAAGCAATTTTGGATTTGGCGGATCATCCGGAAAAACGCAGAGCTATGGGGAAAGCGGGGCGCGCTTTTGCAGTTCAAAGTTTTTCGCAGCAAGCGAATGCCGAAAAGCATTTTGCGCTTTACCGGGAAATGGCACGCTCCGAAATGCGTAATGAGCTGATTGTTGGGGGAGATGATGTCGGGAATAAACAGGCATTGCTTAAGCTCGCGGAAAGGTTTATTCATGAAAAAATTCAAAGGGAAGAAAACAAGTTTTTAGTGAAATGGCTGCGTTTCAAAATGCCCAAGCTTGAAGTGAAGGACGCTCTTGCGGAAGAATTTTCAGAGTTTCTTTCAAAACAGCCCTTTGCGTTTGCGTATTGGCAGCCCGTTTTTGAAAAAATAAAGGCCGAGAATGCAAACGAACCTGCGCGGCGAATTGTGTCGCCGCAGCGTTTCGTGGAAAGCATTCCGATGCTAGCGGAGGATTTGTTTTTGCACACGGCAGATTATTTAGATCGTTCCCAAACGCGGCGAATTTTTATGCAAAATTTAATAGGGGCATTCGCTGCTCTTACGGCGAATCCCGCGATGACTGCGTTCCAAATTGCCGCAAAAGGATTATTGGCAGACGGGCAGCTGCTGCAAGCTTGTTTGATGCCTTTATGGGAAGTTGTTTTCTCTGCGCATCGCTCAAACAACCATGCGTTTCAATTTAAAGGAGGACGAGCGGTATGGTTTGAATTTTTAGCGGCTGACATTTATCAGCATGAGTTTGAATTACTTAATAGTTGGTTGAAAAAAAATTATTTTTCGATTCGTAACACGGCGCAATGGCTTCGCAGCCATGTACCTCTGTGGAAAGAAGACGAGTTTGGGCGGGGCGTATTCTTTGCTTTAAATAAGGTCGGACAGCCAACGCTTTTTGCCACACCTTATATGAATCGTGGATTTTTTCCGGTTGACTCGTTTGAACCTCTCCTGCAAGACACTTTGCCCAGACTTAAACGAATCGCAGATTGGCTGCGGTCTTTGTCGGATGAAACAGTTGAATATTTAGATTTGGTCCGTCACCTAGCTCTTCGTGGGCCGTTTCATATTAATTTCACAAACCAAAGGCAAGAAGCATTAAAGGCAGCGGTACGTAAACACATGACTGAATCAGAAAAATCTACTCAAGCAAGGCAAGCGGCCCCAAAAGAAGGCTCTCTGTCTGAGTTGCAATGGCAGCGGGATTATTATCAAAACCGAATGATCGAAAATCTGCATGGCCGCGCCGATTATGAAGACTACAAAGCCGATTTAGAAGCACAGCGCCAGGTCGAAGAAAAAATCCGTGCTTTTCGGCAGCAAATGGAAGCGTTAAGCGCCGAAGAAAAAAAGGAAGAAAGTTTATTTCAAGGGTTGATGGATGCGCTGCAGCAATTTGATTTATTGCGGCAAGCAGAACCCGCGGATCTCATTCTTCCTCCGTCTGAGGTGAGACCAGAAAAGAGCGTAAGACAGGAAGGTTTCACGAGCCAAGGGCTTGCAGCACCGCGCTCCGAAATGCGGCAGGATGTTTTAATTTTAAAGGGCGGAAAAATGGGGGTGGAGTCAAGCGAAGCCGTTGAAGGGGTGGCTTTAACTGACAAGCATGGCAATATTCTTTCCGGGCGCAAAGCAAAGAAAGACGAGGCGCATAAAAAGGGTTTTTATCACATGTCGGCACATATTTATTTTGTAGACTCAAAAGGAAGATTGTTGTTTCAAAAACGCAGTCAGAATAAAGCTTCGTCCAAGGGGAAATGGCAGGTTTCGGTGAACGGCCATGTTGATTTCGGCGAATTGCCGATTGCGGCCGCAGGCCGCGAAGCGGAAGAGGAAGTGGGTATTCGTATTGACTCAGACCGGTTCATTCCGCTTACTAAACAAAATGGTATATATCGTGAATATGATCTTGAAGACGGGGTCAATCGCGAGTTTACAACGGCGTATTTATATTTTGTTTCTGATGCCGAGTTGAAAAAAATAAAAGAAAATTACAATCTTAACGAAATCGAAGAGTTTCACCTCGTGTCCGTTAATTTTTTTGAGACTGATATTTGGAAACATCCCGGAGAATATTCGCATACCTTGCATTATCTTGCATCGCCAGATGGGAAAGTTTTATTCGGAAAAATAAAAAGAGCTATTGCAAAGCGTGTCCGTTCAGAAGCGCGGGACGGAGAAGGACCGAGAGGCGAACCGCCGGACAGATTTGGTGTTGTTATGACTTTGCGCCCCGATAATTCGCGTGATGAAGAGTTACATAATCAAGTAGCGAGCCGCGGACTATTTCGTCCTGGAAAACGTGTTAAGGTTAGCGGCATTTATCAATTTGGAATTATCCCGGGAGTGCGGACCCAAGCTGCGCGCTTCGAAGTTTCTTTTACAGCAGAGCTTGAGCGTGATCAAAGGAAAGATTTGAGCCATACCGGAAAGATTTTGAAATTGGTTCGTATCAAAATCAATAGCGTTGACCAGGAGGCAGTAGAAATCAAACTAAAAAGTGGTGTGAAAGGCAATTTAAAAATGCAGTTGAAAGAAAATCTAGCTAGCGATGGAGCCCGCAAAGGATTTTTAGTTCATGTGATACCAAGTGGTGATAGCTTGCAAACCGGCTTTATTGAACCACTTGAAATAAAAACTGCGCCAGCTGTGACCGTTCCACGCTCCGAATCGCAAGAGGTTTTGAGAAACAGCGAAGATCAAAGTTTCTCTTTAGTTTTGGCACGCTTAAAAGCGGCTTCTCGAGACACAACATTTACAACAAAATCATTTTTTGCTTGGGATGCAAAAGAAAAAAGAAAAACGGAGTTTAATTTTTCTAAATATTTAGATTCGTTGGTGGCTCGAGATCAATGGATTTATGGCTCCGACGATGAAAAAACATTGGCGGATCGTTTTCATGGCATGAAAAATACGGAGCTTTTGAATGATCAAGAGGTTCAGACTTTGCTGAAAACAATGCAAGATCTTCGAGGAATATCTCTCGAAGAGGTTCTTAATAGAATGAGTGAAGATGGTGCAATGGGTCTTGTGCACCACGTTGTTAATCCATTCAGCAGAGAGTTGTCGCTCACTTTGATGAGACAAGTCAAAAACCCAGGCCAGCAGCGTGAATTTTCAAGGCAGTCAATGGTCAATCGTATTCTTATTCGTGAACTAATTTATAGGTGGAATTTGCCAG
Organism: Candidatus Omnitrophota bacterium; assembly: GCA_043732705.1. Lineage (GTDB taxonomy): Bacteria > Omnitrophota > Omnitrophia > Omnitrophales > Aquincolibacteriaceae > Multiplicimicrobium. Next base: position 124,890 of record JAYTHE010000029.1, on the reverse strand, counting down.
ACAACGCAGTTGCTGCCGATAAAGTGCTACGCTCGGAAATGCGGACAAAAGAACTGATAGTTTCGCCGCAATCTCAGATTGAAGTCACCAGAATGGCTAGGAATATTTTTTCAGTGTCATTTGTTAATACTATGACGCGTTCCGAGTTTAGTAGGTTTTATGGGCAATATTTTGGTGCTCCGGTGTTGCCGACTGTTATGGATAAAATTATGAAATCACCGGCGGATTTGGTTGTTTTAAGTCCTGCACTTGTGCATCAAAAGGGATTCTTACAAGATAAACGAGTATTGGGCGATAAACTGTTTGCGATTTATGCTGAAAACGAACAGCAACGGCTGGAATTCAAAAATTTAATCGAGGCGAAAGGGTTCAAGGGACAAGGCCTGGTCTTTGTCAGTCCGCAAGACTTAGCCGCACAAACGCATGGAAAATATGCGCGTCGTTCAGCTTTGATGAGCCAGGATGATTCTTCTGAGACGGTTACTTTACTACGGCAAATGGGTGACTATCGAATTCTCACGGACCAAGGTATTGCCAAACTGTTTCACAGTGTGGGCTTGGATGCCCTGGCAGCCCAAATCTTTGGCGTCCAATTAACGCTTTCTGCTGCTTAACGCCAAGCGTGAGTTGTGCTACAATTCCAATCCCTATGACGATAAAAACCAAGGTCGTTGACCGGCCTGTACTCAACTTCTGGCAGCAGATTTATGTTCCTGAAATCATCCGCGGCGTATGGATTACCGGCGGGCATTTCTGGAAAAATCTTTTTTTTCACACGATGCATGCGATTGGGCTTTTTAAATTAATTCGCGCGGGTGTAACCATCATGTACCCCGAAGAGCGACGCAAGCCACCTTCGCGATTACGCACACGGCATCGTTTAACCAAACGCGTGGATAATTCACCGCGCTGTGTGGCGTGCATGATGTGTGAAACAGTTTGTCCCGCAAAGTGCATCACGATTGTGGCGGAGGAACATCCCGACGTAAATATTGAAAAACGTCCCAAGAGTTTTGATATTGATCTTGGAAAATGTGTTTTTTGCGGATTTTGTGTTGAGGCTTGTCCCGAAGACGCGATTCGCATGGATACGCAGATTCTTGATATGGCGTCTTATACGCGCGAAGGTATGAAACTCGATATTGTTGAGCTGCTTAATCCCAATCCGCTTTATGCGCAAGTTGTCGCGAAGCGCGATCTCCAAAAAGTTCTCTCGCAGTAACCGCATCTTTTTACTCTGCGCTTCGCGCAACCGTAGCTTTTGCTCTGGATTACACCTGACCGCAAACGGTTAATTTTATTCTTTCAATACCGTAAAAGAAAAACGCGAGGTCATTTCTGACCCCGCGTTTTTTATTTGCGAAAAGAAACCGCTTAGGCGATCGCGTCTCCGGCTACATTGCTGGTTACAGGAGTAACAAGCAAGGAGAACGGGAAGAATATGAACCACCATGAAGTGCTGTTCGATTGAACAATGCGCACTTTGGACGCGCCCTGAGCTTTGGCAGCGGCTGTGAAGTCTGAAACGGTTTGTTCAAGACTTGCATTGCCCCAGGCCGGATTTTTCCCCAGCAACAAATGGATCGCCATATTGGATGTGCTGACATGAGCAAGTGGCTTACCATCCGGGGATGAAACGCCATTCCAATCCTTGGCGACCTTGGTTGTGCTGCAGCCTGATAAAGCCATGCCAAAGGCGAGCAAAAGAGCTAAAAGTTTAAGAACGGGTGAATTTTTCATTATGAATCTCCCTCGATGAAAAGATGGTTAAAACGATCTCGAATATTTTAAACCAAAAATGGAGCTGTCGTCTATCAGGGTTTCCATATTTTCTGTATAATGCTTCCATGCAAAAAATGTTGTTTATTACAGGCACAGTGTTTGGGTTTTTAAGCGTTCTGTTGGGAGCCTTTGGCGCCCATGCCCTAAAACAACATTTGTCCTCTGAAATGCTCCTCATTTTTGAAACCGGCGTGCGTTATCAGACTTATCATGCTTTTGCCCTGCTTGCCGCTTCTTGGGCTGTTTCTGTTTTCGATTCGAAACTTATTTCTCGTGCGGGAACTTGTTTTACGGCTGGGGTTATTGTTTTTTCGGGCAGTCTCTATATATTAGCGCTAACGGGTATTCGCGGCTTTGGTGCTGTTACGCCAATTGGCGGGCTACTTTTGATGACGGGATGGATATTTTTTATTTTAGGGGCAATTAAGAAAGGTTAAAAGTTAAAGGTAAAAGCTTAAAACTATAACTTAAAGGCCAAAACTATCCGGACAGTTTTTAGTTTCGGGCTATGGTTTTGACTTTTGAGCTTTAACCTTTAAGTTGTTATGAATTATTGGCTGATGAAGTCCGAGCCGGATGTATATTCCATAGAGGATCTTGCCCGTGACGGTAAAACGATGTGGGACGGCGTGCGCAATTATCAAGCGCGTAATTTTATGCGCGATCAAATGAAACCAGGGGATCTTGTTTTCTTTTATTATTCAAATGCTGAGCCATCAGGTATTGCCGGCATTGCCAAAGTCGCGGGGAAACCTTATCCTGACCCCACGGCGTTTGATAAAAAAGATGTGCATTATGATCCCAAAAGTAAAAAAGAAAATCCGACTTGGTATCTTGTGGATCTAAATTTCGTAAAAAAATTTAAACGTTTTTTATCTTTGGAAGAGCTTAAAAAAATGACAGGGCTTGAGGGAATGCTGCTTTTACAAAAAGGCAGCCGGCTTTCTGTACAGCCTGTTTCCGAAAAACATTGGCAAATTATTACTAGGTTAGAGGTTAAATCTTAAAGATTAAAACCATAGCCCAAAAATAAAAACTGTCCGGATAATTTTGGCCTTTAAGTTATATTTTCAGATTTTACTTTTAACCTTTGAGATGAGGTTTTTATGCTGTGGATGCCTTTTTTAGTTGCGGGACTGATGCTGCTTGTCGCGGATGCGGCAGGGTGGATTGATTTAAGCACGCGGCCGCTTTTACGTGTGATCAAGTGGCTTGTTGTTGCGGCATGGGCTTGGTTCATGCCCATGCTCGTAAAAAAAATCTTTCACTTTGAGCTTAATCCGGAATTGCTTAATATCTGGAAACTGATCATCCTGGGAGTTCTCATGGCTGGATTGCTTTCGGCCTTGGTAAAGTGGATTTGGTGGCATTATGGCCCTGCGCCCGAGGGGCATCGTCGCTGCCCGCGCTGCAGTATTCCCGTTCTGAAGGTGATGCTTGAATGCCCGCATTGCCGGCATGCGCTTCAGTCGCAAAAGTGACTTTTTCACAATATATATGCAGGTATGCCGTACCGGCGGTTTTATTGTTGGCGGCCGCTTTTTGGTGCGGATCCCAAAAGACTTTGTTATTTGCCTTAACCGGCTTTTTAGGGACTTTTTTGATTGCCGTTTCGCTGCTTATCGAGGGCTGGAAAAGACTTAAAAACGGCAAAAAAATTGAAAAAAATCTTTAATTTCTGGCCTGAATCTTTATACTAGCGCTTCGTTGAAATTGAAATAATGAGTTCATTATTTCAAAATAATACGCTGTGCTGTGCCACATCTCAAAATAAATCGGATGTGGCCTAGCACTTCGTTAGAACTGAAATGACGAGGCTTGGCGTTTCGTTCAACCCGCACTATTACTAATTCAAACAGGAGAGATTATGAAGAGCGAGTTCTTGAAAAATTTAGCGGTTATTTTTGGGGTTCTTATTATGACTGTCCCGGCACCCGTGGTTGCTGAGGATGCAGCTGCAGCGCCCGCGGTAGCGACAACAACTGTTGCGGCAGACTCAAATGACCCTTATGCAGCTCCGGCCGCAGACGCGACGACTACAACAACGACCACGACTCCTGCTGTGACAACAGCGAATGCGACGACGACAACTACAACGACGGAAGCTAAAAAGCCTAAAAAGAGCAAAAGCAAGAAAAAGACGGCTGCTAAGCGAAAAGCTAAAAAACATACGAAAAAACATGCCAAGAAACGACATGCGGCTAAAAAAGCAAGCGCGGAACAAACACAATCCGCTGAAAAAGATGCGGCTGCTGCTGCCGAAAACGCCGCTGCGACTGCCGCGGATAGTTCCGCGAGCGCAGATGCCTTGACAACTGTGGCCCCGGCACAATCCTAACTCAATTGAAAGAATGGGGGATGGGTTTTAACCCATCCCCCTTTTTTATTTCAGCAAATAGTTAAAATAGCATGACATTGTCTTTATTAACTTTCATTGCGGGTTTAATTACACTGAGCTGGTCTGTCATAGGCTTTTGTTTGTTGGGGAGAACTATTGGCGAAAAAGTTTTCCCGGAGGAACGGCCGATTTGGTTAGGTTTGATTTGCTGGGCTTACATGACCTTGGCGCTCTTGGCCTGGGCTTGTTTTTATCAGGCCGCGCATCCCGTATCTTTTCTTGCGGCGGGAATTCTGACATTAAGTGCCGCTAAGTTTATTTTTTTTTACATTTCTTATTTGCATTGGCGCCGGGCCTTTATTTATATTTGGGATCGACGCATTATTTTCGCGATTATTTTGGGTTGCGGGGCCGCGGCGGGTATTTTTATGCTGATTGTTTCCAGCCTTATTTCATGAAAAATAAATTTATATTGTTAATTTTATTGGGAAACTTCATTTTTTCAGGCTGCACGATGATTCCTGATGCCACGACGCGCGCCTATGTTTTTGACCGCATGCGCAGTATTCAAATCGGCAATACTCCCGAGCAGGTTCAATATACTTTAGAAGGCCCGCCGCATATTGTTTCGATGATGCCATATGGCCCCAATTCGTATGAGCTTTGGGAATACCGCCTCGGTAATTTTTTATACGCCGAAACGGCCATGATTCTTTTTAAAAATGGACGCGTAATTGCACTGCCAAAAACAGGCAATGAATTAATCGAGGCGCTTCATGCCGAAGGCGTAATTTCACAGGCGCAGTTTTGGAAGCCGCGCGGTAACGCTTGAGAAAATTATCGGCCGATGGCGGCCGCGGCGATTCGAATTAGCGGCGCCTGCAACAATCCCATGCTGAGCGAGAGAAGGGTTAAAACACAAAGAATTAATTTAGCTGAAATTGAAATTTGAATTTCCGCCTTAAGTTTCGGTTCGCGAAAAATCATTTTGATTGCGATCGAAAGATAATAATAGAGCCCTACCACAACCATTACCAGTCCGGCCGACACAAGCCATCCTAAACCTGCCTGTAGTCCTAAAAAGAGAATCCAGAATTTCCCCATAAAGCCTGCAAGCGGTGGAACACCGGCTAAAGATAAAAGTGCAATAAAAAGGACAGCGGAAAGGAAAGGCGATGTTTTTGAAAGGCCCTCAAAATTTTCGGTTGAATCCGAGCCTATTGCTTTTTCAACCAAGGTAATGGCATAAAAAACAGCCAAAGTACTTGCTGCGTAACCCGTGAAGTAATACAAGATGGCCGCTGTGCTTGAAGCTGTGCCTGAGGCAATGGCAAGCATCAAATAACCCGCATGGCCGATGCTGGAATAGCCCATGAGGCGCTTAAAGCTCGTTTGTGCCAAAGCACCCAAATTACCGTAGAGCAAAGTAAAAAGAGACAACACGGACAAAGCCATTTTCCAATGCGCATTCAATGGCCCGACTGTCATGCCAAAAAAACGAATGATCAGCAAAAATCCCGCGGCTTTGGAAGCAACCGACATGAGTGCGGAAACGGGCGCCGGCGAACCTTGATAAACGTCCGGAACCCAAAGCTGAAAAGGAAAGGTTGCCGCTTTAAATCCCAATCCCGCAAAAATAAAAAGCAGCGCCAGCAAACCTAGGCGGCTGGCGAATAAAGTTTGTTTTACGGCTGCGATTTCCGCGAATGAAAGTGTGCCGGTTTGCATATAAAGCAATGCGATTCCGAAAATCGTAAAACCCGAAGCGATTGATCCCATCATTAAATATTTAAGGCCTGCTTCAACTGAAATCGTCCGCCGGCTGTAAGCGGCAAGCAGGTAAATAGCCATGGTCAATATTTCAAGCGCTATGAAAAGCATCAAGAAATGGGAAGCGGAAGCGAGAAAATAAAGGCCGATCAACGGGCACCAGAGAATTAATCCGAATTCTTGCTGTTTGGCGGCCGAATCCTTGAAGAAATCACGGCATATGAAAACAATCACGAAAAAGACCAGCGTAAAGAAAGTTTTAAAATAAAGCGCAAAAAGATCGTTTGAAACCATTCCGCCGAAGCCCGTGCCGGTATTACGTCCGAAAAAGAAAAGCGCGGCGCCGAGAATTACGGTTCCTACGGCCAAAGGATTGAAAATAGAACGGTGGTCTTTTTGTCCCGTGATGATGGCTTCAGTCAGGAAATAAGCCAGCAGTCCGACGCTGATTAAATCCGGAATAAAATGAGAAAGGCCTAAGCTGCTCATGATAAAAGCCTTGTGACTGCCGGTTGAATAATCGATAAGAGCGCGCTTGGAAAAAATCCGAAAAAGCAAAGCACGGCCAATAAAATCAGAAAAGGTGTTTTATCAAAGAGTGTTGTCATGTCTGTTAAGTTTTTTGAGCGGTTGCTTTCCGTACCGAAGCAAAGCGCCTGAACCGCACGGATCATATAAATCGCTGTGATCAAAACTCCAAAAACTCCAAAAATAACCGCGGCCGAAAAATTTTTCCAGGAGCTCAGAAAAACTAAAAGTTCCGCAGGAAAATTAGCAAAGCCCGGAATTCCCGATGACGCCAGCGAGGTCAGCATAAAACAGACAGAAAAGAAAGGGAGTGATTTGCCGAGTCCGCCGAATTCGTGAATACCGTCCGTATGGGCTTGTGCGGTTAAATGCCCGATCAAACCGAACAGACAAGCGGTCATGATCCCGTGGCCAAAAATAAGCAGGATTCCTGCGGATAATGAAGTCAGATTGAGGGCCGCTAAAGCGAGCAAAACATAGCCTATGTGGCTGACACTTGAAAAAGCCGCCATCGTATTCAAGCTCTTTTGGCGAATGGCTGCAAAACCGCCGTAGATTACGCCGATGGTCGCGAGAACGGCTAAAGAAGGCGCCCAAAACTGAAAGCCGGCCGGCAAATAAGCGATTGCAATGCGCAGCAGAAAATATGGACCAATTTTTACTCCGGCATGCAGCATGGACAAAGACGATGGCGCAGCGGCATAAGCGGAAGGCGACCAGTTATGAAGCGGCCAAAGTGAAGTCATGATGCCGAAACCGACAATCAAAAGCGCGGCGAGCCACTTCTGAACATCGGGCGTTAATAATGGCGCATTAGAAAGTGCAACTGCCTTGGCCTGGGTTAGGTCCATGAAGGCCGGGCCGAGAATATCGTATAAGTTAAATATTGCGAAAAGGCCGATCACTGCGCCGGCCATCATATAAAGCGCAAGATGCATCGCGCCTTTTTCTTTCAGCGCCGGATGACCTGCGATTCCTAACATTGCAAAAACCGGGATCAAAGTCATTTCATAAAAGACATATAAGAAGAAAACATTCAATACTGTAAAAACGGCAAACATGCTGCCCGTTAAGATCAAATAATAAAAAAGATATTCTTTCAGGCGATTTTTTGTTTTGACAGCAATAAAAGCACCGGCAAAAGCGACAATGGCCAGCAACAGGCAGAAAATAAGATTAATACCGTCAAGTCCGACCTGATAACGGATGCCCATTTCTGCAAAGCAATCCCAGGAATGAACAAATTGAAAGCCTGGAAGTGTACGGTCAAAATGCTGCGTTAAAACCAGCGTGATCAGCAAACAAGCACCGGTTGCACCGATCGTAAGCCAGCGTAAAAGTTTTTCCTTTGCAGCCGGAACGCAAAGAATTGCCAATGCTGCTAAATAAGGAATGAAAGGTAATGCCGCAATCATAAATGTGTCCCGTGCAGTGTCATAACTTTGCTCCGCAAAATACAAGATAAGCAACCAATGCAATAAAGCCGATTGCGAAAACAAGAGCATAGCTTTGGATCCAGCCGTTTTGTAATTTACGCGCTGTATTTCCCAGAAATTGCGTTAAACCCGCCAAACCTTGATTGCCGCCGCGTTCAAGCACGACACGTTCGAAGTTGTCCGCGGCACGCGCGATATTTTCCTGAACATGAATGATGAACCAGTCATAGAATTTATCGAAATAATATTTTTCTTTAAGAAATGTGACGAGTTGAGTTAGGAGGTTTTTCCGGTTGAGCCCTTGGCTCAGAGGCGAAGAAGACCGGCGGTAAAGAACAAAACTGAGTAAAAGTCCGCAGCAAGCAAGGGTGACTGAAGCCGCAGCCAGCCACTGCGGATGAATTTCAGCATGCGCTGTTTGATTCTCTAAAAATGATTTGAAAGGTAAATAGCCGGCAATTAAAGAAAAAACAGCGAGGATAAGCAGCGGAACAGTAATCATCCAATTATCTTCATGTATTTCCACATGTTTTTGAGGGTGTCTGGTTGGAGCGGAGCTCCAGAAGATAATTGTAACAGCGCGGCCCATGTAGAAAGCTGTCAGAAAAACAACCGCAAGTGCCATTCCAAAAACAATGCGGGGACCGGTCGAAGCCGCACCGAGAATTTCTTCTTTGCTGAAAAAACCGCTCGTAAAAGGAAGCCCTGCAAGCGCGGCAGTTCCGATTAGAAAAGTAAGACCTGTGATAGGAATAGTTTTTAGCCAGCTGCGATGTGCCGGTTGCGTCGAAGACGCAGAGGCAGAATGACTTTGGTCGGAACGGACCAGTGCCGACATCTCCCATATATCCTGCGTGTGCAGAGCATGGATCAAACTGCCGGCGCCAAGAAAGAGCAAGGCTTTGAAAAAAGCGTGGGTTGTTAAATGAAACATTCCGGCTTCGGGGTTTTTAAGGCCGACGGCCATGACCATATATCCCAGCTGCGAAAGCGTGGAGTAGGCGAGTACCTTTTTAATGTCATTTTGAACAACAGCAATGGATGCCGCGAGAAAAGCGGTGATAATACCGGTCCAAGCTATGATTTGCAGTGTTACTGGACTCATTTCAAATAAAAAGAAAAGACGGGCAAGCATGAACACGCCCGCAGCAACCATGGTCGCGGCGTGGATTAATGCACTGGCCGGTGTCGGACCTTCCATCGCATCCGGCAGCCAAACATGCAAAGGCACCTGCGCCGATTTACCAACGGCTCCGAAAAAAATACCAATGCAGGCCAAGGTGAAAAGCCCGGCCGGTAAAGCAGACTGATGCAGTCTTGTTTCCAACTCAAGAAAGTTAAATGTACCAGTGCCGGATTTGAGTAATAGCCCGAGCAAAAGCAGAATGCCAAGCATCATGCCAACGTCACCGATACGCGTTACGAGAAAAGCTTTTTTTGATGCGATGCTGGCCGAAGGCTTTTCAAACCAGAAACCGATTAAAAGATAAGAAGCCACACCGACCAATTCCCAAAAAATAAAAATCTGGATCAAATTATTGGAAAGCACGATTCCGAGCATTGAAAAAGCAAAAAAAGAAAGCGCGGCAAAATAACGGGAATAGCCCTCTTCGCCTTTCATGTACCGGGAGGAGAATAGTGCTACGAGTAAAGATACGCCGGTCACAATTAAAAGCATCAGCAATGTAAGATTATTGAGAAGCAAACCGATTTCAATCCGGAATTGCGGTAAAGTCATCCAATTCAGGGAAGTTTCAAAAACCTCGCTATGGTTTTCAATGCTGCGGAAGTTCTGCAGAAGCAAAAGACTTAAGCCGAATGCGGCTGCCATCGAAAGAACGGACAAAAAGGCAGATGCTGTGCGGAAAAAATGTTTATCTTTAGCGGCCTTTTCGGCGGGAATTAATAAAAGCGAAATCACCGCGGAAGCGGCAAGCGGCAATCCCAAAATTGTCCAACATAAACTCAGCATAATAAGCTCAAAATTTAAATCTAAAATCTTAAAACCATAGCTTGGAACCCAAAGTTGTTCGAGCAAGTTTTAGGTTTTGAGTTTTGACTTTTAAGTTTTAACCTTTGAGAGATGTAATCTCTCCGGTGTCGACGGTATTTTTTTCTTTAAAAAGTAAAACAGCAATCGCGAGGCCGATAGTGACTTCCACCGCGGCAATCACCATCACAAAAAAGGCCATAATTTGGCCGTCAGTATGGCCATGAACCGAAGAGGCGGTGACTAAAACAAGATTTGCGGCATTCAGCATCAGTTCCAGACACAAAAGAATAATCAGGATGTTACGGCGCAGTAAAATCCCGAAAAGACCGATGGAAAAAAGAATGCCGGCCAAGACTAAATAATATTCAGAAGGGATAGTTGTCATGCCGCCGCCCTTTCATTTTTTGCTAAGGTTACGGCGGCAAAAATACCCAGAAGAACCAAAACGGAAATAAGTTCAAAGGGCAGAATATAATTGGAAAACAAAATGTGCCCTAAGTTTTCTACCGTGCCTTCCGGATTTTGTAAGGCAGGCAGCTTGGCGTTTGAAAAAATAACGGTTAAAAGTGTCACAAATATCGCACCAGAAAGAACGGTCAAAATCAAATGACCTTTATTGAATCTCTCGAGAAGCGGAAGTGTTGTAGCGCCTAAACCTTGCAGCATGATCACAAAAAGAAAAAGTACCATGACCGCACCGGCATAGACAATCAAATGCACGATGGCAACGAAATAGGCATGCAGCAAAGTATAAAGTACGCTTAAGCAAAGCATGGAAACCAGAAGGCCGAGCAAAGCGCGTGTGGGCCGTCTTACAAATAAAATACTCAGCGCACTGACGACAGAAATGACCGAAAAGAGCCAGAAGAAAAGCGCTTTCATTGATTAGGTACGTTCCGCAAAAGATTCGGCCAAAAATACGGCCTGATTCTTACGGGTTTCAAAAAATCCTGCGCCTACGGTAAAAGAGCTGTTTTTGCCGCCTTTTTCGCGGATTGACAGCTTGCCGCCCGTTGAAGAGGAGATAAGCGCCGCATGATTGGAAAGCACGCCGAAGGAGCCGGGATCGCCCGGAACCTGTGCATGCTCGACCTCAGCATCGTAAACTTTTCCCTGCGGTGTAATGATCTGTAGGTTGTAGCTCATCTGTATTCTTTTTCCTCTGCGCCAAAGCGCAACCGGAATTTGTTTTTGCCAATTGCGTTATTTTTATTGTCGGTTGCGTGAAACGCAGAGACTAAAAAACAACGCAGAGGCAAATATTATTTTTTCATGGTCTCGTAGTTTTGGATGACATCTTCAATACCGCCCGCCATGTAGAAACATTGTTCCGGGACATGGTCGAATTCACCGGCAACGATACGCTTAAAGCTTTCAATCGTATCTTTCAAGCGCACATATTTACCCTTAACGCCGGTGAATTGTTCAGCAACGTTAAAAGGCTGCGAAAGAAATTTTTCAAGCTTCCGCGCGCGCGCAACGGTTTCTTTATCTTCCTGCGACAATTCATTGATACCCAGAATGGCGATAATATCGCGCAAATCTTTGTAACGCTGAAGAATGCGCTGCACTTCGCGTGCCGTATTGTAATGGTCCTTACCCAGAATATGCGGATCAAGCATGCGTGAAGTCGAAGAAAGCGGATCCACGGCCGGATAAATACCAAGCTCTGCGATCTGGCGCGAAAGAACGGTAACACCGTCCAAATGCGAGAAGGCGGTTGCCGGAGCCGGATCAGTTAAATCGTCAGCGGGAACGTAAATCGCCTGAACCGAAGTAATTGAACCGGATTTAGTTGAAGCAATGCGCTCCTGCAATGCGGCCATTTCGGTTGCAAGGTTCGGCTGATAACCGACAGCGGAAGGCATGCGTCCCAAAAGCGCGGATACTTCAGAACCCGCTTGGGTGAAACGGAAAATGTTGTCGATGAAAAGCAAAACGTCTTGATGCGCTTCATCACGGAAATATTCTGCCATCGCAAGGCCTGTAAGAGGAACACGCAGACGCGCTCCTGGCGGCTCATTCATCTGTCCGAACACAAGCGCAGTTTTCTTATGGACGCCTGACTCATTCAATTCAAGCCATAAGTCATTACCTTCGCGGGTACGTTCACCGACGCCGCAGAAAACGGAAACGCCACCGTGCTGGGTCGCGATGTTATGAATCAATTCCTGGACGATAACGGTTTTACCGACGCCTGCGCCGCCGAACAAGCCGACTTTTCCGCCCTTTGCATAAGGCGCCAAGAAGTCGATAACTTTGATACCTGTTTCCAATGTTTCAGAAACCGGCAGAAGCTCCATATAAGAAGGTGCTTCACGGTGAATGGGATAAGTTTTTGTACGGTCAATCGGCTTGCCTTGTTGTTCGTCGATCGGCTCGCCGAGTAAATTAAAAATACGACCGAGAGTTTGTTCGCCGACCGGAACTGAAATCGGTGCGCCCGTATCATTGGCTTTCATGCCGCGCACAAGGCCGTCGGTTGACGCTAAGGCGATGCAGCGTACAACGTTGTCGCCGATATGTTGCGCGACTTCGAGTACAAGTTTCGATTTTGAGTCAGCCGAAGCAATTTCGACTGCGTTATAAATTGCGGGCAGCTGGTCTGTTTCAAATTGAATGTCCACACTGGGACCCATAACCTGCACTACTTTTCCGAATGACATACGTCCTCCACTCTTATTATTTTTATTTTTAGACATAAAGTCTAAAAATGCTAAGGCGTTTCCGCCTCTTGCAAAGTTATGTTTTTAAATTTTATATTTAAAAACCAAATGTTAGCGCGGCTCTCAAGCCTTCATAGCTTTGGAACCGGAAATAATTTCAATAAGTTCTTTAGTAATCGCGGCTTGACGCGCTTTATTGCGTTCAAGCACAAGTTCGTCGATCAATTCCGAAGCGTTTTCAGTTGCTTGATGCATGGCGTTCATGCGTGCCATCTGTTCGCTCACAAAAGATTCAAGAAAAATACTGCGGATACGCATGCTGAAAACCGCCGGCACTAATTTTTCAAATAAAGCATTCGCGTCAGGCTCCATGATGTAATTTTCTTCCGTAGGTTTTTTAGTTTCTTCGGCAGGGGATTTTGTTTTTACCGCATCGAGCGTGAAAGGTAATAGTTTTTCCGTAACTGCTTGAAAGCGGGAAGCGCTGATAAAGCGGCTGTAAGTGACGTAGATTGCATCCACGCGTTTTGACATGAAAAGTTCCAGGGTGGTGTCTTTAATAGATGTAATAACGTTTTCAATTTCCGCGGCCTTGGTTTCGATAAAGATTTTTTCGAAATCAGAGCCCGATTTCTTCAAAAATTGAACGCCCATTTTTCCCACACCCAGCAGAACCGGAGCTTCTTTTTCATTTTTTAAAAATTTTCCGGCAGCGCCAATTAAGTCCTGATTATAAGAACCAGCAAGGCCCGCATCCGAAGTAAAAACGATTAATGCTTTCTTTTTCTCAGGCCTTTTTTCTAAAAGGGGATGAGTCGCTTCGGCGCTGCTGGCGCTAACACGTTTCAAAAGATTAAGTAAGCCTTCCGCATAGGCAGCGCCGTCCTGCACCATTTTTTGATAGCGCTTGAGCTTGGACGCCGACACCATTTCCATCGCACGCGTGATTTTCTTTGTGCTGGAAATACTGCGGATTCGATTTTTTAATGTACGTAGTTGACCGCTCATAATTTAGCTTTTTATAAACGGTGGTTTTACTTTATGTAAAACCACCCAAATGTTACTGCTTGAATGATTGTTTGAATGTAACCGCAGCTTGCTTTAATTTCGTTTTGACTTCATCCGAAAGTTTTTTATTTTTTTGGATGTCTTTGACAGCATCAGCGTAATTTGAATCCAAAAATTGGAAATAACCGGTTTCGAAATCACGCAAACGTTTCAGCGGGATGTCATCCAAGATACCTTCGTTTCCGGCTAAAAGAATCGCAACCTGCTTTTCGAAAGGCTGCGGTTCAAAAACGTCTTGCTTCAAAAGTTCAACCATGCGTTCACCGCGTGTCAACTGGTCTTTCGTTGCTTTATCAAGGTCGGTTGAAAGCTGGGCGAATGCCGCGAGTTCGCGGTACTGCGCAAGCGCCAGACGCAAAGTTCCCGCAACTTGTTTCATCGCTTTGGTTTGAGCATTACCGCCCACGCGTGAAACGGAAAGACCGACGTTAATCGCCGGCCGAACACCCGCGTAAAACAAATCGGTTTCGAGATAAATCTGTCCGTCCGTAATCGAAATTACGTTGGTTGGAATATAAGCCGAGACGTCGCCGAGCTGAGTTTCAATAACGGGCAAAGCCGTTAAAGAACCGCCGCCCAAATCTTCACGCATTTTCGCGGCGCGTTCAAGCAGTCGCGAGTGAATATAGAAAACGTCTCCGGGATAAGCTTCACGTCCGGGCGGGCGCTGCAAAAGCAATGACAACTGACGGTAAGCGACGGCGTGCTTGGAAAGATCGTCAAACGCGACAAGCGCATGACCGCCCGTATGCATGACTTCTTCGCCGATTGCGCAGCCGGCATAAGGCGCTAAGTATTGAAGCGGAGCGGGATCATTCGAAGAAGCGCACACAATGGTCGTGAATTCCATTGCGCCATGCTCTTCGAATTTTTTCGCAAGCGCGAGAACGCTGGAAAGTTTTTGTCCGATCGCGACATAAATACAGTGAATGCCTGTGCCTTTCTGATTGATGATGGTATCAACAATAATCGCGGTTTTCCCGGTTTGACGGTCACCGATAATTAATTCGCGTTGTCCGCGTCCGATTGGAATCATGGCATCGACGGCTTTGATACCTGTTTGCAAAGGCTCTTTAACGGGCTGGCGTTGAATCACTGATGGAGGCAGCGTTTCAATCGGACGTTTTTTATTGGAAACAATTGGGCCTTTGCCGTCCAGTGGTTCGCCGAGCGGATTCACTACGCGGCCTTTTAATGCCGGGCCAACGGGAACTTCAGCGATTTTGCCCGTACGTTTAACCATGCCGCCTTCTTTAATCTTGCGGTCATCACCGAGAATAACCACGCCGACCTGGCTGGGTTCAAGGTTCAAAACGAGCCCGGCGGTGCCGTCTTCGAATGTGACGAGTTCGCCGGCCATGACGGTTTCAAGTCCGTGCACGCGCGCGATTCCGTCGCCGACTTGAAGCACATATCCAACCGATTCAATGTCGAGCTTCGATTGATACTTTGCGATTTCTTTTTCGAGCGCCTGTGTTACTTCATCAGCCTTCAACATAATGGTTCATTCCTTTTGTTGCGCAAACAGTTGAAAAAATTCATCTGCTGCGTTACAAACTTCGCAACGCTCGTGCGACGTACGTTTTCAGTACGCCTCCTCGGTTGCTCGTCTGCGCCTTGCATCTGAAGCTTTTTGAACTGTTTGCTTCCAGCAAGGCAAGATTTTAAATTGTATTAGATCGCGGTGGCATAGAGCCGCTGCTTCATTTCGCGTAATTTTGTTTGATAGCTCGCATCAACGACGAGCTCATCCCATTTTAAAATAAATCCGCCCAATATTTTGGGATCAACTTTTTTTGTAAGAATAACTTCCGGTTGAGCCGAAGGCTCAGAAGCCGAAATTTTCTCTCGAGAAAATTTCTTTTCAAGCAGTGCGGTTAGTTTTTTTTCTGCCGCGAGCTCCACGGCAACCGCCGTGGTTAATTCCGCCCGATGAACACCGCGATAGCGTTCCGAGCGCTGTTGAAAAGTTTTTTCGATCAAAGTCAAAACTTCAAACCTTTTTTTAGCCAGGACCAGTTTCAAAAAAAGCACCAAGAGCGGCGGCATTCCTTGAGGAATAATTTTTTCAAGCACAGCTTCTTTGCTTTTATGCGGAATCACGGGGCTCTCCATGAAGTGCACGAAAGTTGTGTTCTTCGTGGTTTCATTTACAAACGAATCAAAAGACTTTTCAACCACCCCAAGGTTCTTTTCCTTCAGGCAGAGGTTGAAAAGGGCTTCCGCGTAGCGTTTGGCGATAATTCCTGCGTCTTTCATAATGATTTTTCGAATTGATCTACGAGCTGCGAAGCTTTTTCGCGCTGTTTGCCGTCACTTAAATGATCGCCTAAAATTTTTTCAGCAACATGAATCGAAAGATCGGCGATTTCACGGCGCATGGTGATGCGCGCTTTCGCGACTTCCAAATCAAGCGCAGCTTTTGTTTTATCAAAAGTGCGCTGAGCTTCTTCACGGGCTTTATCCTGGGTCTCTTTCGCGATCAGGCGGCCGGCCTCGACGACTTCAGCCATTTTAATACGGCCTTCATCTTCGATTCTCTTGAGAAGTTCCTGGTATTCCGCTTTCAGCTTTTCCATCTCGGCTTTAGCGCGTTCCACATCTTCAATACTGCATTTGATGTGGTCACGGCGCGCGGCGAGTGATTTTTGCATCGGAATCCACGCGTACTTTCTCAGCGTGAAAAACGCAATCAGAAAAGCGACAAGCTGGACTAAAATTTCTGCTGGAACAATATTCATACGTGCATTTTTGTTTCAGATCAGATTTTCATGAGTGCAAGCGCGAACACGTAAAGTGTAAGAGCTTCGATCAAAGCGCATCCGATAAGCATATTCGGAATAATTTTTCCGGAAGCTTCAGGTTGACGGCCGATAGCCTGCATGGCGCCGTTCACGGCGTTACCGATGCCGATACCGCAGCCCAAAGCAGCGATGCCGAGGCCGAGAGGAATTGCGAAAGCGAGTACGATTTCTTTAGTTAACATTGTCTGATCTCCTTAATTTAATTTGAAAAATTTGTTTCTAAAATTATTGTCTTAATGTCCCGATACCGGTTGAGTCAAAGACTCAGAGTGTTCGGGGCCATGTTCACCGGGCATCATGGCTTTGATATAAACGGTTGTCAGCAAAGTAAAAACGAAAGCTTGAATTCCGCTGAAAAGAAACGCGAGGGCATTTCCAAAAAGCTGCAGCGGAAAAGCGAATAAATATGAACGCAAAACAATGCGCGAAAATTGATAAAGCAAAGAGTCTTCACTCGAGACGTTCGCGAAGAGACGAACGGATAAACTTAATGGAACAGCGAGGAACTCAAGCATGATATTAAGCGGGAAAAGCAGAATGACGCCGATGATCCACGAGGCGATGCCTTCCGGGCTGCCGGCGATATGCAGTAAATATTTTTTAAAACCTAGTTCGCGAAGCCCCCAATATTGAATATAACAAACCGCAATCAAAGCCAAAGGAATCGTAGTGTTTAAAGAAGAAGTCGGAGATTTAAAAAAAGGAAACAACCCGCAGTAATTCATGAAGAAGATATAAAGAAAAGTTGTGCCTAAAAAAGGAACATGCTTGCGGCCTTCTTCGCCCAAGATGCTGACAATGAAATTTTCAATGCCTTCGACAAGCGCTTCGACCGCATTTCGAAAAACATCCGGAATCAATGTGTCACGCGCAGCAGCAATCAAAAGGATGGAGGAAATGAGAACTAAAATTGTTCCTGAGAAAAAAAGGTTTTCCCACTGATGCATAAAATGCAAAATGGCGGAATCGTGGAAGCGGTCGGAAAGTAAGTGGATGAAGTTGGGGAACTCGTGCGCTTCGTGAACTGCTTCATGATTTGCTGCAGCTCCGGCAATATGTTCACTTTGTATGCTCTCGGTCATGAATTTCTTTAGCCTCTGTCCCTTTAGCGCTGGTCGTCTCTGCTTTTGAAATCAATTTAACCGTTCTAAAAGTTTGGACTAATGCTAAAATAGATCCCGCACCTACTAGCAGAGGCAAGGCTAAAGAAGGGGACATCCCCTTTTTGATTAAAGCACAAGCAATGCCATATCCCAGCAGAGGTCCGCAAACCAAAACCGTAGGAATGGTGAGTGCGAGCCCGAAAATTTTTAAGTTATTAAGAATTTGCTGGTCCTTGGCGGCCAAACACGAACGGTGTGCCAAACATTATAATTGTCACAACCCCAATGGCTTCAAGCATTTATAAAATAAATGAAACCGCGAATATTATGCTGAAAGAAAGTAAATTGTCAAGTAATACATGAACAAAATCGTACGTTTTTTTATCTTTTGGGTGCAGGTATTTCTTTTGATCATTGCGCTCGGCATTCTTTTCAACGGACTCCTTTTGAAGACCGCGCTTTCGTCTTCGCTGGGTCTTTATTGGGATACCGATATCTCGATTCAGAAGGCGCAAATCGACTTGTCTTTACCCGGCATTATTTTAGAGAAGCTCAAAGTTGGGAATCCCTATGGTTTTCCGCGCGGTGACATGCTCGAAATTGAGCGGGTGGACATGCGTTTTGACAGGAGCAGGGGCTTCTTCAGCGAAGGCGATTTAAAGCCGGTTTTGCTCGATATTCAAATCAACAAAATTGCTCTCATGCGCCGGGTCAGCGGCCATTTGAATTTCCATTTGCTGGTGCAGCCGGAAGACGCGCGCAAAAAAAACCGGGGACTTGGTTTGTCGCCGGTTGAAACGCGGATTTCAGTTAATGAAGTTGTCGAAACAGACGCGACTTCCCCGCTTCTAAAAAAGAAAAAATATGATTTCCAAAATAAAGAATTCAGCGTCGGGGAAAAATCAAATTTCAGGGTTGTTGCGCAGATTTTCGCGCGTGAACTTTTTCAGCGTATCGGTTTAAATGAAGAGGGTAATGCGCCGCTTCTGCCCGCGCCGCAATATCATGGAATTGCCTCTTCTGTAGAGGAGGAAATCCGCGAACACGCCGACAATGAAGCCAGGCGCGAAGCGGCTGAAGCAGAATTCGAAGTACTGTCTAAAGCCGCGGAAACAAACCCTAATTCTGCGACTCACTAGTTAGAGCTAAAAGCCGGTTGTTTGTCATTCCCGCGCAGGCGGGAATCCAGTGGGATTAGATTCCCGCTTTCGCGGGGATGAAATTCGCAATACCATTTACGTTGTTCCGTAAATGATTTGCTTATTTCACTTCAGTATCTTTTTTGAAATAATTTTCAAATTATTATCGAGCTCATAAACGAGCGGCGTTGCGGTTGGAATATTCAATTCCAAAACTTGCTCTTTGGTCATTTTTTCTAAGTGCATGACGATTGCGCGCAAGCTGTTGCCATGCGCGGCAACAATCACATTTTTTCCGGCTTTTAAATCTGCGGCAATATTTTTTTCAAAATAAGGTACGGCGCGCGCAGCGGTATCTTTCAAGCTTTCGCTGAAGCCTTCCGGATTAAAATCTGTTTTTTCTGTTGGGGGCGGCACATCATAGCTGCGGCGCCAAATATGAACCTGCTCATCACTATATAAATTGGCGGTTTCGGCTTTATTCAAACCTTGTAAGGCGCCGTAATGGCGTTCGTTTAAAGCTTTATCGCGTATGATCGGAAGGCCGGTTTTTCCCGCTGACTGAAGAGCAAGGTCCAGCGTATTGATCGCGCGTTTAAGAATAGAAGTATAAGCCTTATCGATTTTATAGCCGGCCAATTTCTTGCCGGCCTCATTGGCTTCATTGACGCCCTTTGCGGAAAGCTCGACATCCACCCAGC
This sequence comes from Candidatus Omnitrophota bacterium, assembly GCA_043732705.1. GTDB lineage: Bacteria > Omnitrophota > Omnitrophia > Omnitrophales > Aquincolibacteriaceae > Multiplicimicrobium. The sequence continues at coordinate 105,562 of JAYTHE010000029.1, read as the reverse complement.
CGGTGAAACGGTTTTCAAGATTCCATTGTGATTCTCCATGGCGGATAAGAATTAAAGTCGGCATAGTTTCTCCGTTAATATTGAGTCAGGTATTGCTTGAAAGACGCGGCATTATATACAGTAAAAATATTCGGTCAAGTTTCCGGAAAAATTAAAAATGTCAAAAACTATCTATCGCTATCAATTTACATATAAAATTAACTATAAATAAATATTATTAAAAAAAGGAAACATTCTTTTTTTAGCGATACTTTTCAAGTTTTTTGGCAGTTTAACAGCCTAATTTTTAGATTGGGACGTGTTCAAAAAAAAGTTAAAAAATTTCCTAAAAAAGAATTGACATGCGAAAAACCGAGGATAGAATGTCAGCTCTTTTATCCTCAGGACCAGAGTCCCTATGGGTATTCTCTACCCCAAAAAGGTTGAGAGAGATTTTTTGCCTTCAGCTGGTGCTGAAGTAGCTCAGTTGGTAGAGCACGTCCTTGGTAAGGACGAGGTCGTGGGTTCGATTCCCATCTTCAGCTGGGTTTCGGAACGAGTATATGTAGTGCGGTTTCGCAGAGCGAAATAAAATTTGTAAAATATAATCGAAGGAGATACGACCATGGCAAAAGAAAAATTTGACAGAACAAAACCGCACGTAAACGTCGGTACAATTGGCCACGTCGACCATGGTAAAACTACGTTAACTACAGCGCTTTGCATGGTTCAAAATGCAAAAGGTCTTGCTGATATTAAGACGTATGCTGAAATTGCAAAGGGCGGAACTGTTCGCGACGATTCTAAAATCGTTACTATTGCTGTTTCCCACGTTGAATACTCATCCGCGACACGTCATTATGCTCACATTGACTGCCCGGGACACGCTGACTATATTAAAAATATGATCACCGGCGCCGCGCAGATGGACGGAGCGATTCTCGTTGTTTCCGCTGTTGACGGTCCGATGCCGCAAACACGTGAACACATTTTGCTTGCACGTCAGGTTGGCGTTCCTGCGATCGTTGTTTTTCTTAACAAGATTGACCTTGTTGATGACAAAGAACTTCTTGATCTCGTTGAAATGGAAGTCCGCGATCTTTTAACAAAGTATAAGTTTCCCGGAGATAAAATCCCGGTTATTCGCGGTTCCGGTCTCCCGGCTGCACAAAATCCAAAAGATCCTGCTGCAATCAAGTGCATTGAAGAGTTGGTGGATGCATTGGATCAGCACATTCCTGAGCCGAAGCGCGAAATTGACAAGCCTTTCTTGATGTCAGTTGAAGACGTTTTCTCAATCTCAGGTCGCGGTACTGTTGCGACAGGACGTATTGAACGCGGAATCATCAAAGTGGGTGATGAAGCTGAAATCGTTGGTATGCAGGAACAAAAATTGAAGACAACTGTAACCGGCGTTGAAATGTTCCGTAAGATGCTTGATCAGGGTCAAGCCGGCGACAACGTAGGTCTTTTGCTTCGCGGTGTTGAAAAAGATCAGATTCAGCGCGGTATGGTTATTTGCGCTCCGAACTCTGTTTCTCCTCACAAAAAGTTCAAAGCCGAAGTTTATATCTTGAGCAAAGAAGAAGGCGGACGTCATACCCCTTTCTTCAAGGGATATCGCCCTCAGTTTTATTTCCGTACCACCGACGTAACCGGCATCGTTGAGTTGCCGGCCGGCCGCGAAATGGTGATGCCTGGTGACAACGTTTCCATCACGGGCGAATTGATTGCTCCCGTTGCCATGGAAAAGGAATTACGCTTCGCGATTCGCGAAGGCGGTAAAACAGTTGGCGCAGGTGTTGTAAGCGAGATTGTCGAATAGTTTTTTTAAATCCCCGCTGAAAAATCAGCGGGGATTTTTTATCTGCAAATTTATTTGCAGATAAAAACAAGAGGTTTTAAATGGCTAGTGAAATTATAACTTTGGTTTCGACGGATCCCGCGAGTTCGACGACTTATATGACTCGGAAGAACAAGAAGCAGAATCCCGAACGGCTTGAGAGAAAAAAATATTGTCCGACGTTGCGCAAGCATATTCTTTTCAAAGAGAAGAAGTAACGAGTTATTTTGGCTCTGTGCTTTTGGCACAACCGCGAAGCGAATGCGGGGTTTTAGGTTTTATAGGCCTGTAGCTCCAATTGGCTAGAGCGGCGGTCTCCAAAACCGCTTGTTGTAGGTTCGAATCCTACCAGGCCTGTACGAATTATTTCGCCTCTGCGTTGCCAGCGCAACCGGCGGAAAGAGTTGGCAAGAGCGATTGTTAAGTAGGTTTCGAAGGGAGCTTCGCAAATGACGAAGCTGAGCGGAGCAAGAATCTGACTAATGTCAGATTCGCGTATAGCGAAGGCCAGGCGAAGCGGGTGGCAACCTGTAGTGAATGCCGCGACTAGCGGACATGAACGGAAGGTGCCGAACCTACCAGGCCTGTATCGTACGATATGTTTCGGCTCTGGGTGATGATGCCCAGCCGCACAGTAAAAGATTTGGCTCTGCGCTAAGGCGCAACCGTAAAATAGTTGAGAGATTAAATGATTCAGAAAATCGGCGGTTTTTTCGGTGAGATCGTTCAAGAGTTGAAAAAGGTAACTTGGCCTGCGCGCGCTGAAGTGATTCAGGCTGGCATCGTTGTGATTATTGCGGCGGCTTTTTTGACAGGTTTAATTTTTGTAATTGATTTTGGCAACTCCTCTTTATTGAGCGTGTTGATCCGGCGGGGTTGATGGTTACAATGGCAGATCTTAAATGGTATGTAGTGCACACGCAGACAGGTCTTGAAGGCAAGGCCCGTTCCGGTTTATTGGTGCGCGCGCAAATGCAGGGTTTGGCTGACAAGATTCAGGAAGTTTTGATTCCGACAGAAAAGGTAAGTGAAGTTAAGGGCGGAAAAAAACGTATCAGCGACCGTAAATTTTTTGCCGGTTATATCTTTGTGAAGATGGATTTGAGCGATGAGACTTGGTATCTCGTGAAGAACACCCCGGGGGTTTCCGGGTTTGTTGGAACTGGCAAGCGCCCGATTCCTCTTACTGAAAAAGAAATCAGCGAGATTATTCAAGGCCAGGAAGAAAAAACTTCCAAGCCGAAGCCTAAAGTTGAATTTGGCGAAGGTGAAAGCGTTCGTGTTAAAGAGGGTGCGTTTGCGAATTTTAACGGAGTGATTGAGCAAATCAATCCGGATCGCGGCAAGCTTCGTGTGCGAGTAACAATTTTTGGACGTGCAACGCCGGTTGAACTTGAATACTGGCAAGTCGAAAGAATCTAAACGAGAAAAGGAATCGCGGTTGAGCGTTTAAACGCTCAGAGCGAAAAAGACACAGATGGCAAAAGAAATTAAAACATATATCAAATTACAGCTTCCGGGCGGACAAGCGAATCCTGCTCCTCCGGTAGGTCCTGCGCTCGGTCAACATGGTGTTAACATCATGGAGTTCTGTAAGCAGTTCAACGAACGCACAAAAAAAGACATGGGAACTGTTTTCCCTGTTGTGATGACGGTTTACAAAGATAAGTCTTTTGATTTTATTCTTAAGCAGCCGCCGGTTTCCGCTTCAATTAAAAAAGCGGTTGGTTTGGCAAAAGCATCCGGTGAAGCTGGCAAAGTAAAAATTGGTCAAATTAAGAAATCCCAGGTTGCTGAAATCGCCAAAAAGAAAATGGTGGATATGAATGCGACCAAGCTCGAAAGTGCCATGAGAGTAGTCGAAGGTACAGCGCGGAGCATGGGTATCGAAGTTATTGAAGGTTAACGGTTGCGCGAAAGCGCAGAGTTAAAAGGAAACAGTATGAAGCAAAGTAAACGTCAGGTAAAAAGATCAGCTCTCGTAGAAACGGGAAAAGTTTATTCACTCGCTGATGCTGTGAAGGTTATCAAGCAAGTAAGCGACAATAAATATGATGAAACCATTACGTTGAACTTTCAGCTCGGAATCAAAGCAGATTCTGGTGATGAAAACGTTCGTGGTACGGTTTCGCTTCCTCATGGCAGTGGCAAAAGCGTTCGTGTTCTTTGCTTTTGCAAAGGTGAGGCAGTCAACGCAGCTAAAGCAGCTGGCGCTGATTATATCGGCGGTGAAGAATTGGTCGCTAAAGTTTTGGCAGGTTGGTTTGAGTTTGACGCAGTTGTGGCACATCCCGACATGATGCGTGAAGTTTCCAAACTAGGCCGCGTACTTGGGCCTAAGGGTCTAATGCCAACGCCTAAAACAGGCGGTGTGACCCCTCAGGTTGCGACTGCGGTTAAAGAGTTGAAAGCAGGGCGCGTTGAATTTAAGAGTGATAAGACCGGCGGATTGCATGCAATTTGCGGCAAGATTTCATTCACCGAGCAAAATATTCTTGAGAATGCCAAGAGCGTTGTTAAAGCAGTGCGTGATGCAAAGCCTGCAGCAAGCAAAGGTGAATACGTAAAGAGTATTACTGTTGCTCCGACACAGGGCCCGGGATTAACACTTAACTTAAGCAGTCTGTAAAAACATTTTTTTGCTCTGCGCAGAAGGCGCAACCGCGAAAAGCAAACAAAGTTAGATAGAGGAAAATATGCCGTCGATTGATAAAGAAATGATGTATCAGGAAATCGAAAAGGAATTCGCGAAGAGTTCTTACGTTTTCTTTTCAAACTTTGAAAAAGTAAGTGTTTCGGATCTTTCCAGGGCCCGTGCAAAGATGAATAAAGCAGCGAACCGTTCGATGCTTGTGAAGCATGCGATGGCGCGCAAAATTTTAAAAGGCCGAGGCGTTACAGCGAATGTTGAATCGCTTTTAACCGGCTCCGTAATTTTGACTTTTGGTGATAAAGAGCCGCAAGACATTTCCAAGTATGTGGTTGAAGGTACAAAAGTTTCTCCGCAGATCAAATGCGTAGGTGTTCTTTTCGAGGGTAAATTAGAAGGTGCTGAATTTGTTCAGCAGCTTTCGAAGCTGCCTTCGCGTCATGAGCTTTTAACTCAGATGGTTGTGAGAATGAATTCTCCGATCACCGGGTTTGTTTGTGTGTTAGCGAATACCATGCGCGGCCTTGTTGTCGCGCTGGATCAGATCCGCACGAAAAAGGAAGCGGCGCCGGCTTCGAATTAATATTTTTGCCTCTGCGACATCGCCGCAACCGGCGTTTAAAGCAGAGCAAAAAAATGGGCGCACTGTAAAGTTTAGGCTCTGGGCAAAAGCCCAACCGCGGTTGCGCATAACGCAGAGCAAAAAGTAAAACGTTTTTGAAATCATCATCAAGGAGGCTCGAATCAAATGACAGCAACAGCAGAAAAAACAGCAGTATCCGAAAAACTGCAATCCGTATTAACAACTATTGAAGGTCTTACAGTTCTTGAGTTGGCCACATTGGTTAAAGCTCTCGAAGAAAAGTTTGGCGTAAGCGCAGCTTCCGCAGCTCCAGCAGCAGTTGCCGCAGTTGGCGGTGGTGCCGGTGCAGCCGCAGCTGAAGAAAAGACAGCATTTAATGTTGTTCTTGTCAGCGCTGGCGAACAAAAAATCAATGTTATTAAGGAAATTCGCGCTGTAACCAGCCTTGGCTTGAAAGAAGCTAAGGACCTTGTTGAAGCTGCTCCTAAGGTTGTTAAAGAAGGCGCGACCAAAGACGAAGCTGAAAAGATCAAGAAGCAGCTCGAAGCTGCCGGCGCTAAAGTCGAAATCAAGTAATCGCTTTCGGTTCAGTATTAAGCAGGGGCTCGTGCGAGCCCCTGATTTTTCCAGAGATCATTCCAGGGAGGGCCTACTGTGCCTTTAACTGAAAGAAAAGTTTTCACTAAAATTTTAGATACGGTTGAACTGCCGAATTTGGTTGAAATCCAAATTCACTCATACGAAGAGTTTTTGCAGTCGATGGGTTCTGCCCGCAAGCGCAAGCGCCAAGGGTTAGAGTCTGCTTTCGCGGATTGCTTTCCGATTGAAAGTTTCGACGGAACTTGCCGTCTCGAGTACAGCGGCTATGTTCTCGGTAAGCCCAAATATTCTATTTTAGAATGTCACCGCCGCGGAATGACCTATGCTGCCCCTTTGAAGGTCAAACTGCGTCTTGTGCGTAAAGGCGTTTCAAAAGAGCAGGAAGTTTATATCGGCGAGCTTCCGCTTATGACTGAAACCGGAACTTTCGTGATCAACGGCGCTGAACGCGTTGTCGTCAGTCAGCTGCACCGTTCTCCTGGTCTTTCTTTGGAAGAGTCTGTTCATCCGAGCGGTAAAAAAATCTATGGCGTGCGCATTATTCCGTATCGTGGTGCATGGCTTGAATTTGAAACAGATATCAATGGTGTCATGTATGCCTTCATTGACCGTAAGCGCAAGATTCTTGCGACAACGCTTCTCCGCGCTTTGGGCTGTCCTTCAACACGCGCCCTCTTGGAAAGCTTTTATCAAATCGAAGACGTAAAAGGTTTCGACCGTTCCAAGTTTGCGAAGCTCGAAGGTTCTTTTATTGCCGACAACGTTATTAATCCTGAAAATCAGGAAACAATCGCGCTCGCCGGTTCACGTTTGACCAAAGACATTCTCGAAGTTTTTGCGGCAAGTAAAGTGAAGTCTTTCACGATTGCAAAGTTGCCGAACGATGATCTTTGCATCATGAATACGCTTGAACGCGATCCGTATCAGACAAGCGCCGATGCGCAGCTTGCGATTTATCGCCGTGTACGTCCCGGTGATCCACCAACAGAATCAACCGCTAAAGATTTGATTCACAAGTTGTTTTTCGACCAACAGCGTTATGACCTCGGCAATGTCGGACGTTTCATGCTTAATCGTAAGCTTGGAATGGAAGGTAAATCTGATAAGACGACGCTTGGTTACGAAGACGTGGTCAAAGTTTTGGGCCAGCTTCTCCGCCTTCGTTCGGGCGAAATCAAAGTGGATGATATTGACCATCTTGGAAACCGCCGCGTGCGTTCCGTAGGTGAGCTGCTTCAAAATCAATTCCGCGTCGGTCTCGCGCGCATGAAGCGTTCATGTGTTGAGCGTATGTCGATTTATGATCTTGATGCGGCGATGCCTCACAATTTGATCAATCCAAAATTGATTTCTGCCGCGATCAAGGATTTCTTTGGCCGCAGTCAGCTTTCTCAATTCATGGATCAAACTAATCCTCTTGCGGAATTAACGCATAAGCGCCGTTTGTCGGCTCTCGGGCCAGGCGGTCTTTCACGTGAGCGCGCGGGCTTTGAAGTTCGCGACGTGCATCCTTCGCATTATGGACGTGTTTGTCCGATTGAAACGCCGGAAGGACCGAATATCGGTCTTATCGCGTCGCTTTCAACTTTTGCACGTGTGAATGAAGTCGGCTTTTTGGAAACTCCGTACCGCAAAGTGGTGAATGGAAAAGTAACAGAAAAAATTGATTATTTAACAGCGGATGTTGAAGATCGTTATGTTATCGCTCAGGCGAATGAGGAAATTGAAAAGTCCGGCAAGTTCGTCAATGACGTTGTTTCTTGCCGCTGCCGTGGTGACTTCTTGAAAAAGAAGCCTGAGGAAATTGATTACATGGACGTTTCTCCGCGTCAGCTCGTTTCTGTTGCTGCATCTTTGATTCCGTTCCTTGAACATGACGACGCTAACCGCGCTCTCATGGGTTCGAACATGCAACGTCAGGCCGTTCCTCTTTTAATTACTGATTCTCCGCTTGTCGGAACCGGTATGGAAAAATATGTCGCGCGCGACTCAGGTGCGGTTGTTATTTCTAAACAAAAGGGAACCGTTAAGTATGTTTCTGCTGATGAAATCATCGTAGATGACATCAACTATAAGCTGAACAAGTTTGAACGTTCCAATGCCGGAACATGTTTGAATCAGCGCCCGCTTGTTAAAAAAGGCGACAAAGTTAAAAAAGGCGATCCTCTCGCTGACGGTGCCGCAACTCAGGGTGGAGAGCTCGCGCTCGGCCGCAATGTGATGGTGGCTTTCATGCCGTGGGGCGGATACAACTTTGAAGACGCTATCATTTTGAGCGAACGTCTTTCAAAAGAAGACGTTTATACTTCGCTTCACATCGAAGAGTTTGAAGTCGAAGCTCGTGATACCAAGCTTGGTAATGAAGAAATCACGCGCGACATTCCGAATGTCGGCGAAGAAGCATTGAAAGACCTTGATTTGGAAGGTGTGGTTCGTGTTGGTGCGGAAGTGAAGCCTGGCGATATTCTTGTCGGTAAAATTACTCCGAAGTCAGAAATCGAACTTTCCCCTGAAGAAAAACTTTTACGCGCAATCTTCGGTGAAAAAGCCGGCGACGTTCGTGACGCATCTTTGACTGTTCCTCCCGGTGTGGAAGGAATCGTTGTGGACGTGAAAATGTTCGCGCGCAAAGAATCTCAGGCGAAAACAAAAGAAGAGAAAAAAGAAGAGGCGACTAATATCGCGGAAATCAAAGACCGCTATCAGCAACGCATTGATTCTCTGAAAGATATTCGCCTCAGCAAAGTAACCGAGCTTTTGGTCGGTACTAAGCTTGCGGATGATCTTTTAGACGATGTTCTCGGCGAAGTTTTGATCAAGTCAGGCCACACGCTTAGTAAGGGCGACCTGAAGAGATTCGACACGGCTGATTGGGATACATTGCGTTTGACTGACGAAGAAGCTGAGGAGTCCGTCAAAAAATTAGCACGTGTTTGGAGTGACGAAATCGATGAGCTTGTCATTGAGCGTACACGCGAAATCGAACATGTGAAAAAAGGCGACGAGCTTCCTCCAGGCGTTATTAAAAAAGTGGTTGTTTATGTTTGCTCGAAGAGAAAAATCTCTGTGGGTGACAAAATGGCCGGACGCCACGGTAACAAGGGTGTTATCGCAAAAATTCTTCCCGAAGAAGACATGCCGTATCTTCCGGATGGATCGCCGGTTGAAATTGTTTTGAACCCGCTTGGTGTTCCTTCACGTATGAACGTTGGGCAGCTGCTCGAAACGCATATGGGTTGGGCTGCAAAAGTTCTTGGAATTAAAATTGAAACACCGGTTTTCTCCGGTGCGACTGAAGCTGAAATTAAAGCTTTGCTTAAAGAAGCGAAATTACCTGAAGAAGGTAAGACCGATCTTTTTGATGGCCGCACAGGACAGAAGTTTGATGAAAAAGTGACTGTTGGGCAAATTTATATGCTCAAGCTGGCGCATTTGGCGGATGACAAGATTCACGCTCGTTCGATCGGGCCTTACTCGCTTGTAACTCAGCAGCCGCTGGGTGGTAAAGCGCAGTTTGGTGGTCAGCGTTTCGGTGAAATGGAAGTTTGGGCGCTTGAAGCTTATGGCGCGGCTTTCACTTTGCAGGAACTTTTGACAGTGAAGTCGGACGATGTTGTCGGACGCACTAAAGTTTATGAAGCGATTGTTAAGGGTGAGCCGGCGCTTCATGCTGGTACACCTGAATCATTCAACGTTCTTGTAAAAGAATTGCAAGCACTCGGACTCGACATTGTTCCTGAAAAGAACGGCGCGAAGGCTAAGCTAGGTTTGGCTTTGTCACAGGAAGCTGAAGCAGCTACTATTGCCGCTGAAAAAGAAAAACAGGACGCGAAGGAGAAGTTAAAAGTATGACATACGATATCAATACCTTCGATTCAGTAAGCATTCAGATTGCTTCTCCGGAGATCGTCCGCGGATGGTCTCATGGCGAAGTTAGAAAACCTGAAACCATTAATTACCGCACATTAAAGCCTGAAAAAGACGGGCTTTTCTGTGAGAAAATTTTTGGACCAACCAAAGACTATGAATGCGCTTGTGGAAAATATAAGCGTATCAAGTACAAGGGTGTGATTTGCGACCGTTGTGGCGTTGAAATCACATTGTCGCGTGTTCGTCGTGAGCGCATGGGCCATATTGACCTTGTAACTCCGGTTTCGCATATTTGGTTTTTTAAGACCATGCCTTCACGCATCGGTAACTTGCTAGACCTAAGCGTGCGTTCGCTCGAAAAAGTTCTTTATTATGAAGAATTTATCGTGATCGATCCGAAGGAAACTCCTTTAAAGCCGCATCAGCTTTTAACGGAAGAAGAATATCAAAAAGCAGTTGAGCAATACGGCGCTGAAAGTTTCAAAGCTGGAATGGGTGCTGCTGCTGTTCAAGATCTTTTGTCAGGTCTTGAGCTTGATAAGATGGCTGTTAAATATCAGCGTCAAGTTCGCACAGCGAAGTCGAAACAAACTCGTGCGCGTGGAACAAAGATTCTCAAAATCGTTGAAGCTTTCCGCAAATCCGGTAATAAGCCCGAATGGATGATTTTGAACGTCGTGCCGGTAATCCCGCCCGATCTTCGTCCGCTTGTTGCTTTGGACGGCGGCCGTTTTGCGACTTCCGATCTTAACGATCTTTATCGCCGTGTTATCAACCGTAATAACCGTTTGAAGAAGCTTCTCGATCTTAAAGCTCCGGACGTTATTATCCGTAACGAAAAACGCATGCTTCAAGAAGCTGTCGATGCACTTTTTGACAATGGTCGTCATGGCCGCCCAGTTTTGGGCGCAGGCAACCGTCCGCTCAAATCTTTGAGCGATATGTTGAAAGGTAAGCAAGGCCGTTTCCGTCAGAATTTGCTCGGTAAACGCGTCGACTATTCAGGTCGCTCGGTTATTGTCGTCGGCCCTGAACTTAAAATTCACCAATGTGGTTTGCCGAAGAAGATGGCGCTTGAGCTTTTCGAGCCTTTCATTATTCGTAAGTTAAAAGACCGCGGGCATGTGCATACAATCCGTTCAGCGAAGAAAATTGTTGAACGCGTACGCCCCGAAGTTTGGGATATTTTGGATGAAGTCATTCAAGAGCATCCGATTATGCTCAACCGCGCTCCGACATTGCATCGTCTCGGTATCCAGGCTTTTGAGCCGGTATTGATTGAAGGCAAAGCGATCCGTATTCATCCTCTCGTTTGTACGGCTTTCAACGCCGACTTCGACGGTGACCAGATGGCCGTTCACGTTCCGCTTTCAATGGAAGCGATCATGGAATGCCGTGTGTTGATGCTTTCGGCAAATAATATTTTTAATCCCGCAAACGGTCAGCCGATTGTGGCTCCGACGCAGGATATCGTATTGGGTCTTTACTATCTCACCAAATCGCGCGCTGGCGTATTGGGTGAAGGTTTGACTTTTGGCAGCTATGAAGAAGCCGAGCTTGCTTTTCTTGACGGACAGGTTCACAAGCATGCCAAAGTAAAAATCCGCCTCGAAAAAGGTGAAATTGTTGAAACGCATCTTGGACGTATTCTTTTCAATAATGAATTTCCAAAAGGCTTCCGCTTTGTAAATGAAGTTATGACTAAAGCGAAGCTCGGAAAAGTTATTGCTGAGTGCTACAACCAATTCGGTCACTTTGAAGTTATTCAGCTTCTCGACCGCCTGAAGAAGCTTGGATTCCAGCACGCGACCGCTGCCGGAATTTCAATTGGCATTAACGATGCAAAAATTCCATTGTCCAAAATTAAGTTTTTGGATGAAGGTCACAAGCAAGTGAAGTCAATCGAGAGTCAGTATCGCCAGGGTGTTATTACCGAAGGTGAACGCTATAACAAGGTTATCGATATTTGGACGCACATCACGGATCGTGTTTCCGACACCATGTTTGAAGAGCTTGAATCTTTTAATCCGATTTTCATGATGGCCGATTCCGGCGCCCGCGGTTCAAAGCAGCAGATTCGTCAGCTGGCCGGTATGCGTGGTTTGATGGCAAAACCATCAGGTGAAATTATTGAGAGTCCGATTACGGCTAATTTCCGTGAAGGGTTGACCGTTTTGGAATACTTTATTTCCACTCACGGTGCGCGTAAAGGTTTGGCCGATACCGCGCTTAAAACAGCGGATTCCGGTTACTTGACCCGCCGCCTCGTTGACGTTGCGCAAGACGTGATCATCAGTGAAATTGATTGCGGCACTTTGCAAGGTATTGTGATGGAGCCGGTTTATGAAGGTGAAGAAGAAATCGTTTCGTTGGGCGATCGTATTCTTGGCCGCGTGGCGCTGGATAATGTTGTTGATGTTATTACAGACAAGGTAATTGTAAAGACAGGTCAATTAATTGATGAAGATGTAGTTAAGAAAATAACAGAATTCGGAATTGAAAAGATTCGCATTCGTTCTCCGCTTTTCTGTGAATCCGTCAAAGGCATTTGTGCTTATTGCTACGGTCGCGACTTGGGTAACCGCCGCATGGTTGAGCTAGGAACCGCAACTGGCATTATCGCCGCGCAGTCGATCGGTGAACCTGGAACACAGTTGACGATGCGTACCTTTCACATCGGTGGTACGGCTTCACGTGTTATCGAGCAGTCTTATTTTCGCGCACGTAATTCGGGTGTCGTGAAATTTCACAACTTGAAAACGGTTGTGACTGAAGGTAAAGAAGTCGTTGTGTTAAATCGTAACGGACAGATTACCGTTCATGACGCAACAGGCCGCGAGTTGGAAAAATATACTATTCCGACCGGTGCGATCATTGCTCCGAAAGACGGCGGCAAAGTTGAAAAAGGCGAAACATTTGTTAAGTGGGATCCATACACGGTTCCGATTTTGACTGAAGTTGCCGGAAAAGTACGCTACGAAGATATTAAAGCCGGCGTCAGTATGAATGAAGAAATGGATGCTACAACTGGCTTGATTGAGCGAGTCATTATTGACCACAAAGAAGATCTGCATCCGCAGCTTTTGATTGTAGGTCCAAATGATGCCGTGCTTGCGTTTTATCCGATTCCTACCGGCGCTCATATTGTTGCCCAAGACGGCCAGCAGTTGACAAGCGGTATGATGATCGCGAAGACACCGCGTAAGATTGCAAAAACCCGCGATATCACCGGTGGTTTGCCGCGTGTTGCCGAGCTTTTTGAAGCCCGCAAGCCGAAGAACCCCTCTGTTATTTCTGAAATCGACGGTATCGTTGAAATCGGCGATGTAGTTAAAGGTAAACGCAAAATTATTGTGAAGAGTCCCGCGGGAATGGTTTGTGAGTATCTCATTCCTCACGGAAAACATTTGAACGTTTATACCGGCGATCGCGTTCAAGCAGGCGAACAGCTCGTGGACGGACCGGTTGTTCCGCAGGATATTTTGAAAGTATCCGGAGAGCGTGCGCTGATGGATTATCTCGTGCGCGAAGTTCAGGAAGTTTACCGTTTACAGGGCGTGAAGCTGAACGATAAGCACGTTGAAATTATCGTGCGTCAGATGCTTCGCAAAGTCCGCGTTGAAGATTCCGGAGACACAGATTTCCTTGTTGGTTCTCATGTTGAGAAGCAGCTCTTCAAAGAAGAAAACGAAAAAATGGTGAAGAAAGGTAAAGAGCCCGCGAAGGCGACTCCGATCCTCCTTGGTATTACCAAGGCCTCGCTCACAACGGAAAGTTTTATTTCGGCGGCGAGTTTCCAGGAAACTACTCGTGTATTGACCGAAGCTGCGGCTGCGGGCAAGCGCGACTATCTGCGCGGACTCAAAGAAAATGTCATCATGGGACATTTGATTCCGGCGGGAACTGGTTTCAAGATTCATCAACAGTTTAGAATCGAAAAAGATATTTCGGGCGTTTTGCCCGGCCTTGCGCGCAAAGAAGCAGAGCCGAGTGAAGGCGTTGCGACAGCTCAAGAGAAACAATAATATTTTTGGCTCTGTGCCTTTGGCACAACCGCACGATAACTTTTGGCTCTGCGCTTTGGCGCAACCGCAAATAGTACTAAGGAGAATTTAGAGTTCATGGCACCCACGATTAATCAGCTTGTTCGCAAAGGTAGAAAACCGGTTAATGTAAAAACGAAATCACCGGCGCTGCAAAAAGCACCGTTTCGTAAAGGTGTTTGTCTGCTTGTTAGAACACAGACTCCTAAGAAACCGAACTCTGCATTGCGCAAAATCGCCCGTATCCGTTTGACCAACGGGCATGAGATTACGGCATATATCCCGGGTGAAGGCCATAACTTACAGGAGCATTCAATTGTTCTTGTGCGCGGCGGCAAAGTGAAGGATTTGCCGGGCGTTCGTTACCATATTGTACGCGGCAAACTGGATACATCCGGTGTTGATAAGCGTACTGTTTCACGTTCTAAGTATGGGGCAAAAACCCCCAAAAAAGACGCTAAAGCTGCCGCTAAGCCGGCCGCGAAGTAAGGGGATAGGAAACCATGAGAAGAAGAACAGCAGCTAAAAGATTAATCGATCCGGATCCGCGCTATAGTGATCTTATCATTGCAAAAATGATCAACATGGTCATGAAATGCGGCAAAAAGCCAACCGCTGAAGCAATTGTATACGAAGCCCTCGATATCGTTAAAGAAAAAACAGGCAAAAATCCTCTTGAAGTTTTCCGTCAGGCAGTAGAGAATGTCCGACCATTTTTGGAAACTAAGTCGCGGCGCGTTGGCGGAGCAACTTATCAGGTTCCTGTAAATGTGGAAGAAGCGCGCAGCATTGCACTGGCCTTACGATGGATGCAGGATTACGCGTCTTCGCGTAAAGGCAAGCCGATGAGCCAAAAGCTTGCGCAGGAAATTATCGATAGTTATCAGAAAACGGGATCTTCGGTTAAGAAACGCGAAGATATGCATAAGATGGCGGAATCGAATCGCGCTTTTGCACATTACCGCTGGTGATACGAGACAGTTATATTGGTTCGGTAAGTTAAAACTTACCGAACGTTTATTTTTAAAAGAATAAAAAAATAGTTATAGAAGATTATGGCAGACGACAAAAAACATTATCCGCTGGAAAAAATCCGCAACTTTGGAATTGCGGCGCATATCGATGCCGGTAAAACGACAACAACTGAGCGTATTCTTTATTACACCGGCCGCACCTATAAAATTGGTGAAGTTCATGAAGGTACAGCCGTCATGGACTGGATGGTTCAAGAGCAGGAACGCGGAATTACGATTACATCTGCCGCGACGACTTGCTTTTGGAATGATTGCCGTCTCAATATTATTGATACTCCCGGCCACGTAGATTTCACAATTGAAGTTGAACGTTCCATGCGCGTTCTTGATGGCTGTGTTGCGGTGTTTGGTGCGGTTGAGGGCGTTGAGCCGCAATCTGAAACTGTTTGGCGCCAGGCTGATCGTTACCGCGTTCCCCGTATCGCTTTCATTAATAAGATGGACCGCACCGGCGCGACCTTTGAACCAAACGTTCAACAAATGCGCGACCAGCTCGGTGCAAATGCGGTTCCGATTCAAATCCCGATGGGCGCTGAAGAAAACTTTGTTGGCTTAATTGATTTAGTCGAAATGAAAGCCAATATTTTTGATACCGCGGATAAAGGCGAAAAATATACAGTCCAAGAAATTCCCGCAGAATATCAAGCTGCCGCAAAAAAAGCGCGCGAATTCATGATCGAAAAGTTTTCCGAGCATGATGACGGATTAATGAATAAGTTTATCGAAGGTAAAGAACCCAACATCGAAGAAATCCGCCGCGCAATTCGCAGAGCCACAATTGATATTAAAGTTCAGCCCGTTATTTGTGGTTCAGCGCTTAAGAACAAGGGTGTTCAGCAATTGCTTGATGCGGTTGTAAATTATTTGCCCGCGCCTTGTGACGTTCCGCCGCTTGAAGGCAAAGATCCGAACGATGAAGGTAAGCCGATTATTCGTAAAGTCGGTGACAATGAACCGCTCGCATGTTTTGCGTTTAAAATCGCAAGTGATAAGTTTGTGGGTTCTTTAACTTATATCCGCATTTATTCCGGAACCCTTAAAAGCGGTTCTTATATTTATAATCCGCGTACCCGCAAAACAGAACGCCTTGGCCGTTTGGTTTTGATGCATGCCAACAAGCGTGAAGAAATTGAAGAAGCTGGCGCAGGTAATATTGTTGCTGCTGTCGGTATCAAAGAAGCCAAAACCGGCGATTCGATTTGTGACGAAGATCACCCCATCATTCTTGAAAGTTTGTTTATCCCGGAACCTGTAGTTTGGCTTTCCATTGAACCGAAAACTAAAGCTGACCGTGACCGTATGTCGGATGTTATGGGTCGTCTTGTTTCTGAAGATCCTACTTTTCGCGTACGTAGCGATATGGAAACAGGTCAAACACTTATCGGCGGCATGGGCGAATTGCACCTTGATATTAAAGTTGATGTCATGAAGCGTGAATACGCGGTTGAAGTAAATGTCGGTAAGCCGCAGGTTGCTTACAAGGAAACGATTACAAATAAAGCCGAGGCAGAAGGTAAGTTTATCAAGCAGTCCGGTGGACGCGGGCAATACGGCCATTGCTACCTTGAAGTTGAACCCTTGGAATCCGGAAAAGGCATTGAGTTTGTTAATAAAGTTGTCGGTGGACGCATTCCCCGTGAATTTATTCCCGCAATTGAAGATGGTGTTCGTGACGCTTGCAGCGGCGGCGTTTTGGCGGGTTTTCCTGTGACTGACGTTAAAGCCACCGTAACCGATGGCAGCTATCACGATGTTGACTCTTCAGAAATTGCGTTTAAAATGGCCGGCATTTTTGCTTTCAAAGAAGCTTTCAGAAGAGCCAGCCCGATTTTGCTTGAGCCGATCATGAAAGTTGAAGTTGTGGTTCCGGATGAATATATGGGCGACATTGTCGGTGACTTGCAGTCCCGCCGTTGCGTTATTCAGGAAATGGGAAACCGCGGAATTTTGAAATCAATCATTGGACATGTTCCTTTGAGCGAAATGTTTGGTTATGCGATGGCGTCCCGTTCTCTTTCTCAGGGCCGTGCAACTTACACTATGGAGCCTCAGGGTTATAAAGAAGTTCCGCGCAACGTCGCAGAAAAAATTATTACAGTCTAAGCCAGTGATTTAAATGCGATTCTCGATAAAACTCGAATCGCGAAAAAAATAAAACAGGATTTAAAAAAATGGCGCAAGTAAAAGAAAAAATTAGAATTAAGCTGCAAGCTTACGACAGCCGTGTGCTGGATCAATCAGTGCATGAAATTGTCGGAACAGCACGCCGCACCGGCGCTAAAATCATCGGCCCGATTCCTTTGCCGACGCACATTTGGAAGACGACTGTTTTGCGCGGACCGCATATTGATAAGAAGGCGCGTGACCAATACGAAGTTCGTACACACAAGCGTTTGATTGAATTGGAAGAGCCGACATCCCGCACGGTGGATGCGCTCCAGAAGCTCGATTTACCAGCGGGCGTGGACGTACAGATCAAATTGTAAAGGGCTCTGAGCCTTTGGCTCAAGCGCAATGAAAAAATATTTTGCTCTGCGATCGGGAACGATGCGCATCAATAATAAAAGGAAAAGAAAATGATTGGTTTGCTCGGAAAAAAAGTTGGAATGACACAGGTGTTTGATGAAGATGGCCGCCAAATTCCGGTCACGGTTTTGGATTGCTCGCCTTGCTATGTAACGGCGATTCGCACCAAAGAAAAAGACGGTTATCAGGCTGTTCAGCTTGCTTATGGCAAGGCAAAAGAAAAGAATTTGGGCAAGGCCCTCATGGGTCACATTAAGAAATCCGGCGTTAAAGACGCGATGCATTTTATCCGTGAAATCCGTTCGGAAAAACTCGAAGGTTTGACGCTGGGCGCGCAGCTTTCCGTGAAGCAATTTGAAGCAGGTGACTATATTGATGTGACCGGAGTTTCCAAAGGTAAAGGGTTTCAAAGTGTTATTAAGCGCCACGGTTTTAAGGGCGGCGAAGCCGCTCATGGTTCTAAGTTTGGCCGCGAAGCCGGATCAACCGGACAAAACTCGACCCCGGGCCGCACTTATCGCGGACGTAAAATGGCCGGACATATGGGTACAGATACTATTACCAAATCAAATTGCTTTGTGGTCGATGCTGATGAAGAGCAGGGCGTTTTAATTGTCCGCGGGAGTATTCCGGGGCATAACGGCGGATATCTTGTAATTAAGAATTCTCTGAAAAAAGGGAAAGCAAAGTCTTGGCTAGTTCATTCGGCCCAGTCGAATTCTGCCTCTGAGCCTTCTGCTCAACCGGCGATTGAGAAAACTGAAGCGGAAAAAAAATAGACCGCTAAATTATTAAGGAAAATTATATGAAGGCACCCCTTTACTCTAAAGAGGGAAAAAAGAAAAGTGAAGTTGTCCTGAATCCGGAAGTTTTCGGAGTTCGGGTGAATCAGCGTCTTTTGAACTTAGTTCGCAATGGTTATGCTGCAAATTTGCGCAGCGGTACCGCGCATACAAAAACTCGCGGTAATGTGAGCGGCGGCGGTAAGAAGCCCTGGAAGCAAAAAGGAACGGGCCGTGCTCGTGCGGGTTCCAATCGTTCGCCTTTGTGGAAAGGCGGCGGAACAATTTTTGGACCTTTGACACGTGATTATTCCGTGCATTTGTCACAGTCAATGAGAACTTCGGCTTTGGCTTCAGCTTTAAGTTTTAAAGCGGCTGAAAAGAAATTGGTTGTTTTGGAAAGTATCAAGCTTTCAACATCCAAAACCAAAGAATGGGTTGACTTGATGAAGGCGCAGCCGACAGATGGCCGCCGCGCACTTTGCGTGGTGAAAGAAAGTGATGCAAATTTGAAGAAAGCTTCACGCAATATGCTTGAATGGATTGATGTCAAAGAAGCGCGTAACTTTACCGCGTACGATGTTTTGCAGCGCGATCGTTTGATTATTGATCAGGATGCATTGGCTGCGATTGAAGCGCGTGTTGTCGGAACGAAGTCCACGAAAGAAGCAGGAGCGAAGTAATATGAAGCTGCATATGTTCGACGTAATTTTGGAGCCGGTTGTAACCGAAAAAGCGACGCGTGAATCTGAGTCTTTCGGAAAATACTCTTTTCGTGTTCACCGCGCGAGCAATAAGAAGCAGATCAAGTCCGCTGTAGAAAAGTTTTATAACGTTCATGTGACTAAGATCAATACGATTAATTACGATGGAAAACAGCGCCGTTTACGCGCTCAGCCCGGGCTTACCGCCAGCTGGAAAAAAGCAACGGTCACGCTCCAAAAGGGCGAGAAGATCGATTTTACGAAGTAACAGTAATATTTTGGCTCTGGGCTTTGCCCAACCGCGATTAAGTAACAGAAAAAAATAGAGAAAAAAATAGAGAAAAAAATATGGGATTGACAAAATTTAGACCAATTACGCCGTCAGGGCGCTACAAGCAGGTATCAGACTTTGCTGAATTAACAGTCAGCAAACCGCATTGGCCGTTGACGTTAAGCAAGCATTCTTCCGGTGGCCGCAACAATCACGGACATATCACGAAGCGTGGCCGCGGAGGCGGGCATAAGCGCCGCATTCGTATCGTTGATTTTCGCCGCGAACGTTTTGGAATTCCCGCAACTGTGCTGACCGTGGAATATGACCCCAATCGCAGCTCGCGTATTTCGCTTGTCCAATATGAAGATGGTGAAAAGCGCTACATCATTTGCCCGGATGGTTTGAAAGTCGGCGAAAAAATTGTGAGCGGCCCCGAAGCAGAAGTAAAGCTTGGCAATCATCTTCCTTTGAGCCGTATTCCTGAAGGCTCGCCGATTCATAATATTGAGCTTCTTGCCGGCCGCGGCGGAAAAATGGTTCGTGCCGCAGGCGGAATGGCACAGATTCTTGCAAAAGAAGGCGCTTATGCTCACGTGAAAATGCCCTCGGGTGAAGTGCGTTTGGTTCCTGTCAATGCTTTCGCGACAATCGGCCAATGTTCAAATCTTGAACATGAAAAATTAGTATACGGAAAAGCCGGAAAAACACGTTGGATGGGCCGTCGCCCAATTACGCGCGCGATTGTTCGTAACCCTGTTGACCATCCGATGGGTGGTGGTGAGGCGAAGTCGAAGTCGAATGAACATCCGAAGAGTCCTTGGGGTCAAAAATCCAAAGGTCTTAAGACTCGTAAGAAATCGAAAATCACGAACAAGTTTATTGTGAAAGACAGAAGAAAGTAATATTTGGCTCTGCGCTAAAGCGCAACCGCTGTTGTAAGCAAGAATTGATAAAACAAGATTAGATAGGGAAAAAATAAAATGAGCCGTTCATCGAAAAAAGGTGTATTTGTTGACGAGAAGTTACTGATGAAAGTCCAAAAGGCTGTTCAGACGAAAGACCGCAAGCCCATTAAAACATGGTCTCGCCGTTCAACTATCACAGCTGATTTTGTAGGGGCGACGCTTTCGATTCACAATGGAAAAGATTTTTTAGGTTTGTTTGTAACGGAAGAAATGGTGGGGCATCGCGTCGGCGAATTTGCTCCAACCCGGAAATTCCGCGGTCACGGTCAATCGGGCGAAAAAGCCGCGGCAGCTGGTACCGTCGCTAAAACATAGCAGTTAAATTTTAGCTCTGGGTTTTGCCCAACCGCAAGACGGAGCAGTAATAAAAGCATTATTACGAACAAAAAGTGAGATAAAGAAATGAGCCATAGCGGAACGTTAGCAAAAAATAGAACAGTATCAGAAAAGCATGCGGTTGCGAGTTGGCAGTACGCAAGAATTTCAACCCGTAAGATGGGTTTGGTTGCGGACATTGTGCGTAAGAAGCCTGCATCCGATGCAGTTGCGATTTTGCATGTCACTAATAAAAAAGGTGCACGTATTATTGCAAAAGTTTTGAACAGCGCTTTAGCCAACGCAAAGGTCAAGGGTTTGGATGAATCCAAGCTGATCGTTAAGGAAGTTTTGACCGACAACGGTCCGACGATGAAACGTATTTTTCCGCGTTCTCAGGGGCGTATGGATCGTATGTTGAAGCGCACAACTCACGTGACTGTGATTGTGGCTGAAGGTAAGAAAGTTGTGAATCCAGTTTATACACAGGTTGTCGAAGAAAAAGCAAAAAAGACAACCAAGAAATCAGCGGCCGCTAAGGCGCAGTAATTAAATTTCAAATTGTCATAAAGACAATTTGAGTAAAAGGAGAAAACGTTTTGGGCCAGAAAGTTCATCCGTACGGAATCAGATTAGGATACATCCGCACTTGGAAAGCCCGCTGGTTTTCCAATAAAAATGCGGGTGTTTTATTGCACGAGGATTTGAAAATCCGTACGTACATTAAAAAGAAACTTGGGCCAGCTGGAATTTCCAGCGTTGAAATCGAACGTTCACAGGGACGCGTGCGCGTAAGAATTTTCGCCGCAAAACCCGGCGTTATCATCGGGCGTCGCGGACAAGAAATTGACAAGATCAAAGACGATGTATCTAAGATTACAAAAAACGAAATCTTTTTGGATATTAAGGAAGTTAAGGTTCCGCAGATTGACGCGCAGCTTGTGGCTGAAAACGTAGCTCAGCAGCTTGAAAAACGTATTGGCTTTCGTCGCGCGATGAAACGCGCAATGCAGCTTGCCATGCAAAAAGGCGCGCTTGGAATTAAGATGCAGGTTAAGGGACGCTTGGGCGGCGCGGAAATCGCGCGTGCTGAAGGGTATCATGAAGGCAAGGTTCCGCTTCAAACTTTTCGCGCCGATGTTGACTATGGTTTTATTGAAGCTTTCACGGCTTACGGAACCATCGGTTGCAAAGTTTGGATCTATAAGGGTGATATTTTAGTTAAGAAAGAACAGGCTGAAAAACGTTTGGAGCGTGAGCTTCAAGCAAGCAAAGAAGCTGAAGTAAATGCGGCTGCTTCAGCGGATACCGCAGCGGTCAAAGCCTAAGGGTAATATTTGCCTCTGAGCTAACGCTCAGCGGCAAAAGAAGAAAAGGAATTTATGTCGTTAATGCCGAAACGTGTCAAATATAGAAAAATGCAGCGTGGGTCCATGGGCGGTGTTGCTACCCGCGGATCAAGCTTGGCGTTCGGAGATTATGCTTTAAAGGCAATCGACCGCGGTTATTTGACAGCAATTCAAATTGAAGCGGCGCGTGTGGCTCTTTCACGTCACGTCAAACGCAGTGGTAAATTGTGGCTGCGTGCTTTTCCGGATAAGCCGTATACCAAGCGTCCGCCCGAAACTCGTATGGGTAAGGGTAAAGGTTCGCCTGAGTTTTATGTTTGTGTTATTAAACCGGGACGCATTATTTTTGAAATGTCAGGAATTCCGGAATTGCTCGCGAAGTCTGCCTTTCGCCTCTGCGCGCATAAAATCCCGTTCCGGACCAAATTTGTGAAGCGTGAAGGAATCTAATATGGCAAAAGTAGCTGATTACCAAAATTTAAGCAAAGAAGAATTAGCGGAAAAAGAAACACAGCTGAAAAAGCAACTCATGCAGCTTCGTTTTGATGCGAAATTGGGCAAGCTGGAAAAACATTCCACGATTAAAGAAATGCGCCGTGATATTGCAAGAGTTCTAACAGTGGCGAATCAGCAAAAAGCAGTTGAGACAAAGTCTCAACAAAGTGCGACTGAGACGAAGTCTCAGAGCAAGGCCGCGGTTGGGTCGAAGACCCAGAGTAAAAATATAACCAGCAGGAGCGCGTCGTAATATGTCCGAAGCCGTAAAAAAATCAGCTAGTATTTTAGAAGGTGTCGTTACAAGCGACAAAATGAACAAGACTCGCGTTATTGAAGTAACCAAGGTTTTTCAACATTCTGAATATAAAAAAGTTATTTCGCGTCAGATCAAATGCTATGCGCATGATGAGAAAAATATTTCAAAAACCGGTGACAAGGTTCATATCGTTGAAACAAGTCCGACATCCAAGAGTAAGCGTTGGCGCGTGACGAAAGTGGTGGCAGCATGATTCAGATTCGTTCTATTCTTGATATTGCCGATAATAGCGGCGCAAAAAAAGCCTCGATGATCGGTGTTATCGGGCGCCATGGAACTTTGGTTGCCGAAGTGGGCGACATTATTACCGCTGCGGTTAAAGAAGCTATTCCCACTTCCGCCGTTAAAAAGGGTGAGGTTGTTAAGGCGGTTGTAGTTCGTACACGTTTTCCGATTCAGCGCAAAGACGGATCAACGGTTCGTTTTTCGTCGAATGCTATTGTTTTGATCGATAATGCGAAGAACCCTCGCGGAACACGCATTTTCGGTCCCGTAGCGCGTGAACTTCGCGACTGCGCATTCACAAAAATTATTTCATTGGCTCCGGAGGTTGTGTAGTCATGAAGATCAGAAAAGGCGATGAAGTGCTCGTTATTGCGGGTAAAGATAAAGGTAAAAAAGGTAAAGTGATGCGTGTTTTTTCAGCGCAGCAGGGATTGCTCGTTGAAAAAATTAATTATCAAACGGTGTATTTAAGAAAGAGCCAGGATAATCCCAAAGGCGGAATTTCCAAAGTCGAGGGCAAACTTCATGTTTCAAACGTGAAATTGATTTGCCCGCGTTCTGGTAAGCCCACCCGCGTAGGATATTCACGGCTTGCAGACGGCACTAAGCAGCGCTTGGCTAAAAAGTCAGGAGAGGTTTTCTAATATGGCAACGGACGATAAAAAATCTGCCTCTGAGCGCTCCGCTCAACCGGCAAAAAAAATAAATGAGAAATCAAATTATACGCCGCGATTGAAGGCGAAGTATGATGCGGAAATTTCTCCGCAGCTTGCTAAAGAATTTGGCTATAAGAACAAGATGCAGATTCCGAAGCTTCAAAAAATCGTTGTGAATATGGGTATTAAAGAAGGCCCTTCCGATATCAAGATTTTTGAGCAATGTGCTGAAGAACTTTCTTTGATCACCGGACAAAAGCCGGTTGTGCGCCGCGCCAAGAAGGCGATTTCCGCGTTTAAACTGCGCGAAAACTCTCCGATCGGTTTGAAAGTAACTCTCCGCAAAGCGCGCATGTATGAATTTATGGACCGTTTGTTCAATTTAGCGATGCCGCGTATCCGCGATTTTCAAGGATATTCGGACCGAAGCTTTGACGGCCGCGGAAATTTTTCGATCGGAATCACGGAACAAACCGTTTTTTCCGAGGTTCAATTTGATAAAGTTAAAAAAGTCCAGGGTATGGACGTGACTTTTGTGACAACGGCAACGAATAACCAGGAAGCCAAAAAGCTTTTGGAGCTTCTCGGTTTTCCATTCAAAAAAAGATAATAAGAGGAAGAGAATTTCATGGCAAAGACCTGTTTAGTTGTCAAGCAACGGCTCACACCCAAATTTAAAGTTCAAAAATATAATCGTTGTCAGCGTTGCGGCCGCGCGCGCGGATATATTGGTAAATATCAGGTTTGCCGAATTTGCTTTCGCGAGCTTGCTAACGACGGATTAATTCCGGGCGTTGTTCGCTCGAGCTGGTAACCTGTAATTTTTCGCCTCTTTTGCGCTTAAGCGCAAAAAGGTAATTAAATCGAGTTAGTGATATTTGGCTCTGTGCGCTTAAAGGCGCACAACCGCAATAGGAGAAAAAGAACGCATGTCTCAAAGTGATTTTGTAGGTGATTTTTTAACGGTTTTGCGCAATGCATCTCAGGCGCGTTTGGACAAGGTCACCACTCCTTCTTCGAACGTTGCGGTCAAGATTCTTGAGATCCTTGAAAAAGAAGGTTTTATTCAAGGCTCGAAGGTTTTTGAAGAAGGCGCCAAGAAGTTTGTGCGCGTTCATTTAAAATATGTTAAAGGCCGCAAGCCTGCGATTCAGGGGATCCGCCGTATTTCGACTCCCGGATTGCGCCGCTATGTTGGTGTTAAAAAAGTTCCGCATGTTCAGGGTGGTTTTGGCGTCGCGATTGTTTCGACTTCAAAAGGTCTTATGACCGATCGTCAGGCCAAAGAAATGAATGTTGGCGGCGAATTTATTTGCACAGTTTGGTAACGCTGTCTGTATTGTTTTGCTCTGCGCTAAAGCGCAATCGTATAAGTGCTAAAAAGGTTAAGTAAAGTTTAAGGAAAAGAATTATGTCGAGAGTAGGAAGAAAACCAGTATCAGTTCTGGATAAAGTACAAATTACGATTCAGGGTCAAAAGATCAAAGTCAAGGGGCCTAAGGGGGAGCTTAATTTTGATGTGCACTCGAAAATCAAAGTTGAATCAAAAGATAAAGAAGTTGTGGTGACCCGCTCTTCGGATGAGCCGCTTGACCGCTCTTTGCATGGTACAACGCGTGCAGTCATTCGTAATATGATTCAAGGTGTCACTGAAGGATATGTTAAAGAGTTGGAGCTTATCGGTGTTGGTTTTAAGGCGGCGATCAAGGGTAAAGTGTTAAGTATGGTACTTGGCTTTACTCACCCGAGTGATTACCAAATCGAAGAAGGTCTTGATATCAAGTGTCCAAGTCCAACACGTATTGTTATTACAGGTGCAGATAAGCAGTCGGTGGGGCAAGCTGCCGCTGAAATTCGCAGTTTTAGTCCTCCGGAGCCGTATAAGGGCAAGGGAATTCGTTATGTCGGCGAGCAAGTGCGCCGCAAACAAGGTAAGAAAGTCGGCAGTTAACGTTTTGGCTCTGCGCTGAAGCGCAACCGCCGTTAGCAGCAACGTTAAGCAAAAATTTAGAATCGAAGAGGATTGATTTATGAATACAAGAGAATTTGGCAGACAACATCGGCATGTGCGCGTTCGCAAAAAAATTTCCGGAACACCGGAACGTCCTCGTTTGTCAGTTCATCGCTCGGCTCGCAGCCTTCAGGCTCAAGTGGTGGATGATTTTGCACAGCGCACATTGATTTCTTTTTCCACACAGGATAAAGCTTTTTTAAAGCAAGCTCCGAAAGATGCGGATAAAACAGGTTTGGCAAAAAATTTGGGTCTGTTTTATGCGGCAAAAATGAAGGAAAAAGGAATTTCGAGTATTAGCTTTGATCGTGCAGGATACTTGTATCATGGCCGCATCAAAGCCTTGGCCGACGGATTGCGCGAAGGCGGAATACAGTTCTGATCTATTAATTTTGCCTCTGAGCTTTAGCTCAACCGGCGGAATAGACATAAAGTAAGAAAATAAAATTTGCGGTTGGGTGAAACCCAGAGCAGAAATAAAGAAGGAAATATGGCAGATAAGTTGAAAGCAAAAAAAGAATCCGAAGCAGAACGCGCAAAACGTTTGGCGGTGCCTTCGGTTGCGACATTGGCAGTTGTGGATGTTTTGGACGGATCTACACCGGAAGCTAAATCAACTAATTTTGAAAAGGTTGTTGATATTAACCGTTCCTCCAAAGTTGTTAAGGGTGGTAAGCGTTTTAGTTTTAGCGCGCTTGTTGTGGTCGGAAATGGCCACGGCGAGCTTGGTTTTGGCCAGGGTAAAGCGGGCGAAGTTGCGGATGCAATTCGCAAGGCTGTCACCGCCGCACGTAAGCGTTCGATTAAGATTATTATGAAAGGGACGACGATACCTCATGAAGTTGTCGGCCGTTTCGGCGCAGCAAGAGTGCTTTTGAAACCGGCGGCTCCCGGAACGGGAATTATTGCCGGCGGCGCGGTTCGTGCCGTTTGTGAATCTTGCGGAATCAAAGATATTTTGACCAAGAGTCTCGGCAGCGATAACTCAGTCAATGTTTTTAAAGCAACTGTAGAAGGTTTAAAATCGCTTGTGAATAAGCGCCTTCGAAAAGAAGAAAGTGATGTTGGTTATGAAGGCCTGTGATATTTCACTCTGGGCTTCGCCCAACCGTAAAGGCGTAAGAAAATTATGAAAGCAAAAAAGCCGTATCAAAAAAAACCGAAACGTCTTGGCCGCGGAGGTTCATCCGGACACGGCGGAACTTCGACTAGGGGACATAAAGGTCAAAAAGCGCGTTCAGGTTATAGCCGTCGCGCTGGTTTTGAAGGTGGACAAAATCCTCTTTGGCGCAAGCTGCCAAAACGCGGATTCAGCCGTGAAGATTTGAAGGAGCGCTATTTGGCGGTCAACTTGCATCAGCTGGCTGAAATGACGGTTTCTGATATCAGCCCCGAAATTTTGGTACAAAATGGCGTGATCCGTAAAAAGAATGCATCGGTCAAAATTCTTGGTACAGGCGAAATTCAAAAAGCTATCACAGTAAAGGCGCATGCTTTTAGCGCTTCGGCAAAAACAAAAATCGAAGCAGCCGGCGGTAAAGCCGTTTTAATCGAAGCGTAATAAGAGCCTTTTCATGCTGCAAGCCTTTCAAAATATTTTCAAAATCCCCGAACTTCGCAACAAGGTGCTTTTTACCTTGGCGATGATTGTGGTTTATCGCTTGGGCGTTTTCGTTCCGGTTCCGGGCGTGGATGAAGCGGCGCTTGCGGCCTTTTTTCAAAAAATGGGCGGCGGCAACTTACTTGGCTTTATGGGCATGTTTACCGGTGGAGCGCTTCAAAAGGCGTCGATTTTTGCTTTGGGAATCATGCCCTATGTTTCCTCCTCCATTATCTTACAGCTTTTGGCGGTTGTTATTCCGGCATTGGAAAAAATGACGAAGGAAGGCGAAGAAGGCCGTAAAAAAATAACTCAATACACACGTTATGGCACGGTAATTTTGGGATTGATTCAAACTTTTTTTATTGCGCTTTGGCTTGAAAATCCGCGTATGTTTCAAGATGAAGTGATTGTCCCGAATCCGGGTTGGGCTTTTCGTCTAACGGCGATGTTGACGATGACGACGGGTACGGCGTTTATTATGTGGCTCGGCGAACAAATCGATAAATTTGGAATTGGAAATGGAATTTCAATTTTGATTGCGGCGGGTATTGTCGACGGGATTCCCGAAGCTTTGCGTCAAACGATTGTGCTTGCTAACACCGGCCAGTTACAGTGGTGGAAGCTTGTGATTATGGTAGCGCTTTTCTTTGGTACGGTTATTGGAGTCATCTGTATTATTCAGGGGACAAGAAAAATTCCTGTTCAGCACGCGAAGCAAATTCGCGGCAGCCGGGTTTATGGCGGGAACAGCACTTATATTCCTTTGAAGGTAAACCAGGCCGGAGTTATCCCTATTATTTTTGCGCAGTCTGTTATTTTATTTCCTGCAACCATCGCGGGATTTTTTCCGCAAGCTGGATCATTAACTTCCGTGGCGCATTTTCTAAGCTACGGCAGCTTGGGTTACTCAATTATTTATGGCGCATTAATTTTGTTTTTTACTTTTTTCTATACAGCGATCACTTTCAATCCGATAGAAGTAGCTGATCATTTACAGAAATCAGGCGGCTTTGTTCCGGGTATTCGTCCTGGAAAAAACACAGCCGAATTTTTAGATTTTGTTGTGACGCGTATCGCTGCCTCGGGCGCGATCGCATTATTTTTTATCGCGATTTTCCCGAGCGTTGTTTCATCGAATCATTTTTTAAAATTGCCTTTCTTAGTGGCGAGTTTTTTCGGCGGCACCGGGCTTTTAATTATTGTGGGTGTTATTTTAGACACTATGAAAACAATCGAATCACAGCTTTTAATGCGTCACTATGAAGGTTTCATTAAGCACGGCAAATTGAAGTCGCGGCGGGCTTAAGCATCATGCGCATTGTTCTTTTAGGCCCCCCGGGAGCGGGAAAAGGTACGCACGCGAAAGTGATGAAAGACAAATATAACCTAACGCAGCTAGCGACAGGCGATATTTTGCGGCGGCATATGAAAGAAGGCACAGGGCTTGGCGTTCAAGCGCGTTCGACGATTGAGAAAGGCGCATTAGTTTCTGATGATCTTGTGAATGAAATGATGTTTTCCGAGATTAATGCTCTTCCAAGCGGCAAAGGCTTTATTTTGGATGGTTACCCGCGCACGCTCGGACAAGCGGAAGCGTTGGAAAAGTTTCTTGAGAAAGAAAATATTCCGTTGGATTTGGTTTTAAACTTTGAAACGTCGGAAAAAGTAATTTTAGAGCGGCTCTCGGGCCGTCGCGTTAACCCGACAACGGGCCGCGTTTATCACATTCGCAATATGCCTCCGAAAGTTGAAGGTATTTGTGATGATACAGGCGAGAAGTTAATTCAGCGCAAGGATGACGCGCCGGAAACGATTCGCAACCGGTTAAATGTTTATCAGAATGAAACAGCGCCTTTGATCAATTTTTATCAAAAACGTGGTTTGTTGCAAAATATTCCGGGCGATTATGACGTTCCGGAACTGCAGCCGATTATAACGAAGCTCTTTGAAAAACTCAGTCTGATTGCATGATCGAGCTTAAATCTAAGCGCGAGATTGAAATTATGCAGGAAGCGGCGATGATCATACAAAAGATCTTTGCCGCTGTGCAGCCGACGGTTGTGGAAAACGCGACAACGAATGATTTGGACGCGATTGCGGATAAAATAATTCGTGCAAATGGCGGCACATCCGCATTTAAAGGATATCGCGGTTTTCCGAAGGTAGCCTGCATCTCGGTGAACGAAGAAGTGGTGCATGGAATTCCGGGAAATAAAAAGTTGAAAAAAGGCGACCTGGTAAGTTTTGATATTGGAGTGATATACAAAAGTTTTTATTCGGATGCGGCAAGATCCTGGTGCGTCGGCGGAGCCGATGCGAAAACCCAGAAGTTGATCGATGCTTCCAAAGGTGGAATGGAAGCGGGACTTGCAGCGTATAAACCGGGCTGTCAAATCGGTGATTTGTCAGCAGCGATTCAAGCGCATATTGAATCACGCGGTTACGGTGTTGTGCGAGATTTTGTCGGGCACGGAATCGGAAAAAGTTTGCATGAAGAACCGCAGGTTCCAAATTATGGGAAAGCGGGCAGAGGGTTAAAGATTGAGCCGGGGTTAGTTTTGGCGATTGAGCCGATGGTGACGCAGGGTTCGCATGAAGTACAGATTTTAGCGGATGGCTGGACCGTGGTAACGAAAGACCGTTCCTGGGCAAGCCATTATGAAGATACGATAGCGTTTACGGAAAACGGATTTATAAATTTAACAGGCGGCTATTACAACTTTGGCTCTGGGCGATGCCCAACCGTCAAATAGCAAAGCAGTTTTAACTGTTGTAGTCGCCGAAACAGAGAGATAAGTAAGAATAATGGCCAAAGAAGAAGCGATTGAAGTAGAAGGTAAAGTGGTGGAACCGCTGCCTAATGCTCGCTTTCGTGTTCAACTTGAAAATGGGCACATTATTCTTGCGCATATTTCGGGAAAAATGCGTATGAATTATATCCGCATTTTACCGGGAGATTCGGTTAAGGTGGAACTTTCACCGTATGATTTAAGCCGCGGGCGAATTACTTACCGCGTGAAATGACATTTTGCCTCTGCGCCGCCGGCGCAATCGGCAGGTTGCCTGGGTAAAGATAAAATAAGTTAGGTTAAGGGGTTTAAAATGAAAGTACGTTCGTCAGTAAAAAGAATTTGTGAAAATTGTAAAATTGTAAGACGCGAGCGTCGGGTTTATGTGATTTGCACAAATCCGAAGCATAAGCAACGTCAAGGATAACAGGAGAAACTATGCCGCGTATTTTGGGTGTCGATATTCCGAGAGACAAAAAAACTTTTATCTCTCTTACGTATTTGTTTGGTGTAGGCCGCACGCTTTCCTACAAAATTTTGGAAAAGGCGAAAGTCGATCCTGATAAGCGCGCCAAAGATTTAACGGAAGCAGAACTTTCGGCAATTACAGGCGTGCTTCAGCGCGACTGCAAAATCGAAGGTGATTTGCGCCGTGATATTCACCAGAACATCAAGCGTTTGATGGATATTCGCACTTATCGCGGATTAAGACATCTTAAAGGGCTTCCGGTTCGCGGACAGCGCACGCATACCAACGCACGTACTCGCAAGGGTAAGCGCAAGACAATCGGCGGGCTGACGAAGAAACCCGTAGCTAAATAATTTAGTTGATTGCCGGTTGAGCCGTCAGGCTCAGAGGCAAAATATAATCGCAACAGGAGTGATGCAGAATGGCTAAGAAAAAGATTAAGCACTTGACCAAAGGTGTAGTGCATATTTTCGCAAGTTTTAATAATACGATTGTGACTATCTCTGACCCGAAGGGGCAGACAGTTTGCTGGTCTTCTTCCGGTGCGAATGGTTTTGCGGGTTCAAAAAAATCCACTCCGTTTGCCGCACAGGTTGCTTCTGAAAAAGCGGCTAAAAAAGCGATGGAATTCGGCATGAAAGAAGTGGAAGTTTTTATTAAGGGTCCGGGCGGCGGGCGTGAATCAGCGATTCGTGCATTACAGCTCGCGGGTCTGAATGTGAGTTCAATTACCGACATTACGCCGGTACCTCACAATGGATGCCGTCCTCCCAAGAAAAGGAGAGTCTGAACATGGCTAAGTATATTGGACCGGTTGTCCGGCTTCATCGCGCAGAAGGGATTAATCTTGGGCTTAAAGGCCGCCGTGACACGGATGATAAGCACACAAAGCGTCTGGACAAAAAACCTGGTCAGCATGGCGCAGGACGTCAACGCAAGCAGTCTGACTACGGTGTTCAGTTTCGTGAAAAGCAAAAGTTGAAGAGAATTTATGGCTTGCTTGAACGCCAATTTCATCTTTTCTTTGTTCGTGCCGCGCGTGAAAAAGGCGTGACTGGTGAAAATTTGATCCGCCGGCTTGAATGCCGTTTGGATAACGTCACATACCGTTTACTTTTTGCGACGACACGCCGTGAAGCACGTCAGTTTGTGAATCACGGACATGTAACAGTGAATGGCAAGAAAGTTAACATTCCTTCTTACCAGGTCAAACCCGGAGATAAAATTTCGGTCAAAGAAAAAGAAAAAACACAAAAGCGCGTGAAAGATTATTTGGAAAAATGGAATGACCTGAAGATTCCAGAATGGCTTTCATTTAATGCTTCTAAGTTAGAAGGCGAAGTGCTTCGTCAGCCGACTAAAGCGGATGCGAATCTGCCAGTTGAAGAGTCGATGATTGTTGAGTTGTACTCTAAATAATTTTGAGCGGACAGATTTTTTAAATAAAAGATTAGATAGTTTCAGTGCGATTGAGGCGTAGCCTCAGAGCAAAAATTTAATAGTACTAGGAGGTTTGTTATGGGTATTCGTTGGAAAACTTTTGAATTGCCAAAGCGTCTGGAAGTTGAAAAATCAACTTTGACCAAGACATACGGTAAGTTTGTTGCTGAACCTTTTGAACGTGGTTATGGCACAACCATCGGCAATTCTTTGCGCCGTGTTTTAATTTCATCGATTGATGGTGCTGCAGTTACGAGCATTAAGATTGACGGGATGCTGCATGAATTCGCAACGCTTGATGGCGTTTACGAAGATGGCACACAGATCGTTCTTAATATCAAAAAGTTAGTTTTAAAGTATCACGGCAAAGGAGCCAAGAAGCTCATCCTTGAAGCAAAAAAAGAAGGTCCTATTACAGCGGGTGATATTCAAGCTGACGAAACCGTTGAAATTGTGAATAAAGATCTTGTGATCTGCACACTTTCAAAAGACCGTCCTTTTAGAATGGAGCTTGAAATCGGCCGCGGCCGTGGATATGTTGCCGCTGAACGAAATAAAAAAGAAGACGATACAATCGGAATTGTTCCAGTCGACTCTATTTATTCGCCTGTAATAAAAGTGAACTTCAATGTTGAAGACACACGTGTCGGTCAAATGACAGACTATGACAAGCTGACGTTCGAAATTTGGACAAATGGTGCGATGAATCCTGAAGAAGCGATGCTTTACGCTTCGAATATTCTTCAGCGCCACCTCGATATTTTCGTCAACTATGGCGAAATTCCTGAAGAAGAGGAAGAGGAAGAAGAGGAAGATAAGGGGTTCCGTGACTTGGTTGCGAAACCGATCAGCGAACTTGAGCTTTCCGTGCGCAGCGCTAATTGTTTAGAGGCCGCGAACATCAAGACTATCGGTGATTTGATCCGTAAGTCCGAAGCGCAAATGCTGAAGTACAAAAATTTCGGCAAAAAATCCCTGAACGAAATTAATGCTATTCTCGTGACGATGCAGCTTTCACTCGGAATGGACGTGGACGCGCGCCTCGCGGGCAAAGCTTCTTCTGAAGCGCCTGCCGCAAGTAACGAAACGGCAAACGCGACACAGGAGTAATCAGTAGTAAATATTTTGGCTCTGAGACGTTGTCTCAGCCGCCATTAATGCTCTGAGCTTCGCTCAACCGCGTAGCTTAGACTGTCAGTAAATAAAAGGGTATCGACATGCGCCATCGTAAAATGAGAAGAAAATTAGGGGTTACAACCGATCACCGTACCGCACTTTTGCGCAATCTGGCGAAAAGCCTTATCCATCGCAAAAGCATAGTGACGACTTATGCCAAAGCGCGTGAAACCAGCGCCTTTGTGGATAGTTTGGTGACGCTTGCCAAACGCGGTGGTTTACATGCACGCCGTTTACTGATTTCAAAATTGGGATGCGCACGTGCCGCTGAACAAGTTGTCACTCAAATCTTGCCAAAATTCGGTGAGCGCAAAGGCGGTTATACCCGTGTTTTGAAAACGACAGTACGGACAGGCGATGGTGCGCAGCGTGCTTTACTTGAATTCACGGAGATTTTTGATGCGCCTGTGTATAAGAAAAAAGCTAAAAAAGCTGCTGCTAAAAAAGAAGTCGCAGCCGAAGTAACGACGACAGACAAGAAATCCAAAAAGGCCGAAGAAACGCAAGTTTCTGAGAAAACGGCAGATAAAGACCCTGAAAAGAAAAAGGGTTTTGTCGGTAATCTGCGCAAGTTCTTCAAACGCGAACAGTAAGCACGATTTGTTATTGCTCTGGGTTTCCACCCAACCGCAAGGTTGGAGAAGCCCAGAGCAGTTTAATTTTAACGGGTGGTTAAGTCATGAGTTCAATTAGACTTTCGGACCGTGTTACAGCCGTAAAGCCTTCTCTCACCCTGGGTATTGCTGCCAAAGCGAAAGCGATGCGCGCACAAGGTTTGGATGTCATCTCTCTCAGCGCGGGTGAGCCGGATTTCGATACACCGCAATTCATCAAAGATTCAGCGATTCAAGCCCTTCAAAAAGGCGCCACAAAATATACTCCCGAAACCGGTACTCCTGAAATTAAACAGGCGGTCATTCGTAAATTTAAGCGCGACCAAGGCCTTACTTTTGAACCCGAACAAGTTGTGGTTGGCTGCGGAGCGAAGCATGTTATTTTTAATGTGTTTTATGCCATGCTTAATCCCGGTGATGAAGTTCTGATTCCTTCGCCGTTTTGGCTCAGCTACCCGGAAATGGCCATTTTGTGCGGCGCTAAAAGTGTTTTGATTGAAACAACGGAAGCTACCGGGTTTAAAATCACGCCTGCGATGCTTGAAAAAAGTATTACACCTCAGACCAAACTTTTAATTTTAAATTCGCCGTCTAATCCGACGGGCGCAGTTTATTCCGAAAAAGAATTGCGGGCTTTAATTCCCGTTTTGAAAAAAAATCCGCATGTCCAGATTTTGAGTGATGAAATTTATGAGAAGCTTACTTTTGGCGGAATTAAAGCCGTTTCGATCGCTTCGTTGGATGCGGAGATTGCCGCCCGTACCATCGTTGTAAACGGCCATAGCAAGGCCTATGCGATGACCGGCTGGCGTTTGGGTTATGCCGGTATTCCCGATAAACCGCTTGCCAAAGCCGTCGCCAGCTTTCAAAGCCATTCAACATCCAACCCCAATTCTTTCGCGCAGGCCGGCGGCATTACGGCGCTTGATCAAGGCGATACGGAAGCCGCAAAAATGTGCGCGGTTTATGAAAAGCGCCGGGATCTTTTCATCAATTTGTTGAAAGCGATTCCTTCTTTGAAACCTTTTCGTCCCGAAGGAGCTTTTTATCTTTTTATTAATATCGCGGATACCGGCATGACCGGATTGCAGCTCTCTGAATTACTGCTTGAGAAAGCGCATTTGGCGGTGGTGCCGGGCGAACCCTTTGGGAGTGCTAAACATATTCGCGTCAGTTATGCGACGAGCGAAAAAGATATTGAAGAAGCCGTTCGCCGTATGGCACAGTTTATTTTACCTCTGCGCCAAGGCGCAACCGGTACTCACGCATAGTTATATTCTGCCCTGTTAAGGTGCAACCGGCGCTCACGCATAATCACATCCATTTCCCCGATTTAATAATTTTCCGCTTTTGCTAGATTAACCGCATGGATGTTTACCGTTTACAAGTGGGCGATTCAGTTCGGGTGGAGGAGCTTGAGCAGAAGCTAGGCGTTTTACACTATCAACCCGTAAGCGCTGTCTCGGCGCCCGGCCAATATGCCCAACGCGGCGCGGCTTTTGATATTTTTCCTGTTTCTTACCGTTTACCGGTGCGTATTCGTATCGCGGACGATAAGGTGATGAATATCCGCGATTTTACGCTTTCCGACGGCCGCAATATGACTCACTTTGACGAAGTCTTTTTGATTCCCGTTTCTGATTTTTTTCAAAAGAAACTTGATAAGCTGGAAGAGCAGTTCGCGCTTTTTGAGCCGGTTTTTCGCGCGAAAGATTTGGAGCGTGGTGATTATGTCGTGCATTCAAAATACGGCATCGGAAAATTTCTGGGTCTCAAAACATTGGAAGACCAAGGTAAAAAAGAAAAACATTTAGCGATTGAATATGCCGACAAAGAAATTTTATATATTTCCACGCGTGAACCCGTTGAGCGTTTCATTGGCGGTTCTTATTCCAAGCCCAAACTTACCAAATTACATTCGAAAGATTGGGAGCGGGTTCAGCAACGGACGAAGAGCGCTTTGCACCGTGTCGCTTCCGACATGCTTGAAATCCAGGTTAAGCGCAATACGGAAAAAGGCTTTGCTTTTACCGCGCAGCCGGATTGGGAGAAAAAGTTTTCAGCCGGTTTTCAATTTGAATTGACCGAGGGTCAAGTCCGTTCGATTGCCGAAGTTTATAAGGACATGGAGGGCCTGCGTCCGATGGACAGGCTTTTATGTGGTGATGTGGGTTATGGTAAGACCGAAGTTGCGATCCGTGCCGCTTTCCGTGCGGCGCTTTGCGGTAAGCAGGTTGCATTTTTAGTTCCAACGACGTTGCTTGCGGAGCAACATTACTTGCGCCTGAAAGACCGCCTGAAGGATTTTCCCGTGCGTGTTCAGCTGCTTTCACGTTTTCAAACCAAAGAAGAACTGAAGCAGGTAGTCGCCGGTTTGAATACGGGTGAAGTTGATATCGTCGTAGGAACACATCGGTTGCTGTCGAAAGATGTGCAATTCAAAGATTTAGGGCTTGTGATTATTGACGAAGAGCAGCGGTTTGGCGTGGCCCATAAAGAACGTCTCAAAGCCATGCGGGCGATGGTAGATATTTTAACTTTAACGGCAACGCCGATTCCGCGCACTTTGCATCTTTCGATGCTAGGCGTGAGAGATATGTCGGTGATTGATACACCGCCCAAAACACGTTTGCCCGTTGAAACTTTTGTGACGCCGTATCACGAAGGTTTAATTATTCAGGCCGTGCGCAAAGAAATGGAACGGGGCGGACAGATTTATTTTATCCATAACCGGGTTATGGATATGGAAAAGATTCATTTGCGGCTTAAAACAATTTTGCCCGGTGTGCGGCTCGGAGTGGCGCATGGACAAATGCCGCCGTCGTCACTTGAGATTGTGATGAAAAAATTCATGGAGCATGAAATTGATTGTTTGATTGCGACCAATATTGTGGAATCGGGGATTGATATCCCGAATGTGAATACATTGATTATTGATCGCGCTGATTTATTTGGTTTGGCGGATTTATATCAATTGCGTGGGCGTGTCGGACGTTTCCATAAAGAACGCCAGGCCTACGCTTATTTACTGATTCCGCCGCAGGCGGCTATGGGAGAAGAGGCTTCGAAACGCCTTAAGGCGATTGAGCGGTTTACAGATCTGGGGTCCGGCTTTAAAATTGCGGTCGAAGATTTGCAGATACGCGGCGCCGGTAATTTGCTGGGCCATGAACAAAGCGGCTTTATTCATGCGGTTGGGTTTGATATGTATTGCCGGATGCTGAAACAAGCCATTGAAGACGAAATGCATTCACGTAAAAATTTAAGGAAAGTATGATTTTTAAGACCAGAGACCAGAGACCAGAGACTAGAGTTTCAAGCCGAGTACTTATTCTTTTTTGTTTAGGGTCTCTAGTCTTTTGTCTCTTGTCGCCTGTCTTGGTGCAAGCGAAGCAGGAATTGATCGACCGCGTTGTCGCGGTTGTGAATGACGATGTCATCACGCAAAGTGAAATGGACGGATTACTGCGGCCGCTTTACGAACAGTATATGCGTGAATACAGCGGCGAGACGGTTATGAAAATGCTCGGAGAAGCTCAGCAGAAAATTTTAAGCCAGTTGATTGAAGATAGGCTTGTTTATCAGGAAGCTGTGAAGAAAAAAATAGAAGCATCCGAAAGTGATATCGACAAGGAAATGAATTATTTTAAACAAAAATTTGGAAGTTCGGTGGAATTGGAGAAGGTGCTCAAAAGCGAGAACGCAAGCGTCGCGGATTTAAAAGAACGCCTTAAGAAGCAGGCGCTGATTCGAAAAGTTCATGACAGTGAAATCCGTTCGAAAGTGATTGTTTCCCCCAAAGAGCAAGAAACTTATTACGCGGACCATAAAGCGGAATTTTCCGCGCAAGAACAGGTGCGCGTCATTTCGTTAACCATCAAAAAAAGCGATGAAGCGCGTCAAAAAGGTATGGCGGATGAAGCCGCGCAAGCGCGTTTAGTGGCCTTAAGACAGAGAATTTTGAAAGGCGAAGATTTTGACAAGATTGTGAAAGATAACTCCGAAGATAAGCATTCCGATGAGGAAGGAAAAGGAAATTGGATTTTACGGGGACAAATGATTCCGGCGGTGGATGAAGTGATTTTCAAGACCAAGGCGGGGCAGATTACCGAAGAAATTGAAACTCCGATTGGGTACCATGTTTTTAAGGTGGCCGAGCGGCAAGAGCCTGTTCAGAAATCATATGAGCAAGTGCGCGAACAGATTTATGATATTTTATTCCGCAAAAAGAGCGAAGAACGGTTTAATGCGTGGATGGAAGGGTTGAAGAAGAACGCTTACATTTCCATCAAAGGTAAACAAATCTGACATATTTTTCGGCTCTCGATAAAGCTCGTGCCGCACCACTCTAATAAAGCATTTGCAAAATCGGCCTATCTCAAAAAGATCTTTTTTAGGTAGGTTAAAAGTAAATATATGAAATCAAAATTAATCGCATTAACAATGGGTGATCCGGGCGGGGTTGGGCCGGAAATTCTCCTTAAGACTCTCAAAAAGAGAAAAAGAGCCGCGCACTTTTTAGTTATCGGGTCTCGGCAGACTTTAGGGCTGCTTGATAAAAAAATCGGATTAAAATTTCATTTTGAATTTATTTCTTCTTTGGCAGAATTAAAAAAATCAAAAGCCGCGCTTCTTTTTTGGGATGTCGATCTTTGCGTGCCTGGAAAAATTCAAATCGGAAAATTATCAAAAGTAAACGGCGCCAAAGCCTTGGAATCGATTCGAGCCGCCGAACAGCTCGCGCGTGCGGGCGCGGTTGCGGCTATTGTGACGGCGCCGCTTAATAAAACCGCGGTGCGTTTGGTAGACTCCAGGTTCGTCGGGCATACGGAGTTCTTGGCGCAGCATTCACGCTCAAAGAATTATGCGATGATGTTTGTTGGCTCCAAATTTCTAGTCACGCTTGCTACGATCCATTTGCCGCTCAAGAAGGTTGCTGTGACGATAACAAAAAAATTAATCGTGGAAAAAATAAAAATCACTTCAGCCTTTCTTAGAAAATACCGCTTTGCAAAACAAGATGTGGCGGTTTGCGCGTTAAATCCACATGGCAAAGAAACAGGGGAGGAAGAAGACAGGGTGATTCTTCCCGCTGTACGTGAGGCCCGGCGCCTTGGCTGTAAAACCAGCGGGCCTTATCCGGCGGACAGCCTTTTTTATGACGCTTATCATGGGAAGCACGGAGCAGTCTTGGCGATGTATCATGATCAAGCTTTGGCACCCTTTAAAATGATTTCTTTCAGAGACGGAGTGAATGTGACGCTTGGACTGCCTTATTTACGGACTTCGCCCGATCATGGAACCGCCTTTGATATTGCTTATACCGGTAAAGCGGATCCCTCGTCTTTTCAAAGCGCTCTTGATTTGACTTTACGTCTTCTCAGGGTATCATCAAAGCCATTATGATCTCTCAAACAGCATTGCTTCAAAAATACCGCATTCAAGTGAAGGGTGATTTGGGCCAGCACCTTCTCCTTGACGCAAATATTATCCGCAAAATCGTGGGCGCGCTTAACCCTCAAATCGGCCAAACGGTTGTGGAAATCGGACCAGGCCTCGGAGCTTTAACAACCGAGCTTCTGCGGCATGGCATGAATGTCATTGCGATTGAAAAAGACCCGAAATTTGTGGAGATTCTTGAAAAAGAATTACTACCCGAATTTCCGGATACCTTTCATTTGATTCATGCGGATGTTTTGGATTGTGACTTTCGCGAGATTTGCGAAGGTTTGGAGGATGTGCAGCTTGTCAGCAATCTCCCTTATTACATCACGACGCCGATTCTTTTTAAATTGATCGAAGAAACCCCGGCCTTTTCAAACGCGGTTTTGATGATGCAAAAGGAAGTTTCCGAAAAGCTCGCGGCGGAAGCGGGTTCTTTGAAATATGGCCGGTTGGCTGCTGCGGCCGGCGTGGTTGGAAAGACACAGCGTCTTTTTTCGGTTTCAAAAGGGTGTTTTACCCCCGCGCCCGCGGTAGATTCCACCGTGATCCGGTTCAGCTTTAAGCCGATTGCTCAAATTGAACTTAAAGACAGGCCCGCGTTTTTGGAGTTTATCAAAATTGCTTTCAGCGAACGCAGAAAAACATTAATCACCCTATTGTTGAGCCAAAAAGGCCCCAAGCCCAACCGGCTTGATATGGAGCTTATTTTTAAAAACTGCGATCTTGATTTAAAGCTTCGCGCGGATCAGCTTAAAATCGAGCAATTCGCGAACCTCTTTTTGAGAATTTCAAGACGTGAGGATATGTTAAAATAGGCCCCATGAAAACAGCCTCTGTTTTAGATGAAATTTATGCACCGGTTACGGGCTCGCTTAAAAATGTCCCGGGCCAAATTCTAAAAATCCTAGAATCTTCCAACCCTTTAATTCATGAGATTGTTGCTCATTTTTTTCAGGCCCAGGGCAAAATGCTGCGTCCCGCGATGACTTTCCTGGGAGCCGCCGTCGCGCGGCCCTCTTTCGCAGTGCTTCAAAATGAAAAGCTGCTTAATCTTGCGGCGGCATTTGAAATTTTTCACGCCGCCACGCTTATTCACGACGACATCATTGATCGCGCGGAATTACGCCGCGGACTTGTCTCGGTGAACGCTCAATGGGGTTCGCCCGTCGCGGTTTTAGCAGGTGATTTTTTTCATGACCGCGCGCTTGTGACTATTTTTGAAAACGGTAGTTCGGATGTGATGCGCCTTTTTTTGAAAACTGCGGGTATCGTTTGTGACGGGGAGATTCACGAACTGCGCCGCGTACGTTTTTATGATTTAACTGAAGCGGAATATTTTGAAATTATTTATAAAAAAACGGCCTCTCTTTTGGCTTGTGTGCTTGAAGCGGGGGCGCGTACTGCCGGCGCCACCGAGAGCGAAGCGAAAGCGCTTGCCGAGTTTGGACGCCATTTTGGCAGCGCGTTTCAAATGATAGATGACTGCCTCGATTTCACCGCGAATCAGGCCGAATTCGGAAAAACGCTGGGCACAGATTTAGCGGCGGGGGTTTTGACTCTACCGCTGATCCGTTTGCTGGAAACGCGTCCTGATTTAAAACCGGAAATTTTGAGTTTGATAGAGCAAAGCGCTTCACGCGAGCATTTGAATCAATTATCCGGATTGATTGCCGAAAACGGTGCGATTGAATATGTTTTCAAGCGTGCGCGCGAGTCAACGCAGCAGGCACTTTTATCGCTGTCTATTTTTCCGGATTCTCCCGCGCGTCAAAGTCTTGAAAAACTGGCCGGTTATATTCTTGAGCGGACACGTTAAACGGATTCAGCCGTGCTAAGCATTATTTCCACGCCGATCGGAAATTTAGGCGACATCACTTTCCGTGCGATTGAAACGCTGAAAAAATGCGACGTCATCGCCTGTGAAGATACCCGCCATACTTTGACGCTGCTCAAGCATTATCAAATTGAAAAACTGCTCGTTAGCCATCATGACCATTCTTCTCCCGAGCATCGGCGCCGTTTGGCAGCGATGCTGCGCGAGGGCAAGCATGTAGCGCTTGTTTCCGACGGCGGCACGCCCTTGATGAATGACCCGGGTTTTGAGCTGATGCGTTTTGCCCGTGAATTTAATATC
This sequence comes from Candidatus Omnitrophota bacterium, assembly GCA_043732705.1. Lineage (GTDB taxonomy): Bacteria > Omnitrophota > Omnitrophia > Omnitrophales > Aquincolibacteriaceae > Multiplicimicrobium. The sequence goes on along the minus strand of JAYTHE010000029.1, from coordinate 64,669 downwards.
GCGGTCGAAATTTTGCCCGGGCCCTGTTCCATTATCTCGGGGCTGGTTCTAAGCGGTTTGGCGGTGGATTCTTTTTCATTTTTTGGATTTTTGCCGCAAAAATCATCACAGCGTAAAAAAATCTTTGCTGAGCTGGCGCAAAAAAGAGAAACATTGATTTTTTTTGAATCGCCTTTTCGCATTGAAAAATCGGTTACGGAAGCACTTGAGGTTTTGGGCGACAGGGAAGCCGCGCTTGCGCGCGAAATGACCAAAAAATTTGAAGAAACTTTACGCGGTACATTGAGCCAGCTGGTTGCGGCGCTTCAAAAAAGACCGCGCAAAGGCGAAATGATGCTTGTGATTGCTGGTGCGGATCGCAAGAAGCTTTTTGCAGCCGGGAACTTTGAGTCGGCGGAGCAATCTGTTGTGATAGAAAAAGACGATTCGGAAGGAACACATGAGTCTTAAAAAAGTCGTTTTTCTTGTGTCCGGCAGCGGTACTAACATGGAGAACTTGATCAAGCGGATGAAATCCGGAGAAATTTTGGCGGAGCCGGTTTTAGTGATTTGTAACCGTCCGGAAGCGGGAGCTTTGGACCGCGCCGCGCTTTTAAGAGTTCCGGCATGTGTGATTGATCATGAGCAATTTGCTTCGCGCCATGATTTTGACCGTGAACTCGCAAGTGTGATCGATTCAAGCGGCGCGGACCTCATTTGCCTTGCGGGGTTTATGCGGCTGCTTACAACGGAGTTTGTGAATCGCTATCCCAAAAAACTGATTAACATTCACCCGTCTTATTTACCGGCTTTCCCGGGAGCGCATGCGATCAAAGACGCTTATATTGCGAAAGCGAAAGAGACCGGCGTGACGGTGCATTATGTGGATACGGGAGTGGACACCGGCCCGATTATTCTGCAAAAAAAAGTACCCATTTATTTAGGCGAAACTTTGGAAGCCGTTGAAGAGCGCGTGCATACAGTGGAATATGAACTTTATCCCGAAGCCTTCAATATTATTTTAAAGCAGAGTTAGAAAGCCGTAATTACGGCTGACCCAGCTTGATTTCGGTCAGCTCATTGGCCGTGCGGGCGGTAGAAATATTTTTTGATTTTGATAATTCAAAAACGTTTTGCAAGTTCTCTTCGATTTTGACGAGCCATCTTTCAGGATGCGTTTGCTTTAAAATGTCCCGCACGTAAATATTAATGACGCCGCCCGCGTTAATCATATAATCCGGCACGTAAAGAATGCCGCGCTGATGCAGTTGATCGCCGTTTTCTTTTTCATCCGAAAGTTGATTGTTTGCCGCACCGGCGATAATCGAAGACCGCAGCTTCCGGATCGTTTCGGCATTTAAAATGCTGCCCATTGCGCAGGGCGAAAAAATATCAGCCGGAACATCAAAAATTTGATCGGGCTCAACGACGCGCGCGCCTAGCTCATTCGCAACTTTTTTTGCCAAGGCTGAATGCATATCCGTTACGGTGAGATTGGCGTCTTCAAAATGTAAAAGTTTGGCAACGGCATAGCCCACATGGCCCAGCCCTTGAACGGCCACATGAATACCATAGAAACTTTGAATGCCTAATTTGAATTTTAAAGCCGTCCGCATGCCGGCGATGATACCGCAAGCTGTCAGGTACGAAGGATCGCCCGAACCTGAGGGCAGGCCCTTAACATAGGGCGTTGTTTTTGAAACTTCCACTAAGTCTGCGGTGACAATGCCCGCGTCTTTAGCGGAATAATAAGTGCCCTGAAAAGTATGGATGAATTCACCCATGCGTTTAAAAAGTTCCGGTGTTTTATCTTTGAGGGGATCGCCTACAATAACTGCTTTACCGCCGCCCAGCTTTAAATCCACCGAAGCGGATTTATAGGTCATCGCGCGCGCAAGTCGCAGAACATCGGCGAGAGCTGCTTGTTTATTCGAGTAAGGAAACATGCGTACTCCGCCTAACGAAGGGCCGCGGTGGGTGCTGTGTACGGCAATGACGGCCCGCAGCCCTGTTTCAGCGTCATGGGCTTCGGCGACTTTTTCATAACCGGGTTGATTGATAATTTTGATGTCCATAATCTGACAAGCGGCATTCGCAGCTTGCTCCTAGTTACCGAACTTTCAAAGCTGCGCGTTCGGTATTAATTCGACCACACAAGTTACATGCAGTAACTTGTGGTCTCATTTATGTTAGAATTATACACGATGCTCGTAAGCTTTCGCGCTCTCTACAAAGAGGCAGTGGCTTGATGAGGTTTGTTCAAAAACAAAAAAGGAAAGCGAAATGAAATCATATTTTTTAGTGCCCTTTTTGCTGCTGGGTTCGATAACTTTGCAAGGCTGCGCGACGAGTTATGGCCGGCAAAACGATTTAGTGCGGGTTTATTTTAAAACCAATGCGCCGCAGGCAACGGTGAATTGCGGCGGAGAAGCGACAGAATTGCCGGGTAATATCCGGTTGAAGCGCAGCTCGAATCATGACTGTCTGGCGCAGGCCCCCAATTATGAAAATTTAAATTTCCGGGTTTGGTCTAAAATTTCTGGCGAAGGTTTTAAATACTCCACTAAAGTGAATTGGCAAAAATGGAGTAAATGGACTTTGGGTATCGGTAATCTCGCGGCATGGCTGGTTGATTTCCTTTCAGGGTCCATGAAAACTCTTGAAAATGATCGTTTTGATTTAAAAATGCATCCTTCCGCCTCGGTTTCAACCGCGAGCAAAGCTTTGGAAAAAACCTCGACGCTGACCCAGAAAATTGTGTCCATTCCTGCGGATGTGGTCGAAGAGACAACTGGTGCGGTGCTCAACGGCGTTGTCAAAGCTCCGGCAGAAGCTTTGGGATTATCTTCCGACGCGCAGCGTAAAGATGCGGAGAATAAGCTCGAGGGCCAGGCTGTTGCGGATCATTTGTCAGGTAAGTGATTCTCTCTCGAAATAAAGCGCTCTTTTTTGGAATGGTCGCGGCGATTGCCGTTTTATGTATTAACCGGAACGGAAAACCAATGAACCTTTCATTTTCTTTTGAACAAGCGCAAAAAAAACAGCCGCCGATCGCCGCGCGTAAGCCCCATGCCGTCAAAGCGCATGGTGAGACATGGGATGATCCTTATTTCTGGCTGCGCGAAAAAGAAAACCCCGAAGTGCTCAGCTATCTCAAGGCTGAAAATGCTTACGCGGATAAAGTTTTTGAGCCCACCGCTGATTTCCAAAAGAAACTTTACGAAGAGATGCTGGCGCGGATCAAAGAAGATGATTTGAGCGTGCCGGTTTGGAAAAAAGGATTTTTCTACTATTCGCGCACGGAAAAGGGAAAGTCTTATTCGATTCATTGCCGTAAGAAAAGAAGCTTAGACACGCCCGAAGAAATTATGTTGGATGTGAATCAGCTTGCGGCCGGCTCGGATGATTTTGATTTAGGTGTTTTCAGTATCAGCCCCGACCAAAAATTACTTGCTTACTCATGGGACAATACAGGCTCAGAAACTTATACGCTTCAGGTAAAAAATCTGGAAACAGGCGCGCTGCTTTCGGAAAAAATTCCCGCCACTGGCACAGGTCTGGTTTGGGCAAATGACAATAAGACCTTTTTTTACAGCACGCTCGATAAAATGAAACGGCCCTATCGTTTGTTCCGGCATATCCTGGGAACAGATTTTGCGAAAGATGTTTTGGTTTATGAAGAAAAAGATGAACGGTTTTTTTTAGCCGCAAGTAAAACCAAAGATGAGCAATATTTATTCCTGGGGCTTCACAGCAAAAATACATCCGAAGAGCTTTTTCTCGACGCGAATCAACCCGCAGGCCAATTTCAAATGGTTGCTTCGCGTGAAGAGGGAGTCGAGTACTCCGCCGATCATCATGAAGGCAAGCTTTTGATTGTGACAAATTGGCAAGCGGTTAATTTTCGAGTTATGGAGGCGCCGGTTTCAAATCCCAGACGTACGAATTGGAAAGAGTGGTACGCGCACAGGCCGGAAGTAAAGTTGGAAGGTTTGGATATTTTTAAAAAATATGCGGTGCTTTACGAGCGTTCAAACGGCAATACCGAAATCCGTGTGATTGATTTTTCAAATCGTGCCGAGCATAAAATTGATTTTGGCGAAACTGTTTATACCTCGGGAGGCGGATCGAATCCCGAATATGATTCGGAAGTCTTGCGGATTGGGTTCGCGTCTTTGCTGACACCCGCCACGGTTTATGACTACAACATGCGCACGCGCGAACGTGAAGTTAAAAAGCGGCAGGAAGTTTTGGGCGGTTATGATCCCGCGCAATACGCTTCCGAGCGTGTTTTTGCAACTTCGCATGACGGCGTCAAAATTCCGATTTCTTTGGTTTATAAAAAAGGCATGAAACGCGACGGTTCTTCCAAAGCCTGGATTTATGGTTATGGCTCTTACGGTATCAGCATGGATCCGGTTTTTTCTTCCAATCGGTTAAGCCTGCTTGACCGCGGTTTTATTTTTGCGATCGCGCATATTCGTGGCGGCGGGGATATGGGTCGTCCCTGGTATGACGCGGGTAAGCTCAAAAAGAAAATGAACACCTTTCTTGATTTTATTGCTTGTGCCGAATTCTTAATCCGTGAGAAATATACCTCAGCGGACCGGCTTGTGACTTCAGGCGGCAGCGCAGGCGGGCTGCTCATGGGCGCGGTTGCGAATTTAAGGCCGGATCTTTTCAAAGCGATGATTCTGGATGTGCCGTTTGTGGATGCCTTAAATACCATGCTCGATGCTTCTTTGCCGCTGACGGTCACGGAATATGATGAATGGGGTAATCCCGAAGATGCAGAATTTTTCAAAACGATACGCGGTTACGCGCCTTATGAAAATATCAAAGCACAAAATTATCCGAATATGCTTGTGACGGGCGGATTGAACGATCCGCGCGTGCAATATTGGGAGCCGGCAAAATGGACCGCAAAATTACGCGCCACGAAAACCGATAAAAACCTGCTGTTGATGATTATTCACATGGGTTCCGGCCACGGCGGGCCGTCGGGAAGATACGCATATCTAAAGGAGATTGCCCGCGATTACACTTTCATGTTCGCCATGACTGAGAACCGGTAGAAGCGTAAAGATTGAGCTTGGCGCAGGCCAGTTTGCCGTGTTAAATTTGCTCCCTTATTAACCCGTTTTTACTTCCCGGAGGTGGACAAATTGTCCACCTCCGGGAAGTGAGTTGGAACCAAGTGTGGCCTTAGAGGAATATTCGTGGATTTTGATATCAATAAAGTGGCTAAGTTATCGCGTTTGAAGCTGGCGCCCGAAGAGGCCGCCAAGCTCACTCAGAATTTGAGCGCGATTCTGGATTACGTGAAAAATCTTGAAAAACTCGACACCAAAGACGTTGAGCCGACCAGCCACGTTCTCAATCTCGAAAATGTTTACCGTCCCGATGAGGTCAAAAAATCTGCCGCGCGCGACAAAGTTTTGAAGCATGCGCCCGCAAGCGACGGCTTTTTCTTTAAAGTTCCCAAAACCGTTTCGAGAGAATGATATGGCCGAGCTGCACACATTAACTTTTAAAGAAGCGGTCGAGCACGCGAAAAAAAATGGCGCGGCTGATCTTGTCAGCGCTGTCAAAACCCGCGCGCAAAAATTAAATCCGTCACTGAATGCTTTTTTACGTTTAGATCAGACAGTTCCTTCCAACGGTAATGCCACAGCTGCTTTTGCCGGTGTTCCGATTGCCGTCAAAGACAATATTTGCGTCGACGGCCAGGAGGCAACTTGTGCGTCCAAAATTTTAAAAGGTCATGTTGCGCCTTATGATGCGACCGTCATTCAAAAATTAAAAAATTCCGGGGCCTCAATTTTCGGAACCTGCAATATGGATGAATTTGCTTTCGGTTCTTCCTGTGAAACTTCGGCTTTTGGCCCCGCAAAAAATCCCTGGGATATTTCGCGTGTGCCCGGCGGTTCCAGCGGTGGTTCCGCGGCGGCAGTTGCGGCCGATATGGCTTATGCGGCGCTTGGCAGTGATACCGGCGGTTCGATTCGTCAGCCAGCAGCGCTTTGCGGCCTCGTCGGCTTAAAGCCGACTTACGGACGCATTTCACGCAGCGGTTTGATTGCTTTCGGTTCGAGCTTTGATCAAATCGGACCCATTACTAAGACGGTGGAAGATTCTGCGATTTTGCTCGGCGCGATGGCGGGGCATGACATGCTGGATTCGACCTCGGCGAATGTTTCGGTGCCGGATTACACAAAAAATTTAAACACTTCGATCAAAGGACTCAAAATCGGATTGCCGAAAGAATTCTTTCCGAAAGACGGCGGCGGTATGGATAAAGACGTTGAGAAATCCGTGCGCGACGCGGTGGAACAGTTAAAAAGCCTGGGCGCGGAAATCCGCGAAATCACTTTGCCGCATGTGCAATATTCCGTAGAAGTTTATTATATTGTCGCGGTCGCGGAAGCAAGCTCCAACCTGGGGCGTTTCGACGGTGTGCGTTTTGGCGCGCGCGCGGCAGCTAAAACTTTGGATGAAGTTTATTTTGCAAGCCGCAGCGAAGGCTTCGGACAAGAAGCGAAGCGCCGCATTTTGCTCGGCACATTTGTGCTTTCAGCCGGATATTACGAAGCCTATTATTTGAAAGGCCAGAAAGTCCGCACTTTGATTAGAAACGACTTTGATCAAGCATTTAAGGACGTCGATGTGATTTTGTCGCCAACTTCACCGACGCCCGCTTTTAAAATCGGCGAGAAGTCGAATGATCCGCTTGCGATGTATCTGTCTGATATATACACAATTCCCGCGAATTTAGCAGGTATTCCGGCGTTGTCCGTGCCTTGCGGATTTACGGGTTCGGGTTTGCCGATTGGCTTGCAGTTGATGGGGCGTGCATTCGAAGAAGAAACGATTTTGAGAGCGGCCCATCAGTATGAACAGAAGAATTCTTTTTATAAAAAGAAACCAAATTTATAAAGGCAAAAAGTTAAAGGTTAAAACCCAAAGCTATAGCTTGAAACCCAAAGCTGTTCGGAAAGTTGAGGGGTTTTGGGCTGTAGTTTTAAGCTTTTAGCTTTGACCTTTGAGTTAATTTTATGACAATAAAATTCGAACCCGTCATCGGACTTGAAGTTCACGTTCAGCTCGGCACAAACTCGAAATTGTTTTGTGCCTGCGCGACGACTTTTGGTTCTGAGCCCAATTCCAATACTTGTCCCGTTTGTCTCGGTATGCCTGGATCTTTGCCGGTTCTGAATCAGCAGGCGCTTGAATTGGGAATGAAAGCGGGGCTTGCGCTGGATTGCGAAATCAACGCGCGTTTGAAATTCGACCGCAAAAACTATTTTTACCCCGATCTTCCGAAAGCATATCAAATTTCGCAGTTTGATATGCCGATTAATAAAGGCGGGCATCTTTTGATCGAGACTAAAGGCGCGGACGGGAAATGGATTGAAAAAAAAATCGGCATCACGCGTGCGCATTTGGAAGAAGACGCCGGCAAACTTCTGCATGAAGGTATTGTGGACGGAACTTTGGTCGACTATAATCGCGGCGGTATTCCTTTGCTTGAAATCGTATCTGAACCGGATATCCGTTCATCCGAAGAAGCTTATGCCTATCTTTCCGCTTTGAAAGCCGTTCTGCAATATGCTGGTGTTAGCGACTGTGATATGGAAATGGGGAAATTGCGCTGCGATGCGAACGTATCGGTTCGTCCCGCCGGACAGGAAAAATTTGGCACACGCACTGAAACAAAAAATTTAAATTCCTTCCGCGCGGTCCAAAAGGCGATTGATTATGAAATCGCGCGGCAAAGCCAAATCCTCGAAGACGGCGGCGTGGTTGAACAGCAAACCCGCTTGTGGAATGAAGCCAAAGGCGAAACGGCATTAATGCGTTCCAAAGAAGACGCACATGATTACCGTTATTTTCCGGAGCCTGATTTGGTACCGTTTACTATCGTGCGCGACAGAGTTGAAGCGATGCGCAAGACTTTGCCCGAACTTCCGCGCGCACGCGCAAAACGGTTTGTCGAGAAGCTCGGTTTACCGCGCGCCGACGCGCATGTATTGGTGGAAGACCAGCTGCTTGCTAAGTTTTTTGAAGAAACAATCAAAGAAGGTGCCAGTGCGAAACTTGCCGCCAATTGGCTTTTGAATGACTTGCTCGGAAGTTTGAACGAAAATAAAATCGCGATCGAGAATTCTCCGATTTCGCCGAAAGCACTCGCGGGATTAATTCTCTTAATTGATAACAGCACGATTAACGGCAAAATCGCAAAAGATGTTTTGCCGCTGATGCTTTCAGAAAGTAAAAGCGCAGACCAAATCGTCAAAGAAAAAGGTTTGGCGCAGGTTCAGGATACGGGATTACTTGAAGCCGCGGCGGATAAAGTGATTGCCGCAAACCCGAAGTCGGTTGAAGATTTTAAATCCGGCAAAAAACAGGCGCTTGGATTTTTGGTCGGACAAATCATGAAGGAAACGGGCGGTAAAGCCAATCCAAAGCTTGTTAATGAGCTTTTGACAAAAAAGCTGTCATAAAATGTTGCATGCTCATGATTCGAAGGCCCGAGGCCCGAGGCCCGAGCCCCAAAAAGCTGAAAATCCCTCCGGCCACCGGCCTCCGGTCTTAGTCCTAGGTATAGAAACTTCCTGCGACGAAACTTCCGTCGCTGTTTTATCAAGCTTTGGGCTGCGCCCAACCGCGCCGGATCAATCAGGCTCTGCGCATGGCACAACCGCAAACAATCAAGAAATCAAAATACTCTCGAATATCATTTCGTCCAGTTTGTTCCGTCATAAAGAGTGGGGCGGTGTTGTGCCTGAAATTGCGTCGCGTCACTGCCTCGAACAAATCGAGCCGGTTTTTAATCAGGCATTAAAAGAAGCGAACATCACCGTACAAGATTTGAATTTAATCGCGGTGACCGAAGGGCCCGGATTAATCGGATCACTTTTTGTAGGGATGGGTTTTGCAAAATCATTGAGTTACCGGCTCGGTATTCCGCTCGTGGCCGTGAATCATTTGGAAGCCCATTTCGCGGCGAATTTTATTGGTAAGCCCGCTCCGAAAAGATATGTCGGCTTGCTTGTTTCGGGCGGGCATACTTCGCTCACTTATCATGAAAATGGCAAGCATGAGATGCTTGGCGAAACAGAAGATGATGCGGTTGGTGAGGCTTATGACAAAGTTGCGAAAATCATGGGGCTCGATTATCCGGGTGGCCCGCTTTTGGATAAGCTCGCAGTAAAAGGGAATGCACGCGCCATCGCATTCAAAAAACCAAAGCAGGAAAAGCCGCTTGATTTTAGTTTTAGCGGAATTAAAACCGCCGTGCTTTACGCGGTCAAAGATATAAAAACCGGCGAACGCAAATCGGATGCGCCTTCCAATGAAGACTTGGCGGCTAGTTTTCAATATTCCGTTGTGCGCTGGATTGTCGAAAAGTCTCTTGCCGCCTGTGAGCTTAAAGGCGTGAAAGATTTGGTCGTTGGCGGTGGCGTGAGTGCCAATTCACATTTGCGGGAGGAATTAGTCCGTCAAGCTGCGGAAAAGGGGATTGAGGTCTCGATTCCGCCGCTGGGGTTAACAGGTGATAATGCCGCGATGATCGCAAGGCGTGGCCTCGAACTTTTTGAATCAGGCAGCAGCGCCGGCTTAAATCTTACGGCCAAACCGAATCTTAGAATTGCGGAATAACAGCGGATTGAGCTCAGAAAAATACTCCCATTTTCTCAGACAACTGATGCTGCGCTCAGAACTCGAAAATGTAAGTATTTTTTCCTGAGCACTGCGGCATGATGGGGTGGAGGCAAGAAGTAGAGAAACTAGGGTTCAAGAATAACTTTATCGAAGTTTCAGCAGAAATATTCCTACCCCCGGCCTCGAACTTTAAAATAGTTTCCTGCTACACCTTTTTCTTGCTCGGCTTAGCAGAGCAAGAAAAACGTATGACGGGAAGCTTTATATGTGAAGCTTGATGCCCGTGATTCACGAAATAAGAGATTAGCTTTTCTACGGAGTTTATTAGGTCGCCTTGCTTCTCCTTTTATTGCTCCCACCTCACATAGCGAAGTCATCTTTGAAGTTAGGATTTGCCCCACGAGTTCTCCGCCTTAGGACGGAGCTGTTTGAGTGGGGTGAATCCTAACTCCAAAGACCAAACCAACGTATTTTAATCAATTTTTAGCCCTTATTTGATTTAAACCTAGCTTGGTTTTTACTTTGACAGTTTCCATGGGCTTCGCTACAATCCGCCCTCTATGGCAACACTTAAATTAGCGCTTCCCAAGGGTTCACTCGAAGACTCAACCTTTGCCTTGTTCAAAAAGGCCGGTTTTGAGATTCGCAATAGTTCCCGTTCATTTACCCCTTCGGTGAATGACCCCGAGCTAGAAATCATCCTTTTTCGTCCCCAGGAAATGTCCCGATATATCGAAGACGGTATCGTTGATTGTGGTTTAACCGGCCATGACTGGATTGTCGAAAACAGCTCCAAAGTCACCGAACTTTGCCAGCTTCAATATTCCAAGCAAACTTCCAATCCGGTGCGCTGGGTGCTTGCCGTGCATGAATCATCCAAAGTCCAAAGTATTAAAGACCTTCAGGGTAAAAAAATCGTGACCGAACTCGTGAATGTCACCAAAGCTTATTTGAAAAAGAATAAAGTCAAAGCCGAAGTGGAGTTTTCATGGGGCGCCACTGAAGCCAAGCCGCCGCGTCTTGCCGATGCGATTGTAGAAGCCACCGAAACCGGCTCAAGCTTGAAAGCGAATCGTTTGCGCATTGTCGATACCGTGATTGTTTCTATTCCTAAATTCATTGCGAATAAAGACAGCATTAAAGACGGTTGGAAGAAAAAGAAAATGGATCAACTTGTGATGCTTTTGCAGGGAGCGATCCGGGCCCAGGAAAAAGTCGGATTGAAAATGAATGTTTCCCAAAAGAATTTAAAAGCGGTGATTGCTTTGCTTCCCGCGCTTCGCAAACCGACCGTTTCTTCGCTCGCTGAAGACGGCTGGTTTGATGTCGATACTATTATTGATGAGGCAATTGTGCGTAACTTGATCCCGGATTTAAAATCCGCGGGCGCGCATGGCATCATTGAATACCCTTTGAACAAAGTAATTCCATAATCATCGACTGAGGAGAACCCGAATGCCCTGGGCAAAAAAACAGCGTAAGAAAAAGATGAATAAGCATAAGCGCAAAAAGAAGCTGCGCAAAAACCGCCATAAGAAAAAAGATTGGTCATAGCGGTTTCCGCTTAGGCGGATCGCGAATAACAAATAGCGGGAAACGGAAAACAATGTTTTTCGTTTCCCGTTTTTCTTTCTGTTATATTTTTACTCTGGGCTTTGCCCAACCTAACTTTGCGCCGTTTGCAACCGTGTAAGAAGCATCAGTTATGAAAAAACTCACCTTAAAATCACCGGCCAAAGTGAATTTGTACTTGCGAATTACCGGTCGCCGTCCTGACGGTTATCACATTCTCGATACTCTTTTTCATCGCATCTCGCTTGCGGATACATTGATTCTCTCAAAACGTAAATCCAACTTCTCATTTTCCTCTCACGCCAAGCTTCCGCCGCGTGAAGGCAATTTACTTTTCAAGGCTTATGTTGAGCTTCAGAAAAAATTCCCGAATTTAAAAGGCGTACACGCCAAACTTATTAAGCGTATTCCGATCGGGGCCGGACTTGGCGGGGGATCCAGCAATGCGGCTTTTTTTCTATTAGGGATAATTAAACTTTATGGACTGCGCATTTCAAAATCCGAGCTGATGAAGATGGGTTTGCGTATCGGCGCGGATGTACCTTTTTTTTTGCTGCAGAAAACCCAGGCCTATGCCCTTGGAGTGGGAGAGAAATTAAAACCCGTGAGTAGTCACAAAAAAAACTGGTTTTTGCTCATAACCGACCCGAAACCTTTATCGACTGTCGAGGTTTATAAAAAATATCGCGAGAACGGCTGTTCATTTTCAAAAGGGAAATTAAAGGCCGGGCAAATCATTAATGCTTTGCAGCTGCCCGCAATTGCTTTGCGGCCTTCGATCGATCAATGTTTGAAACAGCTGACCAAGGCCGGCGCCGTAGCCGTTTTAATGAGCGGCAGTGGTCCCACGGTTTTCGCGGCAGCCTCTTCACGCACGCAAATTCAAAAGACAAGAAAGGCTTTACCGCAAAAGCTACGAAAGCGCTCGATTCTCTGTTCTTCCCTTTAAAATTCCTCTAAAAAAGACCCCGAAATCCGCTCTTGGGGAAATGCTGAAAATCAGGTAGATTATGCGGTCTCAGATCCATGTGTTTTGAGAATACAATGCCCGATAATGAAATGGTATTTTCAAGCATAGCTTGAAAATATTATCGCAAACTTATTTTTTTGTTTTTGGGATTGTTTGTTGCCCGATGGTGAAATGATACTTGAAGCAAGCTTGAAGTTTTTATCACTATGTTATTTTTGTATATTTAAAACGACTATTTGCTGCCCGATGGTGAAATGGTATCACACTGCCCTTTGGAGGCAAGGTTCCAGGTTCGAACCCTGGTCGGGCAAGTCGTTTTAAATATACATGGGCCCTTTGGTCGCGAAGCGGCAGCTCGCGAAAGCGGGCAGAGGGGCAAAGCTCTGTTGCGCAGCAAAGGATAAGATGTGGCACGTTTATATCCTGAAATGTAAAAACGGAAGTTTATACACGGGAATAACAAATGATCTGAAGCGCCGTTTAAGCCAGCATCAAAGCGGCAAGGGCGCGCGTTATACGCGGGCTTTTGGAGCGGCAAAAATGGTTTACGAGGAAAGACGGGCTGACCGGTCAAGCGCGTCTAAACGCGAAGCGCAAATTAAATCTTGGTCACGGAAACAAAAACTCGAATTCATAAAAAAGAAAATTAAATGACCTTTCAAAAAGACAATACGGGCGAAAGTTGTTCATTTTGCGGACGCAAGAAAGCGGAAGTTAAAAAACTTTTCGCCGGCAATCAATCTTTCATCTGCGAAGTTTGTGTCCGTGTTTGTTACGATGCTTTTCTGAAGCAGCCCGCCCCCGCTGCCGATGCCAAAACTTTTAAAATCGAAGATTTTAAAGTTCCGAAACCGCATGATATTAAACTCAAACTCGATCAGCATGTCGTGGGACAAAGCCTTGTCAAAAAGCGTCTCGCGGTCAGTGTTCATAATCATTACAAGCGTATTACCTCCAAGAATGAAGATGAGATTGAGATTGAAAAAAGCAATGTGCTGCTTATCGGGCCGACGGGCTCGGGAAAAACACTTTTCGCGAGGACTTTGGCTAAAATTTTAGACGTGCCTTTCGCGATCGCGGACGCGACCTCATTGACCGAAGCTGGCTATGTCGGAGAAGACGTGGAAAATATTTTACTCCGGCTTTTGCAGTCCGCGAATTTTGATGTGAAGCGTGCGGAAATCGGAATTGTTTATATCGATGAAATTGATAAGATCGCAAAGAAATCCGAAAATATGTCGATTACCCGCGATGTGTCGGGCGAAGGCGTTCAACAAGCGCTGCTGAAGATTTTAGAAGGTACGACCGCGAATGTTCCCCCGCAAGGCGGGCGCAAGCATCCGCATCAGGAATATATTACGGTCAACACGCGCAATATTCTTTTCATTTGCGGCGGAATGTTTGGCGGAATCGAAGACTTGATTGAGCGGCGCATCGCAAGCAAGACAATGGGTTTTGGCGCGCAAAACTCTTCGCTTAAAAAAGAAAAGGATTTGGGCCAATTGATTGACCGGCTTGAGCCTGAAGACTTGGTGAAGTTTGGGCTGATTCCCGAGTTTATCGGCCGTTTTCCGGTAGTTTCGGGTTTGCATAAACTGACCGAAGATGATTTGGTGCGCGTTTTAACGGAGCCTAAAAACGCGATTGTGAAGCAATATCAAAAATTGTTTAAGATGGAAAATGTAGATTTGCATTTTACCGACGGGGCGTTACGCGAAGTGGCCCGTCGCGCGCTTAAGAAGTCGACGGGAGCTCGCGCTTTACGGTCTATTCTCGAGGCGGCTTTGCTTGATTTGATGTATGATATTCCCGCAACGCAAGATGCTTCGGAGGTATTTATTACCGAAGAGGTGATCAGCGGAAAAACACAGCCTGTTGTGACCCATGTGTCTCGCTTGGAGAAATCAGCTTGAATCCCGTTAGAAACTTAAACAACTTTGCGTGTGCGTGTATGCATGTGTTGGGCGGCAAGTATATTGAATTTCGGTCATTTTTTTATTTTGGGAGTTTCTAACGGGATGAAGCGCTTCATGAAAGATAAAACCAAGGAAATGGTTGCGGCGTACGCGTTTCTTGCGCCGAACCTTATCGGCTTCCTTATCTTCACTTCCATTCCGGTCGTTGCCTCGCTTTTTTTGAGTTTTACGGATTGGAGCCTTTTTTCAGCGCCGAAGTTAGTGGGGTTCCGAAACTTCATCGAGCTCTTTCAGGATAAGCGTTTTTGGCAATATTGTTTGAATACCGTTTATTTAATGGGCGCCATTCCGATTTCCATGGCCGGCTCGCTTCTTCTCGCGCTTGCGCTTAACCAAAAATTAAAAGGCATGGTTATTTTCCGGACGATTTATTATTTGCCGACCATTTGCGCGGGTGTCGCGATCTTCATGCTTTGGCGTTTGATGTATAACCCTGAATTTGGTGCGTTCAACACCATGATCGCGCGGCTGGGACATATGCTGGGGTTGAAACTACAAGGGCCGAATTGGCTGACGGATGAAACTTGGGCTAAGCCCGCGCTTATTTTGATGAGCGTATGGCAAAGTGTCGGCGGGCAAAATATGATTTTGTATCTCGCCGCTTTGCAGGGTGTTCCGCGCGACTTGTATGATGCCGCAGAGGTTGATGGCGCCACGTCCGTTCAAAAATTTTGGGCCGTAACTTGGCCGCAAATTTCACCGACTACTTTTTTTATCGGAATTATGAGTTTAATCGGCGGATTTCAAGCCGGCTTCGATCAAGCTTATATGATGACGGGCGGCGGTCCGAACGGATCTACCACAACGCTTATTTATTATCTCTATAACAACGCTTTCGTTTGGTATCACATGGGGTATGCGGCGGCGATCGCGTGGGTGCTGTTTCTGGTTATTTTTCTGATTACTTTTTTGAAGTGGAAATTTTTCGGTAAAAATATTCATTACACCTAACCTTGTACACATCCGATGTGCACAAGGTAGAAGTTTGGAATTTTTTGAGCAATTTTAAAATTAATAAAAGCAAGTTATGAGCTATCAAGACGAAATTATTTTGGCGGCACAACCCAATCCGAAGCGAAAAAAAATCCAGTGGGGGCGTTTTTTTCAAAACGGATTGATTTATGCCGCGCTCACACTCGGTGCGATTACGATGATTGCGCCGTTTCTTTGGATGATCACGACTTCGCTTTCCGAGCAGGGCGCAATTTTTTCCGAGCGCGCCTGGTGGAAAGAATGGCTTCCCACAGTTTTTGTTTGGAAAAACTATGTCGATGTCTGGAAAGTCATTCCTTTCGGCCGGTTTTATCTTAACTCAATATTTATTTCGGTTGCGCTGACTTTTGGACAGGTGGTCACAAGCTCTCTCGCTGCTTATGCTTTCGCGCGGCTTGAATTTCCAGGCCGCGATAAAATCTTTTTTGGTTATCTCGGGACGATGATGATCCCGGGCGCAGTGACGATGATTCCCGTTTTTATTTTGCTGCGTTATTTAGGGTGGATTGATACGTACAAAGCGATGATTCTTCCCGGAATTTTCACGGCTTACGGCACATTCATGTTGCGGCAGTTTTTTTTAACCATGCCCAAAGAACTTGAAGACGCGGCGAAAATTGACGGCTGTTCCTACTTAAGAATCTTTTGGCATATTATTATTCCGCTTTCCGGCCCTGCACTCGCGACTTTGACCACATTTACTTTTATGGGCTCCTGGATGAGTTTGATGTGGCCTTTGATCGTTGTGAATACCAGTGAAAAATATCCGCTGCCGGTGGGGCTTTCCTACTTTCAGGGGCTGCATAATACGAATTGGGAGCTTTTGATGGCGGCCACCGTGATGATGATGCTGCCGATTTTGGTCGTGTTTATTTTCTCTCAGCGCTTTTTTGTCGAAGGCATCAAATTATCCGGCATCAAAGGATGAAGTCCTTAAACTCTAAATCCTAAATAAACCCAAAAGCAAAATGATCAAGCCTCAAAACGTTTAGAGCATTTATTTTTGGGAATTGGAATTTGTTTAGATATTAGGATTTGGGTTTTTAAATTATGAAAAATAAAAATTTACCACAAGCATTGATTCTCGCCGCGGGTAAGGGTACCCGCATGCATTCCGATCTTCCTAAAGTTCTTCACTCGATTTGGGAACGCCCGCTGCTTGGACATGTCCTGGATACACTTCAAAGCCTTGGAATTAAAAAACCTTGTGTGGTCGTTGGTTATGGCGCTCCGGAAGTTAAAAAGCTCCTGGGAAATTCTGCAAGTACGGTTTTACAAAAGCCGCAAAAGGGAACGGGGCATGCCGTGATGGTCGCTGAGCGCGCGATGCAAAATGCGGAAGAAGTCTTAATTTGGCCCGGAGATATGCCGCTTCTTAAAAAAGAAACGCTGCAGAAGCTTTTTAAAGAGCATCATTCGAGCGGCGCTTCGGTTAGCGTGTTGACCTGCCGCCAGCCTAATCCTTTTGGTTACGGAAGAATTATCCGTGACTCACGCTGTGAATTTGTATCCATCCGCGAAGAAGTGGATGCAAGTGAATCCGAAAAAAAGTTAAACGAAGTGAATACCGGAATTTACTTGTTTGACCGCAAAGCACTTTTCGAAGCACTGCGGGAAGTTCAACCGAATAATCAAAAAGGCGAATATTATTTAACAGACACGATTGAGATTCTCCGGGCAAAAAATTTAAGTGTGCAGGCCTGCTGTGCGGCAAGCTCCGAAGAAGCGCTCGGAGTGAATTCTAAAAGAGATTTGGCTGCCGCGGCGCGTGCGCTTACAGACCGGGAAATTGACATGCATCTGGAAGCGGGGGTTAATGTTGTTTCGCCGCGGGATACTTGGATTGCGCCGCATGTTAAAATCGGTGCAGGCACAGTAATTTATCCATGGACTTGGATTGATTCGGGCACTGTCATTGGTTTAAATTGCCAAATCGGTCCTTTCGCTAAAATTCGCGGCGGATCCAAAATTGGCAATGAAACTCTTGTCGGAAACTTTGTGGAAGTCAACCGGTCGAAATTGGGCCGGCATGTGAACGCGAAGCATTTAGCTTATTTGGGCGACGCGATTGTCGGTGATTTTGTTAATTTTGGCGCGGGCGCGATTACGGCAAATTTTGACGGAAAAAACAAACACACAACGCGCGTCGGTAAGCATGCCATGATCGGGTCGAATACGGTGATGGTCGCGCCGGTGGATATCCCCGAGCGTGTCAAAACCGGCGCAGGTTCGGTTGTGACGAAGAAAACAAAAATGCGCGCGGGTAATGTTGTCGCGGGTGTGCCGGCTAAAGCACTCAAGAAATAATTTAGGGGGACAGACCCCTATGATTGTTCGTGTTTGAGAGCGGGGTCTGTCCCCGATGACTCAAAAAGGAATTTATTTATGGCGGTTAATCTGAAATCAAAAAATCATGACCAGCTCATGCTTTTTTCTGGAAATTCTAATCCTGCTCTTGCCAAAGAAGTGGCGCAGTTGCTAAATGTGAAACTGGGAGAAGTTTTGGTAGGCCGTTTTCCGGAAGGCGAAATTCATGTTCAAATCCGCGAAAATATCCGCGGCAAAGATGTTTTTTTATTGCAATCAACATGCAATTCTCCGAATGATTATTTAATGGAACTTTTGATTTTGGTTGATGCCGCACGCCGTGCTTCGGCCCGCCGGATCACTGCCGTGCTGCCGTTTTATGGTTATGCGCGCCAAGACCGCAAAGACCGCCCGCGAGTTCCGATTACAGCAAAGCTGGTCGCGAATTTGCTTGTCAGCGCCGGAGCTGACCGCGTTTTAACCATGGATTTACACTCGGGCCAAATCCAGGGCTTCTTTGATATTCCCGTCGATCATTTGTATTCGATCAATATCATGGGGCAGTATTTAAAAAAGAAAAAATTGAAAAATCTGGTTGTCGTTTCGCCTGATGTCGGCGGAATTAAAATGGCACGTGCTTATTCCAAACTTTTAAACAGCAGTTTGGCGATTGTAGATAAACGCCGTGAAGACGCCGCAAAAACTTCAGTCATGAATATCATCGGAGAAGTGAAAGGGAAGAACGTCGTTATTGTGGACGATTTGATTTCAACTGGCGGTTCCGTTGCGGAAGCTGCGAAGGCTTTAAAAGCAAATGGGGCTTTGGATATTTATGTCGTTGCCGTGCATCCTGTTTTAGCGGGGCCCGCGATTGAGCGTCTGCAGGGCGCGCCGATTAAAGAATTAATTGTTTCGAATACGATTCCGCTCTCGGATAATAAAAAAATCAAAAAAATCACGCAACTTTCAGTGGCACCGCTTTTAGCGGATGCAATCGCGCGCATTCATTACAATGCCTCGGTTAGCGAGCTTTTCAAACGCTCCGGTGTCGAAGCATAAAAACCGATCCAAAGGCTTCATCTGCGTTGTTGTAAATTCGCAATGCTCGCTCAACGTATTCGCTCGATACGTCTCCCTCGCTTACTCATTTACGCCTAGCATCTAAAGCCTTTGGATCGGTTTTAAGAACAATTCTATTTGGAGTGCTTTTCTGCGCTATAAATTGATAGTGATCTCTCTCTATTCTTATGTATAGAGATTTATTTTTCAAATAGAAGCTTAGTTTTTTTATCCGCTAGATTTAAGTTTTAATTCTAAATTTTTTTTCATTTTCACTCTTGTCTTAAGTCCTTTCAACGAGTATATTTTTGGAACCTTTTCCTAGTCTTTTTCAAAACATTTTCTTTTAAAGGTTTCATGCTTCAAAAGTCTCTCGGAAAATTTTGGCGTGTCACGGCGATCGTGACGCTGATCGCTTATATTCCCACTAATTTCTCTTATGCCGGGGTGATTGCACCGCAGGCTGAAATTTCTATTCCAGCTTTCTCCCAATTCAGCCAAGGCCTTGCGCTTACATTGCCCACTAAATTAGGCCACATTGATAGTCTCCATCCGGGTTATAAAGGAATCATTGTTCATCTTCAAACCGCGCATGGACATTATGAGGCGCAGGTCAAAATTCAAAAAATTCTTGACCGGTTTGCCGCGCAATATGGTTCGTATCCCGTATTGCTGGAAGGTGCCGCGGGAAAGCTGGATCCGCAGCGCATTAATTTTTTCCCTGGTAATCCTGAACGTACACAAAAGGCCGCGCATTTGCTTGCCATGCAAGCTTTGATTAAGGGCCCCGAACTGTATTTATTAGACCATCCTGCCGCTTTAGCGCAGGGGATTGAAAACGAATTTGCGTATTGGGTCAATCAACGTCAGTTTGCAGCCGTTCTGCGCGCGCGTGAAGGTTCGCAGGAATTTTTAGATTCGTTTGACCGGGAAATGGAAAAGGCCGCGGCTATTTTTGATCCCGCGCTACGCAGTTTTCTTACAAGAGCTGAACAGCATGAGCTGGGAATGGTTTCTTACGAGGCCTGGACTGAAGAGTTAAAGAAAAACGCGCAAAAATACCTGGAAGTTGATTTAACGGACGCAGCTTGGCAGCTACCCTGGCCGATGTTAGTACGGTTTTTTAAAATTCAAAAAATTTCCAAAGAATGGAATGCTTCAAAATATGAAGTGGAGAAAAAGGCTTTTTTAAAGCAAGCCGAAAGGTATTTACCGGGTCTCCGGTCTCCGGTCTCCGGCCTCTATGAGAAAGTTGAAAAACTTTTGAATAGCGCGGGGGAGAGTATTCAACTACCCGAACCTGAAACAGAAAATACATTTGCTGAGATGCTGCGTTATTTTCCGCATGATTTTAATTTTAAAACTTATCCTAATGTCATGCGTTTTATGGGTCTGCTTATCCTGCAAAGCGAAGTTCGTCCCGCTGCATTTGCATCTGAAATCGAACAAATTGAAAAACTTGTCATGGATAAATTGGCGCGTAATGAAAGCGAAAAAGAAATGCTCGCCATTTTTTCAGATTATCGCCTGCTCAAAAAACTTCTCGCGTTACAACTCACTCCCGGCGATTTTTTAAAAATCAGAAAAAATAATGCAGAGGGGTCTGTCCTTGATGCGAAGCAGCGGGGACTGACCCCTGTGGTTTCAGAAATCCAGCCGTCCGCACTCGCGAGGCGTTTGCAAAAAATAAAAACTGTTTCCGCGAAAAGATCTCAATTTGTGCATCTGAGAGAGATCGATGGCGTTTTTCAAACAGCAGTTGCTTTTTATCAAGGCGCGAAAAATCGCGATACACTCATGATTCAAAATACAGAGAATTATTTGAAAAAAAATCCCGCAAAGTTCGCGGTTGTAGTGACCGGCGGATTTCATACGGACGCGATGCGCAAACAGCTTGAAAAGGAAGGTTATACTTACGTTGTTGTGACGCCCGCCATTTCCGGTCCCGATGAAAAGGGTTATCAGGCTTATTTGAAAAGTATGCTGCAGGAAAGTGCCGCGTACCGCATGCCGGGTATCGCGCAAACGATGGCGCATACTATTCCTAACACTCTGAATCGAAACCTTGAGTCTCCTTATGGCGCCGACCCCGTTGGAGGCGAGGCGATGCATCGTTTTGAATTGCAAACTCTTGTACTTACTGCGCGCAGCGGCGCTTTTAATTCATCGCGTAAAGAAGCATCTCCGGTGCGACGCTTCGTTCAAAGAAGTTCGTCCTCGGTTAAAGCGAAAAGCCGTTCTCAGCGTTCCGAAATGCGCGTGGAATGGAAGAAAACATTTTCTGCTGCCGTAGCAAAAATAAGAGCGAATAAGTTTTTCTATCCGGCTCTTTTGGCTGTGACGGGAATTTTTGCCTGGCTGCGGCATGATTGGAAATGGATGGCCGCCGGATTGCTCGGGGCGCTTTTCTTCTACGTTAGAGGCAGGGTGTCTGCAAGGCAAGAGATTTTTCGGCAGGAAGAGCGTCTATTGCGTGAAATTCTGCGAAAAATTGAATCCACGGCTACTTCAGAAATAAAAACAATAGCTTTTTACGTAAATGGTGAAATCGGAATTCAAATCAATCTGTTTTTGCTAGAGGGTAAAGTGATGGCAGAGTCTAGACGGTCTCTTGCGAAAGCAGTCAAGTGGGAGTTTTCCCGCGCAAGGCAAAAGGGACGCAATGCGATTACCTGGGATTTTTCAACAAACGCCAATACTGTAACGGTGAATATCCGCTCAGCTCTGCGCTCCGAAATGCGGTTAGAAGAAATCAAGCCGATTTTAAAAGTTAGCACGGACGCATTAACTTGGTTTGGATTGCTTAATCAGTATCGGCCTGCAGAGGCGGCTGACAAAATGAATGTGACGATTCAAATCGCGCGCGGTGTCAAACTTCAAATTCCGATGTCGCGGTCGTTGCTTCAAGATCCCGCGTTTCAAGAATCAGCTTATCGTTATATAGCCGCGTGGGCCTACAACCTTTCGATTCGATATGGCACTTCATTTATTGCGGTCGGAGTTGAAGGTGAGCCTGATTTGGTAAAAGAAAGTAGAATCGCCGATTTGCTAACTCAGGGCGATTTATCAAGAGTGAATCAAAGCACGGAATTATCGCAGGACACGGTAACGGCGTTTGGAGTTCAGAATTACGCAAATGGCGGTGGTGAAAAAATATCTTTTAAAAAAATATCGGACCTGACGCCTCAAGAAAAAGAGAAAAAGAAGTTGGATCTGGGCATTGCTTTACAAGCGGATGTAAAAGGAAATTTTCTCGGGATGGATTTAGGCGGTGGTTCGGCAAAGTTTGCGGTGATAAGTAACGGAAAAATGATAGAGATTCCAGAAGACTTGCAAACGCTTCCGACTGTTCTAAAAACTGTGGGAGGCGAATTTATAGCGGAATCGCCCGAACAGTTTGCTATGCGTATCGCAGACCACATAGACGAAATTAGAAAAGCAGTATTGGGGGCAGGGATTAATTTTGACGGCGTTGGTCTTGACACCCCCGGCGCCAAGAACTTAACCGAAAATCAAATGGAAACTTTAGGGCAGATTCCTACTGAAAAACGATGGAGCATGAGGCAAGTTCAGCATTTTGGACTAATTTTACCAGTGCGGGTAAAGGAAAAACTAGGGTTAAATCACGGAGAAGTATTGATTCGCAATGACATGGACGGTGTTGGTTCGGGGGTGGCTTGGGCCCTTGCTGCAATTAAACCTGAATTATTAAAGGGCCACGTTCGCGTGGATTGGCTTGGTACGGGTTTTGGTAACGCAGAGTTAGTTAACGGTATTCCGATGAATGCGCCAACGGAGGTGGGACATTGTATTTTCAATTTTGGCCGACCGGGCGACGCGATTTATGACTCAGAAGCTTTCACCGGCATTCCTGGAATGCTCCATTCCGCGATTACTCAGGCCACTAATAACAGGAATCACTGGAATGATTTGAGGGAAGGCGAATTTAGACCCTTGGCAGAAGCACTGCCAGTTCAACCGCTGGCGGATAATCTGTCCGCTTTGCTTAGAAACAGAAAAAGCCAAATTGCCAACAGAGTTTTGCGTAACTTTGCTGATAAATACGCCAGCAATTTGGCTATCCATTATTTTATGACGCAAGGGACGGGCGAAGGTAGTCCCGATGAGATTGTGCTTGGCGGTGGAATTGTCCGTGAAGATCGCAAGGAAGTATTTAAACAAGTAATTTTCGATGCGCTCAGAAAATACGATCTGCAAGATAAAATAAAAATCACGATTTTAACGGAGAAGGATCTTGCGAAAAAGAGCTGGGGGCCAGGAGAGCATCAAAAATTAAGCCAAAAGAATATTGGCCCGATTGGTATGGCGATGTTTATTCAAAGCGTGCTTGCAGAGAAGCAAAACGAGTCCGCGCAACGCTCCGAATTACGGGATATGAACAAATCGCTTTGGATGGGACTTGATGCTCCCACGGCGGATTGGCAAAGAATGAATACCATGGTCTGGGTTTATCTGGATGCCAAGAAAGACGGTGACTCCATCGCGGAAGCTGATCTTAAACCCCGCATGTCCGCGCGTTTGATTGATATGAACCTTGGCGCGAGCAATGATCAATTAACTGCCTTGTGGGCGGAAATTCAGCGAACGGGTTTGCTTGAAAATATGGATGCCGCCGCGCTTAGTTCGGACGCGGCATTTTATATTCAAGCACAATTGCTCGAAGCCTTAAACAACAAAGAGAACCTGCCTGCAATTTTAGCGGCTTATGACAAAGCGGCTGATGATTGGCCGAAATATCCGCTTGAATCTCGTTGGCCGGTCATGCGCGCGGTCGCGATGATGAAAAAAGACGATCAGAAGAAATTGCTCCGGCAATTAATCTCTGCCCCTGAAAAATTTGGATCTTTACGCGTGACGGACGCAATTTTCTTAATGCTGGGCGAAGAATTATTAGCTCCGGAGGAATGGGAAGCCTACATTGATCAATGGATGCAGTTCCACACGCCGAATCTTATTGGACGCCGCATTTATTATGTTTCGCCCGAGACATGGCTGCTGGCGGGCGGCTTAGGCCGTGTCGGGCAATACCACACACGCGCTATTCACAAGCTTTTGGCAAAACGTGGAAAAATCGTAACAATCGAAGGCTTTTATCATCATAAGATTCACGCGGACAAATCCACGACCCCCATCGATTATGAAAAACTTGAAACGCCGATTAAAAATTTAAAAGCGGTGTATGAATTCGAAGTGGTTGTGCTTGGAACAAAAGTGAAAGTCATTGTCAGAGAAGGGAGAACCGAAGACGGCATTCCCGTTTACCTGCTTGACGGCGGTAAGTACACCGCAGCACTTTACAAATATTCGCCTGACATTCAAGACCCGCCTTTTCCTTTGCCAACCTGGAAAGAATTTAGTGAATTTTTCTCCAAAGCGTCGTTGGAATTGATCCGGATTTTAGAAAAAACCAAACAAGGTGAAAACGCAAACGATTATAAGTCGCCGGTGATTTGGGGCAATGACGGACAGACCGGTTATTTGCCTCCCGAAAAAAGAAAAATGGATAAAGCCACCGACATTTTAAGAAAAGCAATTGTCTGGTTTACCACGCATACTTTTTTAAATCGGGGCCCGGTGGAATCGGTCGACAGCAATGGCTCAATGGACCCTACTTCGCAGGGCGTGCGCGCTTCTCACGGAAGAAATGGCGTGGCCGCGCCGCACGTGCATGAAGTTTCGCGCAGGGATCCGCAAGCGCGAATGGTCTCCGTTCCTAACGGGGATGACTTGGATCGATCGGCGGCTTTTTTTAGAAAAATGCTTTTGAAGCTTTATCCTCATCCGGGGGAAGTGGATGTCTGGCGTCCCACCGGTGAGCAGATTATTGCGGCAAAAAAAGAAGGTATCCGGGAATTAAATATTAAATATAAAGGGATATGGAACGCTGAGCTCAATCCTGATTTACCGGTAATTTCTTACCTAGGACGGTTTGTGCATGAGAAATCGGGCCGTGAGCGCGCCTGGACGATTTATAACATTCGCCAACTGATTTTAAGCGGCGCGAATGTACTTTATGAAGGCAACGTTCAAACCATACCGAATAAAGTTTTTGAAGAATTGCAGAAAGCGGCGGCTGAAATCAATACGCTCGCTGAAAAAGAAGAAAGAGAGCAAGGAAGAAAATTTGGACGCGTAGTTGTTCGGACCGGATTCGGCCTGGAAGAACAAGTCGACGGTTTAGGCATTTCACATATTATTGTGGCGGATTCTAATTATAAAACCGGCGCTTCGGAAATTACTGAAATGAACGGCGCGGTGAATGGCGCGCTCATCATGGGGCCTGCTTGGACGGAAGGCAATATTCAGAAAATCGGAATTGTTCTTAATCCGAAAGTCGCGGGCTCCGGTAACATTTTAATTCCCAAAGACGATAAGCCCGGTTCTTATCTGGAAGTTCTTCTGAACCAGGTCAACGCATTTCATGAAAAACCGGCACACTTTGGCTCCTATTTGGAAGTCGCCGTTAAATTAAGCCGTGTTGTGAATGCGCTTAATCCGGGCGCGCAATATATGCGCGAGTTTAACGCGATTCTCAATCGACAGAACAATCTCGAGCCCTTGGTCGGAATGGTGAAGGAAATTCGCAAGCCCATTCAGCAGGGGGAACCTTTGCCGCAAAAACTTGCGACATGGGTGGCTGAAATCAGTCAATTGTCGCGCGAAGAAGCCGCGAAAAAATACGGCGAAGAAAAAGTTTTTGGCTTGGCGGGTTTAGCTGTTTTTCTGGCGCCAGAAACGTTGGAAGCATTCAGAAGCTGGAATCTTCCGCAATTTTCAATGCTTGAAAATTATTTAAAAGATCCTGTGAATCAACTTCTTTTCGGAGAAGGTTCAATGTTGCGTTTGCATCGCACAGATCATTATGACACGGTTATGTTTTCCCGCAGCCATCCTAAAACCGGCCGCATTCTAACACCTTTCTTTTATTTGGGAATCGAACCTTGGGATCAACAGGCTAATAAAGTGTGGGCGCGTAATGTTCAAAATATGAGTTCGTTATTGGCCGCACGCGATGATGTGTTTTATTCGGTGGGGGACTATTCCATTCCGGGCGAAGAAAAAGTTCACTTTTACGACAAAGCTCCTAGTGCGCAAGACTTGGTGTACGATTTTCGCGCGGGCATTCCAGTTACGGATCACTTTGCTCACGATGCGAATATGCATCACTTGGGCCTGCATGCCCAGCTTTTATTTCTTGAACCGACTGCCCGGTCTGAAATACGCAAGGTGCCGGCCGCGTTGATTAGTCTTGCGGCGGTGGGTGTCCTTTATGCCGGATATTTACTTTTGGAACCACTCAGAAATCCAAACCCCGCGGCGGATAATATGCCGGATACAAGTGGAGCTGTAAGGCGGCTTACTAAAGAAGAGGAAGCGGAATTCAGGCGGCAGATGAGCGAGGAGCAGTCCCAAAATAAAAATAACACGCAACCAGCGCCCCAGCCTGCTGTTTTGCTTGACTCAGCCGCCCGCTCTGAAATGCGATTCGGCTATGGCCAAGGGTGGCCTTGGAATAACGCTTCTAATCAGCAGGATTCAAGCGTTCAAAATTTTATTACCACATTGCGAATGAATCAGCTGGTCATTGATTTTAAAGGCAATGAAATTCGAATTCCTTTGAATGTTTCGGAAGTCTCGATTGATGCGGCCCGCAACGTGGAGTTAACAGGGAGATCAAAGGAAATTTTTGATATTCTTTCAGTTATCGCTTACCGGGCCGGCTTAACAGTGGTGATTGAAAGTCCGGCTGACTCGAAGACCGAGGAGCGCTGGCTGATTTTGGAATCGCAACCCGCTGACAAGATCTTTCAGGAAAAGTTAAAGCAGACAATCGAAGACCATTATCCAAAATTGCTTTATTCCGCTCGCTCCGAAATGCGCATGACCATGGATGATTTATATAAATTGATTCAGGGGCAGCGCGGGAATTTAGATTCTTGGAAATACACATCAGGAGCAGTATCCGCCCAGAGAACACTTTCGCTCGGACAAACTTACGCGATGCTTTCCGTTTATCCGGATGGCAATGGCTGGGCGCTTGAAATGAAAGACGCCAAGGGTGAAATGGTTTGGATGTCCTGGAATCGTGAGAATGCCAGCATGCCGTTTGCTTTTCATTTGAGAAGCAGAAATATTCCCGGATATGAACGCGCAGATCAAAACCCGCTCGTTGCTTTTTCTTATAACCCGGACTTAGCAAAAATAAGAATCACTTTTTCGGATGAACAAGAAGCCTTGGTCCGGGAATTTTTAGGGACCGAAGTTGAGACAGCTCATTCCAGGCACCCGGGACAAGCTCCGCTAGGCTGGCAATTTGTGTTTAAGCCGGTGCGTTCCGAATTGCGGAAACTCGCTGAAGAGTTAGCAAAACTTTCAGCTCTAGACGTGAAGGGAGGGCCAGTTCCGATTTATGTGGACAGGGAGACTGTGCCGCGAAGCCGGTTAAAATTGGATGAAGCAGCAGTTTTCATTTTCAAACAATTTGGCGGCCCGCAAAGCCCGGAATTTTTTGAAAAGTCTCTGAAAATTTTAAACGATGATGGTTTTTATATTGTGCGCGGTGTCGCGATGTCGGGTGAATTTGCCGCGCGTTCTAAAAAAGTGGATCAGCACTATGGTTTAATGGCGGGATATGCTTCAAAAGGCTTTAGTTCACAAGATGCCAACTTGAAAGCTACGAGTGAACATATTTATGGTGCCGCGGCTATTATCCTTCCCGCTGACGTAGTTTTAGAAAAATACAATGTTACGGCGGATGAACTCGCGGGCGCATGGGATAGTCTTGCGCCTCCTAAAAAAGACGATGCTGGCCAGCCGGTTTGGACTGTTGATCGCCGCAACAAAATCGGAGAAGGCGCTTATGTCGCTAAAATGCATCTTAAAAAACGCGGTGGCGGCGAAGAAGATGTTGTTGTTATCAACGGCCATTATCCCCAAATGCGTCAAACCTGGGCTGAACAAAAAACGATTATTGTTTTAGAAATCGCGCCGCTTTTAGCTCCCGCCGGGACAAAACAAAAAGCCATCGCTGATTTTAGAATTCGCTTGGGCGATACGAATCCCGCCAAAGCCGGCAAAGATACACTGCGCGGTATGCTTGGACAAAAAGAGGGCATTCCTTATTCCGGTAAGGTGGGTTATGGCCCGAATGGTTTTCATGGCAGCGCCGATGCGAAAGACGCCGCAATCGAGGAAAAAAATTGGTTTGGCAATTTAGCGCGTTCAGAATCACGTTTTCTTCAAATGGGCAAGAGAACTTCCAAATTTTTAAATGTGCTTGATGGTATTGAGAACGAAGCAATTGGGTTTCAGTCCCTTCTGAAAAACAAAGGTTTTGATGCTTCGAAACAACCGGAAATGCTTGCGGATGTGCGAAATTTTTTAAGTACGATGCCGGCGAAATTTGATGAATTGGTAGATGAGTGGACTCTTGGCGGAACAGTGCTCAAATGGCAGATTAAATTTTTTCTTAAGACAGATGCGCAGGATCAGCCGGAAGCCTTAAAGAGTTTGGAAAGCGTAATCCATATTGTGACCCTATTAAAGAATGATGCTAACTATTCTTATTTTTCGAAAAGGTTGAGATTTTTGGGTCGAACATCTTTTAGTTTAATCATACGGGTTATTGCTGTTCTTATTCCCGCAAGCATTGCTAGCATATTTGCTCTGTTAATGTTTTCGCCTATTTGGTTGCCTGCATTTCGCTCGTGGTATTGGGATCCGAAGATAGAAAAAGTTATCATGGATCAAACGCGTGCGAGTCATTTAGACGGAAAAGTTATTCAAATTGTTACTGTTAGTAATTTTAAGTTTGGAACAATGTTTGAAGGGCTGAATCTTGCTGCGTTTCGCGGCCAGAATAGACAAGACATTGTGTTTTGGGTTAAAGATCGCCAAGTTATCGGAGCTCAACTGATCGATGGTGGATTAAACCCGCTTCGCCCTTTGAATTATGATGAAATCCATGGCGGAGTACCCTGGATGATTCGAAGCGACGGCACAAGGCAGGACTTGTTTCTCAGCAACGCTTATCAAGGTTTAATTGACCTCAAAGCTGGGCACCTTATTTTACGCACCGAATCGGCCCCTTCTGTTGCGGGTACCGTCCGCTCGGAATTCCGGCAAACGCCGCGAAGACCGGCATTTCTTAGTAACCAGGAATTCCGCGAACAGCTTTTTAATTCAACAGAATCACCGCTGACAAAAGATGAAATCGCGGTATTAAAAGGACAGTTTCCTTTGAGCGGTGAAGAATTCCTTAGCGTGAGTCAATTGCGCGGAAAGCTAGGGAAGAATTCCAGTCAAACCATACAGCACATTCGAAAAACAGGGTTGAATTGGGCTAAAGCATTTTTTGTTTTTCAAAAAAGACGCAAAGAGGGATTGGCCTATGAGCTGAATGATTTATTTTTTGAAATGGCTCGAATAGACCGCAGGCTTGCCGGGTTCGCTAAGAATCAATTGTCGGATGGCGCATCGCCAATCACGGATATGGGGCAACTGCTGACAAAATTAAAAGCTGGTGATTTGACAACCGATCGAGTTGGAGAAAAAAGCATTGCGCTGATGCGGGAAATTTTAGAAAAGCGTGGGCTTCTAAAAATAAGCCCACAATGGGCGGCTTTTATTGCACACATTGAATCAGGAAATAAAGCGAACCTTGTCGGCCGGATTAAGAACACTTTAAAGCTTCTCCAAATTTTTAATTGGGCAACGCTTGAGCAAAAAATACAACTACTTCTAAGCGGCGAGGCCATTCGCGGTGTGAAATCACAAGAAGCAATTCAGGCTGCTTTCGAAAGCGCGCGTGCTGTTCGCTCTGAAGTTCGTGAAATAGTATTAACGGCAAAACGGACAAAACCGATTGCTTTAAAAAAGGGCGCGCCCATTGAAATGTTTTTAGTTGATGCAAACGATGACAATTTTGATGCAGTCCGCGGCACGAGAAATGAGCCGGGGTTGCTTGCCGACCTGGATCAGTTAAGCGATGAAGCATCGCCCATGGCAACGATTCTCTCTGACCATGAATTCCGTTTGGGAATTTTGAATGGCCGCGTGGTTATTTTTGATAATGTTGACGGGCATGATCATGACGGACCGACAAAGCATTTAGCCGTAAGCTATGGTTTGAACGGTGAAAATAGTGATATTCAATCGGCCGTATATGGTGCATCTCTCGACCTGACGCCGCTTACTGTGCCGGGATTTTCGGCTCGTGTTGAATCTTTAACCGGAGACCACGTTGAAATTATTATTGAAGTTCCGGATGCCCGCTCCGAACATCGCCTTTCAGATGGCGCGATCAGCGGAGCCGTCGCGGACGTTGCAGAAAATTTTAGACCGGCATTTCGAAGCCTTTTGACACAAATGGATAAAATTCTTCCGAACCATGGGCGCATTATATGGAGTTCAAAAGAAATAAAAAATTCTCTACCCACTTTGGTTGTCAAAGTCTTGCCTGGCCTGGTTTTTGAAATCAGTGTTGCAAAAAACCGCAGCAAAGCTTTGATTACGGCCAAGACATCTTTTGGTTTGGATTTTAAGGCTGAAGAAACAAGCGGCGCCACGGATGCTCAACTGCAAACCTTGGGTGTGCGAGCGATGAATGCCGTTCAGGAACATTTAAGCGCAATTCAAAGTGAGCCGCTCACTTCAAAAGGGCTTGGGCAAATGCAGGGCACACCTCTGTGGACACAAGGTAGTGCACCCAAAGAGTTTATTTATTTAGAACGCGGGCTGGCGATGCATGACAACAACCCGGTAATTTCTTTTTCAGGTGCTAACCCTGTTTCTTTTAAGATGACGGTTTCTGTTCCGGAAGGAAATTTTGGAAAGGATTTAGCGGAAAATTTTGGACGCCTTTTAACATGGAAATATCCTCAATATGATTATCAATTGAAGAGTGAAGGCTCTCGTTTAAATAATGGAAGATTTATATGGACCATTGAGTTTACGCGCCGTTCCGAGGCGCGTCAGCGCGCGGACGGCGAACCGAATCCACTTACGATGCGCGTAGCTTGGGATCCAGCGGCGAGGAGTCACGCGATTCAACAGCAAGAGGCGCATGATGAAAGGCGGGATGAAAGAAATAGGCGCTTTCTTCACGCAGCGCGCCGTAATCACAACATGGCAACTTTTAAAAAACGTGGCGAGAAGACAAAAAGTCGCTCTGAATCACGAGAATCAATTAGCTACGAAGAAGTTCTGGCTCTCGTTCAAAATGCAACGAGATTCAAAGTCGAAAATGTGCCTGGCACAAAATACAAGCTATGGAAATTTTACGGTGGCGCAAATGGAGATGAGAGCTTGATTCAATTAGAAGTTTTTTCCGGAAAAGGAGGCCCCGTTGAATTCAGGGGGGTTAAATATTTTGGCCCCAGCGGCGGCTTTTTAAACGCACACCGGAATATTGATTTGAATTATGAATCGCAGTGGGGCGCGAATGGGGGAGCTACAGCCCGGATTTCGGATGCAGACCTTGCTCAGCGTAAAGCACGCTTGCTTGAAGCCGCAACTTCAAAAATCAAAGCCCGCTCCGAAACACGCGAAATAGAATTCAATTTAGACGATAAGCTCGTAAGTGAAGTGACCGACGAATTTTTTCAGCATGTTGAGGCTGCTGGGCAAGGTACTTATAAACATCGCGGTGAGCGCATTTTCCTTATCGATCTTTTAGCTGGTGGTGCGCGAAATGTCAATGAGGCCGACCCTGCGCTTTTGAAGAAACAGGCTGAGTTGATTCAAGCTTTACAGGCCTGGATAATTTTGCCTGACGATTTGGGGTATGTTCGTAATTTGATGAAGGGCCTTTTGAAAACCCGCCGCTTGATCTTTATCGTAAATCAAACCGGGGAATTAAGCGCTTTTCGCGAAGCTCTTACGCAGACCTATGCCCCCACCGGTAATTGGGGTGTGGTCGTGAACGAACAATTGCGGAATGAAGAGGTCTACGTTCTTTCACCGGAAGGCTCGCCAAGACAGCGCCCAACCGACCGCATTGCTCAACGCCAAACCAAGCCTGTTAAAGTTGAAGTTTCGGGCAGTAAAATCAAATTCTCGATTCCCGTTCGCTCTGAAGTAAGAGGTTACGGCGCAACGATGCTTTTAGTTTCCAGAGAGAAATTGCAGAAAAAATGGAAGTTGAACCTGGTTACTCATCTCGACGTAAGAACAAACTTAAAGGCGCATCTTATAGGCCAAATCAGAAGTCTGCCTTCTTCCACGGCCCGTGCAAAGGCCACCGCAGCGGTTGAAAATATTTTATCGGGCACCGATATGTTTTTGGATTTTCGTCCCGCTCGCGGAAATCCCGACGTTATGGAGCTGGTCAAAATCGAATCCGGCGCAAGAAGCGTGAATTTTAGTTTGCAAAATCTGCGTGTCGCGCGTACCCGGGCAGCATCCCAGGTCACAATCAGCTGGGATCAAAAAACCGAGCCGGGCGATAGCGGCAGAGTTTATTTTTCTTTGTATGAAGCGAAGGCCCGCTCTGAATCGCGCGGAAAACAGACTGTAGAAGCAGGAGTAAATCATCAAATTATTGTGGTTGAGGGTGGTCAACTGTTTTACAGGTATCGCGCGCATTTTTGGAGTGAGTGGAATATTATCAATCTTGGCGCGCATGCCCCGATTTTTTCTCAAGCGGTTGCGCGTTTGCAAAATGCATCGCGCGTTGAGGCTGAGATGATCAAGTCGTTTTTTGATCCCCGGGTTCTTTGGATACGCGCCTTTCAAGAAAAAGATAAAATTCTGGAATTTATTTTGGTCAATGCACCAGATCCATCAAAGAAAGACGGCCGCAAAATTATCCCTCACGAGATTTCAGATGAAGACCGTGCGGCTTTCAAAAAATTTGTTCAGCGCTATTCTGTGCCGGATGATGCGAGCGCAGATTTAGAAGTGATGCGCGGGGAAGGTAAAAACTCTCCGGCACTTTTTCGATTGTTTGTGTTGCGCGAGCTCGTTCCAAAGCTATTGCGCTCCGAAATGCGGTTCAATAAACGGCTGGGAATTTCTTCACTCGTGAGGATGTTGCTGTCAGTTTCAATCGCTGGAATCTTGGGTAGTTGCGCGCAATTCACAGAAGCGGTGCGTCGTAGTATGGAGCACGCAGGACCTAGGCCGATGACTTTTACGACATATGGATATGGCAACAAAATGCGTAGTCCGTTTTCAATTCCGCAGGTAAAAAACGCTCCTCTCCCAACCCATTTTGGTAACGGTCAGCCTTCGTCCGGACACGTCATTCCGCCTAAGCGTTCCGAACACAGACAAGGTCATGCGCCATGGACCATGAGGGTGGTGACTTTAATTCTGGCAATGGATTTGAGCAGTGCTGTGGGTGCGATTTTATCAAGAAACGGCATGGTTGGCTCGCAGCACTCATACTTTTCTAATATGGGCATAGCATTTGGGACTGCCGCGGCATTCTATTTTCTTCTGAGGGACTTTCTGATAATTATTTTTCCGGATTTATTTAAATTAGCTTCTCCTTCGCAGCAGAACCACGCAATCCGAGTCATTTATAAAAGGGGATTGATCACGGCAGCCATTATTCCTGTCGCATTTTTTTGCATTCATTTTGGAGTCTTATGGAATTTGATACATGCAAATCCATTTTTATATTTATTGCTCAGTGTTTTGGCAGCCACGTTGATTGTTCGGCTGATTCCGTCTGCTTGGCTTGTGCGAGGCGAGAATCAAACTGTGCGTGGGTCGTCTACCGGTCGCCAGCCGGGCAATGGTAATGTTGGCAAAAATCAACTGACTCGATATGCGCCTGTTACTAATCCGTTTGAAAGGAAAAAAACTGCGGCGATTAGACAGATACTTGCCAATGTGGATGGCGCAGTTTTTCCGGATGCAGTCGAGATTGTGGGGGTTCTTTTTTATCAGCCGGAGGAGTTTTCAGAAAGCGCGGACTATTGGAAAGCGGTTCTTCTCGCCCGTAAAAAAGTGGTCGATGTCGATGCCGATGAAACAGTTCCTGGTTCGCTAGCAGATTTCCGAAAGTCACTCCAAGGGGCGCATGCTTTCGGACAAATTGCGGTACCCACAATTTTGTTAGATCCCAAGGCGCCTTCTCCGGAGCTTCAGGAACTATTTTTTCCTGAAGGTTCAAGCTCATCGTCCACCGTGGAGTCCAAAGCAAAAGCGTGGTTTGTAATTGGAAAAAATGACGCTGAGTCAACCGCCTCAAATCCTGACAGCGATACCGCCATTTATAGTGGTGTGGAAGACCTTCTTTTTCGAGAGGCTATAAGGCAAGCGGCTGAGAATTATTTTCGTGGAAATCCAAATTTCAAAAAACTTGAAGTTGAAATGGCAGGAGAAGAAAAAAATATCGAACTTAAAATTTATTATCATGACGGCGAAACTGAGGCTAATTTAGAAAACACACGAAAACTTTTGGAATTGCTCAAACAAAAATTTCAAAACGAGTTTACGGATGCCTCTTTACCGGAAATAATGACTGGAGCTTATATTTGGATGAGATTGGCTCGCTCCGAAGCGCGGGTTGATAATAATTGGCAGCAGTTTGTCAATCTTTCAAGACAGCTAGGAGGTAAGGCTGTGGCGTGGCAGCAATCTGATGCGGTAAAACAAAAATCATTGAAATTATGGATTGTTACGGTTTTGGCGGCGGGCGTGACCATGACTTTGGGGGCATGGTTGATAAGCCTCGCGACGGCCATGACAAATATTTCGGCTTCAGCAAGCTCGCTTACCGGGTTGCTTGGAAGCGTGTTGGTTTTTATAGCAGCTGTGACGCTCATTTTCTTAAAAGACCAAACTCCCGCCAACATTGTTAAAGCGAAGCAGGCTGTGCAGCTGCTTTCCAAAGCTATCGATGGGGGGAGATATGGCATTGAAAACGATAGCAAAGTTGCGGAAGCAAGAGTTCTTTTTGCTGAGTTGAGCCGTTCAGGGAAAATTTTCGCAAAACAAATTGGCAATAAAGGGTTAGAAACCGTGGCTTACTATTATTTAGCTCGCTCCGAAGTGCGAAGTCTTCCAAAAGACCTGACACCGAGCCCATCACTGGGGAATCAGGCGCGTTTGATTTATGCGCCGCGGGTTATTCGGCGGTCAGAGCAAAGGCCGGTTTTTGGTGAAGCTCAAATTACAAGACAGCCTCTGCAGACGCGTGTGGCGATTTTACCAACATTGGTTTGGATTATGCGCGGTATTGTGCCGCGGCAGTTTTTGATGGAGCTTGCTACAAGCGATGCAATTGCTTTGATTATGACATGGACAGGTGCGAAAGCTTTTGCCGATGAAATTCCTCAGCCGATAGTTGGAGTGCTTGCGCAGCAAGCACCAAGCAAAACATTGGCGGCGCCTCAATCAAAATTTGTCCAAAATAATACGCAGCTTATTCTGGATTCCGCGTATGTGGATTTATTGCTCGAAGCAAATGATGCCAAGGGTCTCTATGCCGTTTTGAAAGATACAGCGGGGCTTTTGATTTTATTAGACATGAAGGGCGGCTTGCGCGATCGCATTCGGAATAAATTGACCAATTTGAAATCAGGGTTATCCGTTGAACAGAAGAACAAAGCGAAGAATTGGATGAGTGCGCTTGTGATTGTTGGGAATCAAACCGAGGTTGCGACATGGGCTGCAAAACCTGGTGTAGCTGTGCTCTTAACTTCGAATTCAATCTTAAAAAATATTCGCGGCAAAATTGTTTTGGAACTTTTAAATGCGGTTTCAGCAGAAGACTATGAAGTTTTGGTGGCGATGATACGTGATTTGCGCCAAGCCGCCGCACTAGGCGATATTGTTGCCGCACAAAATTATCTCAACCAGCGTATTCAAGGCCTTCAGCGCCGTCCGAACGGTGGTTGGTCGGTGATGGTTGTCGTGCAAGCCTTGCTCAAAGCAGGCGAATTGATCGATATTTCAGCTTAAAACAGCCCAAACTAACCTTGTACACATCCGATGTGTACAAGGTGGCGGGCATAAATCTAGTAGA
This sequence comes from Candidatus Omnitrophota bacterium, assembly GCA_043732705.1. Classification (GTDB taxonomy): domain Bacteria; phylum Omnitrophota; class Omnitrophia; order Omnitrophales; family Aquincolibacteriaceae; genus Multiplicimicrobium. The sequence continues at coordinate 29,148 of JAYTHE010000029.1, read as the reverse complement.
CGGCGACAAAGAGATTCGCTATCATTCCGGCTCATTTTCGCTCTGAGTAGATCCATGCAGTTGTACCTTTTGGTGCAGAGAAAAAAATGACTGCGAATCGATGGGGAGCGGGCTTCTAACCACGTGCGGGCACCTGCCTGCCGCAGGTCAGGAGCGTAACTTAAGGAGAATAAAAATGGAAACGATTGAACTACAAGCCAAACCACGCACGAAATTAGGCACCAAAGGCGCCGAAGACACACGCCGCGCCGAAGCAATTCCAGCCATTGTTTATGGTCACGGTATGCAAGCACTGCCAATTTCTGTGAACGATAAGATTTTTAATAAAGCCATTCGCACGGAACATGGTCTTAACATTTTGTTCCAATTACAGGTTGAAGGCGTGAAGCTTAAAGAAAGCACCTGCCGCGTAAAAGATTATCAAACCAATCCCGTTACCGACAAAATCAATCACATTGATTTTATGGTGATTTCATTGACTGAAAAAATCGAAGTTAGTGTTCGTTTGAAGATGAAGGGCGCGGATCTTGCTCCCGGTGTCAAAGCCGGCGGAAGTTTGGATCTTGTGCATCACGAAATTGAAATCGAATGTTTACCGACACAAATTCCTGATTTTATTGAAATTGACGTAAGGGGCATGAATATTGGCGACGCGATTCACTTGAAAGACATTAAGCTGCCTGAAGGCGCAACAACTGATTTTCCTGTCGACGAAGTTCTCGTTGCGCTTCACGCACAGAAGGCAGAAGAAGAGCCGAAGCCCGCTGAAGACGGCGCTAAAGAACCGGAAGTTCTGACAGCGAAGAAGAAGGATGAAGGCGACACTCCTCCTGCTGCAGGCGCCAAAGGTGCTGCTCCCGCAGGTGGTGCAAAAGCCGCTGCTCCTGCTGCTCCGAAGACAGACAAGAAGTAATAAAGAGCAAAGCTCTTTATTACTTTAATTTATATTTGCTCTGGGCTGCGCCCAACCGCAGAGTTAGAATATAAAATATGAGATTGATCGTCGGTTTAGGAAATCCTGGGACGCAATACGATTTAACGCGTCACAATATTGGTAAACGCTCGGTAACTGCTTTGGCAGAAACCGAGCGTTTGTCTTTTCAATCCGATTCCAATCTCAAAGCTTCGATTTGCAGTTGGAGTACACCAACGGATAAAATTTTAATCGCGTATCCGAATACTTTCATGAATCTTTCAGGCGAGGCCGTCCGTTTGATTTGTGATTATTATAAAATTCAAACCGATAAAGATTTGCTTGTCGTTTCAGATGACGTTGCAATTCCTTTCGGATCGATTCGTTTGCGGACCTCCGGAAGCGCGGGCGGGCATAATGGATTGACTTCGGTTGAACAGGCTTTAGGACATTCAAAATATCAACGCATCAAAATCGGTGTGGGTGATCATATTAATGCCTGCGATTCGATTAATGATTTTCTGGCCGGGAAACCTTTGGAAGACTACGTGCTGGAAAAGCTGAAGCCCGAGCAGGAAAAGCAGCTGAAGGATGTTTTCTCTAAAACAACCCAAGCCTGCAAATTATGGGTGGAAAAGTCTTTTGCTGCTGCGGCGAATGCCATGAATATAAAAAATCATAGCGATTAATAGCATTAGAGATCGCAAGCTAAAAATGAAATCCTGAACAGAGTCGGCGGGCTTATCAAGCTTTTTGCCTTTGAGCGAAGTTGATTTTCCCTATTGCGTCCCCTTGGTGATCGTGTTAAATTACCCAACCTTTTTCACCGAAAATCGCGTGCTTCTTTCAGACGAAATGGTTTTGACCATTTTTTTTTCTCTGGCAGCGGTCGGAACCGGGTGGTTTTTAAAAGATTTGGCATTTTTTTTGTTATTTTGATCAAGTTTGAGTAAGGAGTTAAGTGGAATGAAAGTATACGAAGGTCTTTTTATTTTTTCTGTTGAAGTTGCCGCCGCTGAAAACGTGGCCGCTGAAGTAACAGGTTGGATCCAGCGTTTTGAAGGCGTTGTGGACCAAATCGTGGATGTAGGTACGCGCCGCTTGGGTTATAAGCTCAAGAAGCTTGCCGATGGTAAAGTTTTTGCCGTGACTTATCAAATGAACCCTAATCAGGCTGATGCTTTCAGAAAAGCGCTTGAGATGGAAACTAAGCTGCTTTCTTTTACGCTGACCTTTCCGCCTTCCAAGAAGCCGGTGCCTAAGTTTTTCAAATCCGATGATAATGGTTTTGCCGGCGCAGGCTATGGCCGCGAAGGCTACGGAAGGGATTAAAAATGGCCGCAAGTCTGAATAAAGTTTTTTTGATGGGAAATTTAACACGCGATCCCGAATTGCGTTATTTGCCTTCAGGGCAACCCGTCACAAGCTTTTCGATTGCGATGAACCGGGTTTATAATTCACAAACCGGCGAAAAAAAAGAAGAAGTCAGTTATGTGCGCGTGGTGGTGTGGGCGCGTCTTGCGGAAATTTGCAATGAATATTTAAAAAAGGGCAGTCCGGTTTTTGTGGAAGGCCGTATGCAAAGTCGCAGTTGGGAAGGCCAGGATGGTACGAAGCGTTCAACGATCGAAGTTGTGGCGCAGAATGTTCAGTTCTTGCCCCGCGGTCAAGGTCAAGCGGGCGCGGCACGCGGCGCTGAGCCTTCAACCGAAGGTGCGGATGAAGCGATTTTTGAAGATACGGATTCTTTTCCGAGTGCGGGAAGCGCTGCTTCGAGTGGTAAAGGTGCCCGAGGCGCCGGATCACTTTCAGCGGATGAGTTGAAGCCGGACGAAGACGTTCCGTTTTGACAGTAATATTTTTGCTCTGTTCGCCGCAGGCGAACAACCGCAACCGCAATAACAAAAAGATTAAGGGAGATAGTTGAAAATGCCAGAGCCGCGCAAAAGAAGCAACAGCAAAGACAGCAAGTTTAAGAAAGACAGAAAGCCCCGCGGGGATTTCGACCGTATGGGCGGTGGTATGGGAATGCCGCGCGGCGTTCGTCCGATTCCGACTTACGATTATAAGGACACGGAACTGCTTATGAAGTTTGTGACGGAAAAGGGCAAGATTTTGCCTCGCCGTATTACGCGTTTGAACGCGAAAGATCAACGCGCTTTGAAGAAGTTGATCCGCAAAGCCCGGCATGCTGCTTTAATGCCGTTTCAAGTCTACTGATTCGCAGTTTTATTTAACTCTGGGCTTCGCCCCAACCGTACTGATGCGGTTGCGCTTTAGCGTAGAGCAAGAGGATTACAGAAGGAGTTCGGCCATGGAATTGTTATTGATTCAAAATGTACCGCATGTTGGCAGAAAAGGCGACGTCGTTAAAGTTCGCGACGGCTTTGGACGCAATTATTTAATTCCTCGCCACTACGCTCTTCCCGCGACTCGCGCTAACCGCGTGTTTATTGAAGAACAGCGCGTACGCGTTGAAGCCCGCCGCACCAAAGAAAGAGCGGCCGCGGAAGAAACCGTGAAATCACTTGAACGCATCAAAGTTGTGATCACCGCCAAGATCGGCGCGGGCGACAAACTTTTCGGTTCGATAACCGCGGAACAAATTGCAGATAACATTTCCCGTAAAAAAGGCCATAAAGTGGACAAGAAACAAATACAGATGGAAGAGCCGATCAAGACGCTCGGAACCCATATTGTAGAAGTCGAAGTTTATCCGCAGGTCAAGGCTAAGGTTACGGTTGAGGTTGTTGGCGAGCCGCAGCCTGCGTAATCACAGTAAATATAATGCCTCTGGGCTTTGGCCCAACCGGCGGTTGCGCGTAGCGCAGAGCAAAATATTTCAGGCGATTGTGACTTTGGGGCGCAATCGCGATACGCAGCAAATAAATAATAATAGTTTTATGAATGCGCGCCAAGTCTCGTCGAGGCGCGCTAAATTTCTCTGGGTGATTTATGGCCGAACGTAACATTGCCGGCGGTTCGGTTCAAAATCTCGAAAAGGTTCCGCCGCACAGCCGTGAAGCTGAGATGAGCGTTATTGGCTCGATGCTCTTTGATGAGAATGCGTTGACACTGGCGATTGAAATTCTCAAGCCCGACTACTTCTACGAAACTTCCCACTCTCAAATTTTTTCTGTTCTCCAAACTCTTTTTGACCGCAACCAGCCTGCTGATTTAGTCACGGTTTCCGAAGAGCTCCGTAAACGCGGACAACTTGAGGGAGCGGGTGGCGCGGTTTATTTAACTCAACTTACGGCGGCGGTGCCGACTGCTGCCAATATTCAGCATTACGCAAAAATCGTAAAAGAGCGCGCGTTGCTGCGTATGTTGATTCAATCCGCGACCACGATTGTTCAGGAAAGTTTTGATCCTGCTCAGGATGCACGCAACGTAATTGATAAAGCCGAGCGCGCCATTTTTGATATCGGACAAGATCAAATCGAAGGCAAAGCCTACGCGATGCGTGACATCATTCACAATACGATGGAAACCATCGATCAGCTTTTTCAACGCAAAGAACATGTCACAGGACTTGCGACAGGTTTTCATGAATTTGATACAAAGACCGCTGGATTGCAGCCTTCCGATTTAATTATTATCGCCGGCCGTCCTTCAATGGGTAAATCGGCTTTCACGACAGCTTTATGCGAACATGCCGCGGTCAATCTCAAAAAGCCGGTGGCTTTTTTCTCGCTTGAAATGAGTAAAGAACAGCTCGTGCAGCGTATGTTGTGTTCTTTTGCGCGCGTGGATGCTCAAAAAGTCCGCACGGGATATTTGTCGCATCAGGATTGGCCGAAGTTGACGCAGGCCGCGGGCAAACTTTCCGAAGCACCGCTTTATATCGATGATTCGCCGGGTCAAACCGTGCTTGAAATCCGCGCGAAAGCCAGACGCTTGAAAATGCGATACGGAATTCAAATGGTTGTGATAGATTACCTTCAGTTGATGCACATGGGCGGGCAAGTTGAAAGCCGTCAGCAGGAAATTTCCGCGATTTCGCGTTCGCTTAAAGCGTTGGCGCGTGAATTAAAAGTTCCTGTTATTGCCGTCAGTCAGCTTTCGCGCGCGGTAGAAGCTCGTCAGGGAAACAAACCGCAGCTTTCGGATTTGCGCGAGTCCGGTGCGATCGAGCAGGACGCGGACGTTGTTGTATTTCTTTTTCGCGAAGAATATTATAATCCGACAGAAGAAAATCGTAATCGCGCCGAAGCGATCATCGCTAAACAGCGTAATGGTCCCACGGGCACGGTTCCGCTGGTTTTCTTAAAAGAGTGGACGCGGTTTGATAATCCCGAATTTTCAAGGGAGCAAGAAGTTACGATATGATACGCCGTATTATTGGGTCTCTGAGTCGTTGGTTCAATCAACGTGGTGTTTTTCTCGCTCAGTTCCTGCGAAACAGCCGGAATAACACCGTATTATTTTTAAGCCGCCGGCGCAATCGCCAGGCTGCCCGCAGTATTCTTGCCTTTTCCCTTTCTGTAATTGTCTTAATTTATAGTCTCAATATTCAATTGGCTGTAGCGCAGGATGCCGGCGACAAGAAGGACTCTGCGCCCGCTGCCGATCGTCCTGTAACGGAATCCAACAGTTTACCGACAGCCTCAAGCACGGCGATTGCTCCGCCTGCACCGCAAACTCAAGCACCTCCTGCTGCGGCTGCAACACCGGCAGCGTCCTCTCAGCCTGCGGTCAATCAAAGTTCTTCCTCTGAGCCTGCGGCTCAACCGGCGGCAAAACCCAAAACAATGTCTGCGCCGGCTCCGGACAAAGCGGAGAAAAAAGTAATCGCGGTTGAAATTATTGGAAATCAGATTATCAGTACCCAAACGATTTTTTCGAAAATGCGCACGCGGAAAGGCGCGATTTTACGCCAACAAACCGTGAATGATGATATCAAGCGTCTTTATGCCGCCGGATATTTTGATGATATCCAAGTGAAGCTGGATGAGCTTCCGGATGGTTTCAAAATTTATGTGACTGTGGTTGAAAAACCGGTGATCAAAGAAATTCAAATTTCCGGACATACGGTTTTTAAAGATGAAAAAATCCGCAAAACGCTCGGGCTTGTGGAAGGCGAAGTCATTGACGAAAACAAACTTAATAAGGGCGTTGAAGAAATTAAGAAGCTTTATGAGAAAAAAGGCTTCCGGTTTATTGAAGTTAAACAAGACGTTCAGAAGGATATGGCTGCGGGCCAAGCGACAATTAAAATTAAAATTGAGGAAGGCAAGAAATACAAAATCGGGAAAGTTGTTTTCGAAGGCAATAAAAGCTTTAAGAGTAAAGAGCTTTTAAAGCTTATGAAAAATAAGCCGCGTAAGTGGTTTTTATTCGGAACCTTTAAAGAAGATGAATTTGACCAGGACCTTGAACGCATTTATTTTCAGTATCAGAAAGAAGGTTTTTTAGACGTTAAAGTCGCGCCTGAGTTTGCTTATGACGAGAAAACACATGATATGGCCATTAAAGTTTTGATTGAAGAAGGCCAGAAATATATGACGGGTGAGGTCAAGTTTAAAGGCAACCAGCTTTTCCCCGAATCCGAGCTCTGGCAGGAGCTGGAAATGCTGCCCGGTTTGACTTATTCACAGTATTACATCGCGCAGGATGTTGAAAAGCTCCGTGCTTTTTATAATGAGCGCGGATATATGGACGCGCGCGTCATCCCCGATATTCAGCTGAATAAAGAAAACGGTAAAGTGGACGTGCTTTATGAAATCGTCGAAGGCGATCTTTATTTCGTAGATAAGGTTGTCGTGCGCGGCAATACGAAAACCCGCGATCAGGTTATTCGCCGCGAGCTGCGCATTCGTCCCGGCGACCGTTTTGACGGCGATAAAATCAAAAAATCAAAGGAGCGTCTCGACAACCTGAATTACTTTGAAGATGTCACTTACGACACCGTTCCTTCAGAAACCGAACCCAACCGCAAAGACCTTGTTTTCCGTGTCAAAGAAAAACGCACCGGTGAACTTTCATTTGGCGGCGGCGTGAGCTCAATCGACCGCTTCCTCGGGTTTGCCGAAATTTCGCAAAAGAACTTTGATCTTTTTAATTTTCCCCGTTTCACCGGCGGCGGACAGTCGGTGTCGTTGCGCGCGCGTGTGGGCACAATCAGCCGTAACTTCGCATTTAGCTTTGTGGAACCGTATCTTTTTGGAAAACCTTACGCTTTTGGTTTGGATGTTTACGATAATTTTCGCGATAACACCAATGTTGATTTTGATGAAACACGTTTAGGCGCGGGCTTTACGATTTCCAAGCTGATCAAAGATCTGTTCCGTGTTGGCGGCGGCTACACAATGGAACAAGTTAAATTGAAAAATCTTTCGGCGGATGCACCGCAAACTGTGCGTGATTATGAAGGCAACACCTTGCTTTCCAGGCTTAAAACTTTCACGACTTATGATTCACGTGATAATTATTTTGCGCCCACAAAAGGCAGCCAGGCGGGAATTAATGCCGAATTGATTGGGACTTTCCTCGGCGGTGACGCAGACTATTATATTTTGAACACAAACTATACCAAGTTTATCCAAATTTGGAAAAAGCACTCGATCGAAGCCGGTGCGCGCCTTGGTATTTCGGATAGTTTGGGCGGTACGAAAGAGGTTCCCGTGTTCGACCGTTTTTATGCCGGTGGTTTGGGTTCTGTTCGCGGTTTTAATTATCGTCGCGTGGGTCCCATTGAAAATGGTAACGCAGTGGGCGGACAATCCATGGCTATTTTTAACCTTGATTACACATTTCCGGTGCCTTTTCTGGATATTATGCGTGGTGTCGTATTTATCGATGCGGGCAATGTTAATCGTGGAACTTTTAAATTTAACTTCAGCGATTTTTCAACCAGTGTTGGGCCGGGTATTAAAGTTAAAACACCGCTCGGCCCGATCGCGCTTTATTACGGGTATCCGATTTTCAATAAAGATACTAAAAATCAAAACGGGCGGTTTGAGTTTAGTTTGAGCCGCGGCTTCTAATCGTTTGAGCCTCTGAGCCTTCGGCTCAACCGGCAAATCGCATCAAAAATAAATGAGCATTTAACAAGGAGAACTTTAAAATGAAAAAATACACGGGGTTACTTTTTTTAATCGCAACCATGCTTCTTTCGGGTAATGTTTTTGCCGCCGGAATCGCATATGTGGATGTTGCTGAAGTTTTTGATAATTATCAAAAAACAAAAGATCAGGACTTGTCGCTTAAAAACGTAGGTGAGCAAAAAGAAAAAGAACGCGCCTCATTGGTTAAAGCCGCACGCCAGCTTGAAGATGAAATGAGCCTTTTAGCAAAAGATGCACGGCAGCAAAAGCAAGAGCAATTGATCGAAAAGAAACGTCAGCTCGAAGATTTCGACCGCGAAGTTCGCCGCCAGCTCGGCGAGAGCCGTGAAAAAGTGGTACGTGAAATCTTTCAAGATATTGACGCGACAATCGCGGAATTCGGTAAAGCGAAAGGGTACGACTTTATTTTAAATGACCGTGTTTTGCTTTATCGCAATCCTTCTTTGAATATTACCAAGGCTGTTCTTGCAGAGCTGATGAAGAAATATAAAAAAGCCTAGTTTTTATACAGGATTCATCCCGTTAGAAGCTTAACCGACGTTTGTTTTTCGGGCTAAACGGTGTTTTGAGTGATGAGTTTTATTTTGATAACCCTTTTTATTTGAGGAGCTTCTAACGGGATGAAGCAAAGAACGCTTAGGACACCGGTTGAGTTTGAAAGCACCGGATTGCACACGGGCCAATCCGTAAAAGTCCGTGTTTTGCCGGCGGAGGAAAACACGGGTATTCGATTTTGCCGCGTTGATCTTGACCCGCAATTAAAAGTCCGCGCATTGATCCAAAATGTCCGCACCGATGAATTGCGTCAAACGGCACTAGCGGTCGGAACGGGTGTGATCAAAACAATCGAACATTTGATGGCCTCTTTTCATGGCCTGGGAATTGATAATGCCGTTGTCGAAGTCAACGGGGATGAATTGCCCGGGATGGACGGCAGCGCGCTTGAGTTTACGCGCTCACTTTCGCAGGCCGGGTTGGTTGAGCAAATTGCAAACCGTGTTTATCTTGAAGTGAAGCAGCCGGTTTTTGTGGATCGCGGTGAACATTCCATTATTGTTTTGCCTTCCCCGCAATTTATCATTTCTTATACATTGGCCTATTCTGACCCGAATTTGAAAGACCAGTTTTTGATGCTGCCCATTTTGCCGGAAACATTTGAACGCGATCTTGCTCCGGCAAGAACTTTTTGTCTTAAAAAAGAAGCGGAATATTTGCTTTCACAAGGTTTTGGAAAGGGCGCGAATGTCAGCAATACGCTCGTCTTTGAAAACAACCAGCCGATTGATAATGAACTGCGCTTTTCGGATGAAGCTTGTCGGCATAAAATCATGGATTTGCTCGGAGATCTTTTCTTGCTCGGAAAATTTATCAAAGGGCATGTGATTGCGACACGCAGCGGACACGCACTTAACACTGAACTCGTGAGGAAATTGAGCATGATAGAAAATAGTTTGCCGGCTGTTTTACCCAAAACCCTGACGGTGGAAGAAATCAAAAAAATTATTCCGCATCGCTACCCCTTTCTTTTTGTGGACCGTATCGAAAATTTTGAGCAGGGTAAGCGCGCGACGGGTATTAAACAGGTCACCGTAAATGATTATTTTTTTGAAGGCCATTTCCCGGGTCATCCCGTCATGCCCGGGGTTTTGATTGTTGAAGCCATGGCGCAGGTGGGGGGCGTGATTATGCTCGCGGAACCTGAAAATCGCGGGAAAATTGCTTATTTTATGAGCTTGGACAAAGTAAAGTTTCGCGCTCCGGTTGTACCGGGCGATGTTTTGCGTATGGAAGTGGATGTCATTAAAAAGCGCGCCCGCGCCGGACAGTGTGAAGGCAAAGCGTATGTCGGAGACAAATTAGTATGCGAAGCGGAAGTGAAGTTCGCAGTCGTCGAACCGTGACGCCGGTCATGTTTTACCTCTGAGCAAGCTCAACCGGCATGAAAGCAACAACAAGAATTGAAATGAAAACAACAAAAACACTTATTCATGCGACAGCTATTGTCCATCCTGATGCTGAACTCGGTGAAGGCGTTGAGGTTGGGCCGTTCGCGATTATCGAAGGAACTGTAAAAATCGGGGATCGGACCAAAATTGGGCCGCGCGTTACCATTGAGGGGCATACGACGATTGGCAGCGACAATGAAATTTTTACCGGCGCGGTGATCGGAAGCCCGACCCAGGATAAAAAATTTGACGGCGGCGTTTCTTATGTGCGCATCGGAAATGGCAATAAGATTCGCGAATACGTTACAGTCAATCCCGGAACCAAAGACGGTACCGAGACAGTGATTGGCAATAATAATTTACTCATGGCGTATGTGCATATTGCGCATGACTGCATTGTTCATAACAACACTGTTTTGGCCAATGCCGCCACTTTAGCTGGGCATGTTATCGTTGAAGACCGCGCGATTATCGGCGGGTTAACCGGCGTGCATCAATTTGTTCGTATCGGTTCGCTTTCAATTATTGGCGGATGCTCAAAAGTCGTTCAGGATGTTCCTCCCTTCATGATGGTTGATGGTCATCCCGCCCGTGCTTTCGGAATTAATTCGGTTGGTTTGGAACGCGCAAATTTTTCACCGGATGAAAAGTCTGCGATTAAAAAAGCCTTTAAGATTATTTTTCGCTCGAAAGTTGCGCTTAAAAGTTCCATCCAACAGCTTGAAAAAATTTTCACTTCAGATTCCATACAGACCTTGATTACTTTCCTCAAGCAATGCGAGCGCGGTATTTGTCGGTGAGACCGCTGAAAAAGATCATCTGCTTCGTTATTAACATCGCTTCCTTGTGCGGCGTATTGCCGCATACGCCTCCGCGGTCGCTTGTTAATGCCTCGCATCTGAAGCTTTTTGAGCGGTCTTTTTATCCAATTGGTAAGGCGTAAAAATTTATGAAAACAGTAGGACTTATCGCCGGCAATGGCCGTTTTCCAATTCTTTTTGCGCAGCAAGCGCGTGCTCGTGGTTATCGTGTTGTAGTTTGTGGAATTGAAAAAGAAGCCGATCCGCTGCTTGCGCAGGTTTCAGACCAATTTGAATGGGTGAAAATCGGCGAACTCAAAAAATTAGTTAAAATTTTCCGCGCGGCAGGTGTGCATGAAGTGGTTATGGCGGGAAAAGTGGAAAAGGTGCGTTTGCTCCAGGAAAATGTCCGGCCTGATCTCGACATGCTTGGAATGCTCATTAAATTGAAAGACCATAAGGATGATTCTCTTTTGGGCGGCATTGCCGACTATTTGCATCATCAGGGCATTGATTTAATGGATTCCACCTGGCTGATGGATGACTTTTTACCGGGCGCGGGTCCCTTGGGAAAGCGGAAATGTTCGAAGGAAGATTTTGAAAATGTGAACTTTGGCTTCAAAATTGCTAAGCATGTAGCAGCTGAGGACATCGGGCAGACGGTGGTTGTCAAAAATAAGACCGTGGTTGCGGTGGAGTCGGTTGAGGGGACGGATCAGGCAATTTTACGGGGCGGACAGTTGGCCGGCGGGGATATTGTCGTTGTGAAGGTCGCTAAACCCAAGCAGGATATGCGTTTTGACGTGCCTGCGGTGGGATTGACCACATTGGAATCCTTAGTCGCGTCAAAAGCCAAGGTTTTTGCTTTTGAGTCCGGGAAAACCCTCTTTTTGGATTTAGAGCTTTTTCTTGAACGTGCCAACAAGGCCGGAATTGCTCTTTACGGGGTGGATCCCAATCAGGTTTTATGACGCAAAAATACGATACGATTCAAGGGTTGAGACGCGAGATCATGGAGGTTCAGGCCCTCTATGAGATTTCACGCTGTCTGAACTCGTCAGACTCGATGGATAAGCGCCTCCACAAAGTTTTAGATACTTTGCATGATAAAATGGGGATGGCGCGCGGGACCCTCGCGCTTTTGAGTTCCGACAAATCCACGTTGACGGTTGAAGTTGCGCATGGAATGGACGAGCAGGCGAAGCGCCGCGGAAGCTATAAAGTCGGCGAAGGTATTACCGGAAAAGTCGTTCAGGCCGGAGAGCCGATTGTCGTTCCCAATATTGATAAAGAACCGCTTTTTCTGAATAAAACGCGCGCGCGCGAACATCTGGACCGCAGCAAGATCGCGTTTCTTTGCGTGCCGATTAAGCTCGATCAAGACACAATCGGTGCTTTGAGTGTCGACCGGCTTTTCCATGAAGATGTTTCTTTCCAAGAAGATGTGCGCTTGCTTTCCATTATCAGTTCCATGATCGCGCAAACGGTGCAAATTTATCTGCGCCGTGAGAAAGAAAAAATGGAATTGCAGGATGAAAATTTACGTTTAAAACGTGAGCTTGCGAAGAAGTTTCGTCCCGACAATATCATCGGTGAAAGTAAGCGTATCCACGATGTTTTGTCCTCGATTGAAATGGTGAGTCAATCCAAAGCGACCGTGTTGATTCGCGGTGAAACCGGCACCGGCAAAGAGCTTGTTTCGCATGCAATTCATTATGCGAGCGATCGCCGTGACGGCCCCTTCGTGAAGGTTTCTTGCGCAGCATTACCCGACACACTCTTAGAGGCTGAGCTTTTCGGGCATGAGAAGGGCTCTTTTACGGGCGCGATGGCTTCCAAACAGGGTCGCTTTGAAATTGCGCATAAAGGCACCTTGTTTCTCGATGAAATCGGTGATATCGCGCTTTCCACGCAAATTAAATTGCTTCGAGTTTTGCAGGAAAAAGAATTTGAACGGGTTGGCGGAACGAAAACAATCAAAGTCGATATTCGTTTGATTACCGCGACCAACCGCGATTTAGAGAAGCTCGTGCGCGAAGGAAAATTTCGCGAAGATTTATATTATCGTTTGAATGTGGTGCCTATTTTTCTGCCCGCTCTGCGCGAAAGACGCGAAGATATTCCGCTGCTTGTAAATCACTTTCTTGGTATCGCGAATAAAGAGAATGGCAAGAAAGTGAAATATGTTTCAGATTCTGCGATGAAATATTTAATGGCGTATGCTTGGCCTGGCAATATTCGCGAATTACAAAACGCGGTTGAGCGTGCGGTTGTGCTTTGCAAAGGCGACACCATTGAGCCGTCTCTTTTTCCCATTCCGGGGCATAAAGATAGTCCTGTTTTGACGCAGTTTCAACCGATTGAAAATGAACCCATTTTTTCTTCAGGTGGCGGTGCGACTCCGACCGGTGATTTGCCGGCCGCAGTGCAAGTTTTGGAAGAGAAAATGATTCGCGAAGCCTTAAGGAAGACGGGCGGGAATCAACGCCGTGCCGCGAAGATGCTGGGTTTGACGGAACGAATTCTGGGTTACAAGATCAAGAATTATCAAATTCCTGCCAAAGCGGTTATCGAATAAAGATTACAAACATGTGGCCCAAAATACTACATATTTGTATAATTCGACAAAAATAGGCTTTAACTTCAAAAATGCAGAGAGGCTGATTTTTGAATGTTTGGCACAAGGATTGCTTTAATCAGTTCGTTAGGTTTGGATGGGGATGCAGGGGTAGGAACACCTTTTCAAAAAAGTTGATTCCCGCAAATCTTCGTAGTAGGCTTTCTGCCTTCCGAAGCACTTACATTTAGAATTTTAAAATCAACGTCAATTTCAGGAGAGTGCCATGAGCTGTGAGAATAAACTTCCCGGAGTATTCGGGAGCAATGTATTCAATGATAAAGTGATGCGCGAGCGTCTGCCGAAGGATATTTATAAATCTTTGAGCAAGACGATTGAAAAAGGAACTCCGCTGACTCCCGAAGTTGCCAGTGTTGTTGCGAATGCCATGAAAGATTGGGCGCTTGAAAAAGGAGCTTCGCACTTTACACATTGGTTTCAGCCTTTGACTGGTATTACCGCCGAAAAGCATGATTCTTTTATCGATCCCGATATGAAAGGCGGCATTACGCTTGAGTTGACAGGCAGTATGTTGATTCAGGGCGAGCCTGACGCATCTTCCTTTCCGAGCGGTGGATTGCGCGCAACTTTTGAAGCGCGCGGCTATACGGCTTGGGATTGCACTTCACCGGCTTTCTTAAAAGAAGACGCAGCCGGCGATTTGACGCTTTGCATTCCGACTGCGTTTATGTCTTACACCGGCGAATCGCTGGATAAGAAAACCCCTTTGCTTCGTTCCATGGAAGCGGTTTCCAAACAAGCCGTTCGTCTTTTGCGTGTGCTTGGCAATAAAACCGCAACACGCGTTACCGCGACCGTAGGTCCTGAGCAGGAATACTTTTTGATCGACAAAAAGTTTTATGATCAGCGCATGGATTTGGCTTTGTCCGGCCGTACGCTTTTTGGTGCGGCTTCTCCGAAAGGCCAAGAGCTTGAAGACCAGTATTTTGGTTCAATCAAAGACCGTATCGCTAAGTTTATGAAAGAACTCGATATCGAACTTTGGAAAATGGGCGTTAGCGCGAAGACCAAGCATAACGAAGTTGCGCCTGCGCAGTTCGAACTTGCGGTTGTTTTTACAACTACGAACATTGCGGTTGATCATAATCAGCTCGTTATGGAATCGATGCAAAAAATTGCTTTGCGCAACGGTTTGGTTTGTTTACTGCATGAAAAACCCTTTGCGGGCGTAAATGGTTCCGGTAAACATAACAACTGGTCGCTCGCGACAAACGAAGGCGAAAACCTTCTTGAGCCGGGCAAAACTCCGCATGACAATTTGCAGTTTTTGGTTATTTTGGCTGCGATTATTCGCGCGGTTGACCGTCACGCCGATAAATTGCGTGCTTCGGCTTCCAATACCGGAAATGATTTACGTTTGGGCGCGAATGAAGCTCCTCCGGCGATTATTTCGGTTTTTATGGGCACAGGCTTGACCGACATTTTGACTGCGATTGCGCAGGGTAAAAAAGCGTTGGCAAAAGCACAGGGTTATTTGCACATGGGTGTGGATTCACTTCCGCCGCTGCCTTTGCATAATACCGACCGTAACCGCACTTCACCGTTTGCTTTCACTGGCAACAAGTTTGAATTCCGCATGGTGCCTTCTTCGGCGTCAGTTGCAGGACCGAACTGTATTCTTAACACGATCACTGCTGAAGCTTTTGATGAAGTTGCAACTCGTCTTGAAAAAGTGGGTAAGGGCGACCTCAATAAAGAAGCTGAAAAAATCGTACGCGAAATTATGAAGAGTCATGGCCGCGTTATTTTTAACGGAAACGGATATTCCCAGGAATGGGTCAAGGAAGCGAAGAAGCGTGGCCTTCCGAATATTAGCTCAACCGTAGAAGCTTTGGATGCGATGAATACGCCTGAATGCGTTAAGCTTTTTGAAAAGTACAAAGTGCTTTCCAAGAGTGAACTTCATTCGCGTCATGAAATTTACATGGAAAGCTATGTCAAGCAAATTGGCATCGAAGCGAAATGCGCAGTGCGCATGTTGAAGACTCTTTATATCCCGACGATCATTTGCTACACCGGCAAACTCGCTGATACGATCAACTCGCTTAAGGGAACGGGTGCTTCTTCCGCGGTTCAAAAAGATCTTTTGATCACGATTACGGGCCATCTTGAGTCCGCTAAAGACAAGCTTGACAAGCTTGAAGCGACACTTGAGAAGTGCTCCAAGATTGAGCATGCGCCCGAAAAGGCACGCGCTTATCGCGATAAGGTCAAGGTTGCGATGGATGCAACCCGTCCTGATATTGATGCGGTAGAAGTATTGGTTTGCGCTGGAGCGTGGCCGGTACCGACTTATGCTGACATGCTCTTTAAGCTGTAATATCTTGCCTCTGCGCTAAAGCGCAACCGGCGAAAAAGACCGTGGAAGAAATTCCACGGTCTTTTTTTTGCTTCTTGAGTGTTGGAGCGGGGTTTGTTAGATTATCTGTCATGAACCCCGTTAGAAGCTTAACCTGTTTGATGAATCTTAATCAGAAATTAGGACTTAAATAATAATGCATATATCTTTTTTTCTTTCGAGAGCTTCTCACGGGGTGAAAAAACTCTTACTTCTCGCGCTTCTGATTCTGGTTTCGCAGAATGCTTTTGCGGCTGCGATTGAATCTGCGGGCCCTTTGCGTAAACTACAGCGCGGCTTTGTAAATATTGCTCTTAGTCCAATGGAAATTTCTACTGAACTTGCCAAAGAGAAATCAGAAAACGCCGACCAAATGCTTCCGAGCTGGATGAGTGGTTCGATTCGCGGCGTTGCTTTTATGGGCGGCCGGGCATTAGCCGGTCTTTATGATATGGTGACCTTTCCTGTTCCTTTCCCGAAAGAATATGCTCCGGTGGTTGAGCCGGAGTTTCCTTGGGACCACCTTCCCAATAACAAAAATCGCTGAAAGAGCTCCGTCTGCGGCGTTGCAAACTCACAATCTTTGTCAACGTAGGTTTCTACTACGTCTCCTCGATCGTTCGTTTGCGCCTTGCATCCAAAACTCTTTGAGCGTTTTTGGAATAGGTTGTTTTGTAAGGGTTAGTTTTTGAGGAAGGTAAGAATCTCGCGGGCGGCGGATTTGCTGGCAGATTGATTTCCCAAAATTTCATGCAGCTTTGAAAACGCGGTTTTCATTGCGTCAATTTTTTCCGTGTTTTTAAGATAGTCAATCGCGAGCGCGGCAATCTTTTCCGGGCATGCATCGTTTTGAATAAACTCCGGAATCACAGGCTGGTCTAACAGCAAATTGGCCAGGCCCAAATATTTAACTTTTACCAGCCATCTTCCCAAGATATAGGTTGTCCATTCGGTCTTATAAAGCAGAAAGAAAGGCGTTCCCAAAAGCGCTGTTTCAAGTGTCGCCGTGCCCGAAGCTACCAGAGCAAAGTCCATCGCACGGACCGTTTCCTCAAAGGAAGCATCATGGAAATGAACCGTCACACCCGCTTCGCGCGCCAAATCGTCATAAAGATGGACAGGTAATCCGGGAGCGCGATTCGCATGGAAGGAAACTCCGGGAATTACTTTTTGAATGTTCTTTGCTGATTCCAGCATCACCGGAAAAATACGTTTCAGCTCTCGAAGGCGTGAGCCCGAAAACAAACCGATATGCATGCTTTTATCGAGCCCCAGTTTCTTTTTACAGGTCTCTTTATCGGGTACTGAACTTAATTTTTCAACCAGCGGATGTCCGACATATTCGGCATCGACGCTCCGCTTAAGATAGAAATTTTTTTCGAAAGGCAAAAGCACAAGCACTTTGCGAATATGCTTTTGAACCACTTTAACGCGGTTTTGCCCCCAGGCCCAAAGCTGCGGCGCAATATAGTAAAAAATTGGCGCGGTTTTCGAAACGCGCTTGGCTAAACGCAAATTAAAAGCAGGCGAGTCAAGACAAACAATTAAATCCGGTTTTTCATTTTCAATTTTTAAAATAGTTTCTTCAAATATTTTTTTAAAAATTGGATATTTGCGGATGACATCCATGAAGCCCAGCGCGGAAGTCAGCGTCATATCTTTATGCAAAACCATGCCTGCGCGCTGCATCTCAGACCCGCCAATGCCTTCGATTTGCAGAGAGGGATCGTTTTGCTTAAGTTCGTGAATGAGTTCCGCGGCATGATGATCCGCCGAAGTTTCGAGAGCGGTAAAAAAAATTTTCTTCATTTTTATTTCAATACAGAACGGGATTTGACTTGTTCGTCGATGGAGTCGCGGATTTGAATCGCAAGCGCCAAAGCATCGCGCGCTGCCGTATCAGGATTTCCGGGGCCTGTGCCGTCTAAAATACTGTTGATGAAAAAGCGCAGCTCTTCTTTGAGTGGTTCGCCTTTTTGAATATCAATGGTTTCCTGCTCAATTTGATCGCCGATTTTACGGATGATTTTGCAGCTTTGAGCTTCATAGTCGAGTGAGAGATAACCGTTCTCTTGAAAAACGCGCAAACGCCGCTGTTTTTCAAATGTCAGGCGTGAAGCCGTGAGATTTGCGACGGCGCCATTTTCAAAACGAATACGTACGTTTGCAATATCTTCAAAGGGAGTTAAAACATGAATGCCCATCGCGTCAAAATTTTTGATGGGGGATTTAACAAGCCCGAGCAAAATGTCGAGATCGTGGATCATCAGATCAAGCACGACGCCGCAATCATTGATGCGCCCGGTAAAAGGCCCGAGGCGGTGAATTTCAAGAAAGCCCACATTTTGGATAATTTCAGCAATGCGTTTGAATCCGGGATTGTGCCGCTCGAGATGGCCGACCTGTAAAGCTAGCTTTTTACGACGGGCGATCGCAATCAATTCGTCGGCATCTTCGATTTTAAGCGTAATGGGCTTTTCAATCAGAGTATGAATTCCGGCGTTCAGAAAATCTTTGGCAACGGCATGATGCGTGAAAGTGGGGGTGACGATGCTCACCGCATCCACTTTGCCGATGAGGTCGCGATGATCGGTAAAGAAAGCAGTACCATATTCATCCGCTTTGATTTTTGTTTCCGGATTAGAGTCGCAAATTCCGACCAATTCCGCTTCAGCCAGCTCATTATAAATGCGGGTATGGATTTTACCCAGGTAACCGATTCCGACAACCCCGACACGTAGTTTCTTTGTCATTGGGGGATTATACTAGCGCTTCCGCCCTATTCAAATGGCTATTTGCCATTTGAATAGGGCGGAAGCGCTGTGCCACGGCTCAAAAATAAATCGGCTGCGGCGAATGAATTGTGAATGGTGGATAGTGATGTTAGAATACCGCTCGTTTAAAGGGAGTTTTTGTATGGCAGACAAGAAAGAAATGCATTCATTCGTCATCTACCGGCGCCTTTTGCAGTATATCCGCCCGCATCTTTGGCGTTTTGCGATTGCCGTGGTTGCGATGGTAGGCTATGCGCTGACGATGGCTTTAGCTTCCGCCATTCCTTATTTAACGATTAACGGCCTTTCTAATAAGCGCGAAGTTATTTTAAACGGACAAAGCTTCCCGCATATGCATATCCCCATAGATATTCACTTTAGCGTGGCATGGCTGCCCGTTCTTATTTTTGGAATTATTGGCTTGCGCAGTTTGTTTGATTATATTCTCAATTATCAAATGATGAATGTGGGGTTACGCGCGATAAAAAAAGTACGCGAAGATTTATTCGCGCATTTAACCCAGCTTTCGAGTGATTTTTATTCACGCGGTAAAACCGGCGATTTTCTCAGCCGCATCACGAATGATGTCGGCGCCATTCAGGCTGCTGTGACCGATGTTTTGACCGACATTGTGAAACAGCCGATCACCGTAATCTGTTTATTGCCGCCCGTTATATTGTGGGGCGGCATGGGCGGGCTTGTGGCTGTCGCTGTTTTCTCCGTGGTGGCATTTCCGATTGTTATTTTTGGAAAATCACTGCGCCGTACGACCAAAAAAATGCAGGAGCGCACCGGAGAAATTACTTCTTTTATCGGCGAGAGTTTGATGGGTATGGCGATTGTGAAGGCGTTTAATCAGGAAAACCGCATGATTGCTAAATTTAACGCGATCAACAAAAGCGTGTTTGATCATTATAAAAAAACAGTTCGTGTCACCATTCTTCAGCGGCCGATGATTGAAATGATGGGCGCTGTTGGCGCCGCGGTCGCGATCGGAATGTCGATCGATAAATTTACGCCCGAACGATTCACTTCTTTTTTAGCGGCGCTTTTTTTGCTGTATGAGCCGGTCAAAAAAATCAGCAAAGTGAACGGTACCATCCAACAGTCAGTTGCCGCGGGCTCCAGAATTTTTGAAATTTTGGATGAAGTTCCTTCCGTGCGCGATCTTCCCGATGCTGTTGATTTCAAAGAGCCGGTGCGGGAAATCAGTTATGAAAATTTAACTTTCCGTTACCCGACAGGCCCTGAAATTTTTTCGAACTTTAATTTTAAAATTAAAGCGGGCGAGGTCGTTGCGCTTGTGGGGCAAAGCGGTTCAGGTAAAAGCACGCTCGCGAATTTATTGCCGCGTTTCTATGACCCCGCGTCGGGCAGTATTCAGGTGAATGGAACTGATTTGCGCAAAATGACGCTTCATTCGCTGCGCGCGATGATTGCGATTGTGACGCAAGACACGGTGCTTTTTAACGGAACGGTTCGCGAAAATATTGCTTACTCGGATCCGAATGCATCGATTGAAACCGTGATTGCGTCGGCCCAGGCCGCGCAGGCGCATGATTTTATTTCAGCTATGCCCCAAGGTTATGATACGAACATCGGAGAGCGTGGAATGAATTTGTCGGGCGGACAGCGCCAGCGGCTTTCGATTGCGCGTGCCATTTTAAAAAACCCGCCGATTTTGATTTTAGATGAAGCCACATCTAACCTTGATACGCACAGTGAATTCGAAGTTCAAATCGCACTCGAAAATTTAATGCGCGGCAGAACCGTGCTTGTGATCGCGCATCGTCTTTCCACAGTGAAGAAAGCCAACCGCATTATTGTTCTTCGTGAGGGCAAGGTTATGGAAGAGGGAACACATGATGCGCTTCTTAAAAGCGGGGGACTTTACAAAGACCTCTACGATCTCCAATTCCGCGAATAACCAAATCCCACTGACAGTTTTGTTTTGTGCGCTCGATAAGGCTCGCGCACGACAGATCCATCTACTTCGTTGCGACCTTCGCTTTTTTGTACGGCGTATTACCGCATACACCTCCGCAGTCGCTAGGATGCGCCTAGTATCCAAATTATTTTGAGCGGATTTTACCAAACACTTTGGCCGGGTTATGGCCGAAGACTTTAAAGATCTAGTTCCTGCGCCGATTCCGCCTTTTAAGTATTGCTCTTGTAGCGATGGCAAAAGCGAAATTGTTTTTGAAAGCCGCGAGGCTGCAGGTTGTGACTGTTATAAGGATACTTTTTTTGCCCGCGATGCTTTCAGCGCTATTCCACATCAGTGCGAGCCAGCAATATGGTCGAGTATGGAAGGCTCATATGATCGCAATTTAGCTCTGGGAATCTTCCTCGAATGTCTTCTGCCCAGTCCCTTCTGTATTGATAATTAAGTCAGGATATTAAAACCGATTTTACATATTGCGTAATATAGTAAATATGCTATATTATAACTATGAAGCAAGTCGGAGATGTGGTTTTTCAACTGAGGATGAAACGGGGGCTGACCCAGCGCGAGCTTTCGCGGCTTGTGAGTGTGCCGCAGCCGAATTTATCTAATATCGAAAAAGGTAAACAGGATGTAACAGTCGGCACGCTGCAGCGCATTGCGTCCGTACTGAATTGTTCGCTCGCCGATTTTTTCCGCGAAGTCGAAAAAACACCGGAAGTCGTGCCGCTCTCCCGCGAGCGCATTGAAAAATTAGCGGAGGCAATTGTTAAGGGGCACCCCAAACTTACGGGAGAGGACAGAGAAATCGCAAAACTGTTCGGAGATTTACGCCCTCATTCCGCCGCGCAGGCGCGGTTGGGGAGAACGTATAAGGCCTGGCGGCAACTACGCGCGATTCTGCCTAAGCAGGCGATTAACAGTTTGCATGCGCGAGTCCGCGACGCGGAAATGAGACAAAAGGAAAAGAAGACGAATGAATAAAAAGAAAATCCACGAATTTTTTAAACGGCTCGACATCAACCTTGACCGGAACGCGACAGTGATTGTCGTCGGAGCAAGCGCCGCGTCGCTCATGGGGCATGTACGTCCCAGTTTTGATATCGACTTTGAAATTCGCCTGAGCCGGAATACGCCGGCACAAAAAAAGCGGTTGGCGGAGATCATTTTAAAAACAGCACGTGAAACCGGTGTCGCGGTGAACTTTTCCGAGAATATTGGCGGCTGGTCAATGGTCAGTTATTTAAATTACCGCAAAACTGCGCTGCCTTATAGAAAAACCGGAAAACTCAATATCAAACTTATTGAGCCGGGTTATTGGACGATCGGGAAGATGACTCGCTTTCTCGAGTTAGACATCCAAGATATGGTGAAAATTATTGCAAAAAAGAAAATCAAACCTGAAAGAATAATCAAGGTTTGGGCGCAGGCATTCCGATCCAGCGATTTGTCGTTGGAAATCGGCCAATTCAAAGAGCACGTACTTTTTTTCCTGAAGCAATATTCCAAGAAGCTTTGGGGGCAGAAAGCAAAGCCAGAAGCGCTAAGCGAGTCTTTTTTAAGTAAAATTTAATTTCGATTAGAAATTATGATGGCGCAAGCTTGCTGTGTGCCATAAGTAACACTGACTTATAAGTAAAGTTTAATTTCGATTAGAAGTTAAACTTTACCTTAGTAGTGTCATTCTCTTTGCCGTGTTCGGGATCTTCAACGCGGAAGGTGCTGGTGTCGGCACGGCCTAATGTCGCGACTTTCGCGATTCCCTTGGAAGTATTTTCTAGAACTTTACCCGCTCCGTCCGCTACGCCTTTAACGGTTCCGACTATCGGGGGATTGTCCGCGGTGCCTTCGGCCGTAGAACTAATCAGCGCTTTGGTGCTGTCATACGTAGCTTGTTTAACTCCGGACGCGACATCTTCCACGGGTTTGGCGGCGGAATAGCCGGCCTTGTCATAATCTTTTTGAAATTTTTCAACGTCCCGTGCTTCTTCGTCATATTGTCCGCGACGTGACATGCCGACGCTTAAAGCACATATCCCAAGAATCAAAAAAAATTTAAATATATTGCGCATGTTTGTGATCCCTTCAACCCAGACCGAAGACTAAAGACAGAAGACTACAGACAGTAAAAAGGCCATTAGTCCTTGGTCGTTGGTCTGTAATCAGGGCTCAGTATACTCCCTTGGGTGAAAAATTCCAAATCCCAATACAGCTCAAATAGGCTTCTATGTTATAATCCAGGCTCGTTTTAGGGGTTAATTTAGAAGCGAATTCATAAGTATTCGTAAGTGTCGAATTGATATGAGCTTCGTATGGCTTCGTCGTCCTGCATCGACAATGTGCATTTGACATTGCCTGCTTCGGACTTCTTGCCCTACTTGCGCCTCTCAATTCTTTGACTTTACGACTATTTATGAAACCGCTTCTAGCACTTTTGGTGTTATGGGTATTCAGAAAATTCGTATTGGTATCTTGGGTTTAGGGCAGGTCGGCACCGGGTTGGTGGAGATTCTCCATTCAAAACGGTCATGGTTTATCAGCCAATTGGGCGTGGATTTCGAAATTCGCAAAATTGCGGTTAAAAATCTTTCCAAAAAACGCTCTTTTAAGGTTCCCGCGCATCTTTTGACCGACAACGCGAAGCTTGTTGTCAAAGACCCTTCGATTGACGCGGTGGTGGAATTAATCGGCGGTACGCGCGAAGCCCGCGTTTTGGTACGTGAAGCGTTGAAGAACGGCAAACATGTCGTGACTGCCAACAAAGCTTTGCTTGCTGAGCATGGCGACGAGATCTTTAAGTTGGCGTATCAAAAGAAACGCTGGATTTGTTTTGAAGCAAGCGTTGCGGGCGGAATTCCGGTGATGAAGGCTTTGCGCGAAGGTTTGGTCGCGAATAAGATTCAATCGATTTATTCGATCATCAACGGCACAAGCAATTATATTTTAAGCAGCATGACCGAAGACGGCACGAGCTTTGATGAAGCGTTGAAGCAGGCGCAGGCGAAAGGCTATGCCGAGGCCAATCCGAAACTCGACATCGACGGGACTGATGCGGCGCATAAGCTGACAATTTTAGCGCGATATGCCTTTAACGGCGGCGTGAAGTTTGATTCGATTTATCGCGAAGGGATTCAGGATATTAACATCGAAGATATTCAATTCGCGCGGCATTTTGGCTACCGGATTAAATTGCTTGCGGTTGCCAAGCGTTCAGCCGCAGGCCTGGAGGCGCGTGTTCAGCCGACTTTGGTGCCTGAAAAACATATTCTCGCGAGTGTGAACGGTTCGTTTAATGCGGTGCAGATTCAGGGTGATGAGGTAGGCGAAGTTCTTTTTTACGGAAAAGGCGCGGGTGCGCATCCGACCGCGAGCGCGGTTTTCGCGGACTTGGTAGATATCGCGAAGGGTGGGATTTATGGCCCTGTGCAGAATTCGCTTTCGATGCGCGGAATCGAAAAACATATTCCGGTGCGGAATATTTCTTCGATCGAATCGCGTTATTATTTGCGATTCCACGTGATTGATCAGCCCGGTGTCTTGGCGTCGATTTCAAATATTTTGGGACGTTTTCATATCAGCATTTCTGATGTGATCCAGCAGGAACGCCGTGTTGGGAAAATTGTTCCGTTGATTATGTTGACACATGAAACGCATGAAAAAAATATCCGGCAGGCCGTAGCGGCAATCGACAAAATGAAGCCTATCAAAGGCAAGTCGCAAGTTCTCAGAATTGAAGAGTAACTTTAGCCGGGCGCGTCCCGAAGCTTAAACAAGCGGTTGCGCAAAGCGCAGAGCTGAAAAAAAGAGAGCAGTATGGTTACAAAAAAGTTTGCGGTTAAAAAAATCGGAATCATTGAGCGTTATCAGGAATTTTTGCCGGTGACGGATGCGACCCCGATTATTTCTTTGAATGAAGGTAATACGCCGCTGATTTTAGCCGAAGCTTTGCCCCATGAATTGGGTTTGAAAAATGTGCGTATTTATTACAAGTTTGAGGGGCTCAACCCCACGGGTTCTTTTAAAGACCGCGGTATGACGATGGCCATTTCCAAGGCCGCGGAAGCCGGTGCAAAGGCGGTCATGTGCGCGTCAACGGGTAATACCTCCGCAGCAGCGGCGGCTTATGCTTCACGCTGCGGTATGAAATGTTTTGTTTTGATTCCGGACGGGAAAATCGCGATGGGTAAATTGATGCAGGCCTATCGCTATGGCGCGAAAGTTATCGTGATTCGTGGAAATTTTGATGACGCGCTTGAAATGGTTAAAGAAATGACGAAAGACGGAAAAATTACTTTAGTGAACTCAATTAATCCTTTCCGAATCGAGGGCCAGAAAACAGCGGCATTTGAAATTGTCGATGATTTGGGCGAGGCGCCCGAGTACCACGCGATTCCGGTCGGAAACGCGGGAAACATCACTGCTTATTGGCGTGGATATAACGAATATAAGAAAGCAGGACGCTCTGAAATATTGCCCAAGATGCTTGGTTTTCAGGCGGAAGGTTCAGCTCCGATTGTTTATGATCGCGTTTTTTCAAAGCCTGAAACAATCGCGACGGCGATTCGTATCGGAAACCCTGCAAGCTGGAAAGGCGCTTTGGCCGCGCGCGATGAATCCGGCGGATTGATTGATGCCGTGACCGATGAAGAAATCGGGAAAGCCTATCGTTTTATTGCCGAGCGCGAGGGGGTATTCGCGGAGCCTGCGTCAGCGGCGGCGGTTGCGGGGGTCGTGAAACTTGCGAAGAAAAATTATTTTAAAGAAGGTTCAAGAATTGTCATTACGCTGACAGGCGCGGGACTGAAAGATCCGGATTACGCATTTAGTTTCAATGATAAGCATGAGGTGGTTGATGCGAAAGTATCCGCCATCAGGGAGATAGTAGAACATGAAGTACATACTAGTAGTTCTAGCCGGCGCTTGTGATAAGCCGGTTGTGCAGCTCGGGGAGCGCACACCGCTGGATGCCGCAAAACTTTCTAATTTGCATTTTTTTGCAAAATCGGGGAAAGTCGGAACAGTTAAAGTTCTGACAGATCGCACGCCTTTTTCGCCCGACGCGGTTTTGATGAATGCGATTGGTTATGACATTCAAAAAGACTATCCGGGACGCGGCCCGTTGGATGCCGCGAATTGCGAGCTCAATCTTGAAGACAACGAAGTTGCTTTTTCCATGCACTTTGTGACCGAGGCCAACGGAGTTTTAGCGGACGCGACGGCGGGACAAATTTCGACCAAAGAAGCGCGTGTGCTGACGCATTTTCTCAATAAAAAACTCGCCAGTGACTTTGTGCGTTTTTATTCCGGCGGCGAATACCGTAATGTTGTTGTGATCAAAGACGCGCATGGCTATGAAGCGCTTTCCGCACGCACGCAGGATCCGCGCATGGTTGAGGGAAAAAAAATAGAGGATATTCTTCCCAAGGGCCCCGGCGAAGAAGCGTTGAAAAAGTTGATGTTTGACGCGCGTTTGCTGCTGCAAGACCATGAAATCAATCAAGTGCGTGTTGATCTTGGGCAAAACCCGGCCAATTTAGTTTGGATTTGGGGACAGGGACGCCGTCCTGCGTTTCAACCGTTGAAAGAGAAATATGATTTTCAATCCGGCGCGATTGTCGCGGCGCGTGAATACGCGCTGGGTTTGGCGCGGGCCACCGGCTTAACCGCAGTTGAGGTGCGCCAGGAAGGTTTAGAATTTTCGGAGTATTGCGAAAGAATGGTGAAGGCTTTTCATGAAACCATCGAAGAAAAAGATTTTGTCGTGGTTTATCTCCATTCCGCGGAAGAAGCTTCGTTGACCGGTGATTTAGCAGGCAAAGTCAGTTCTCTCGAAGCCACTGATTTTTTTGTGCTTTCGAAGATTCGTGAATATTTACAGCGTAACGTTGAAGCTCGCTTGCTTGTGACGCCCGCGATGGCCGTGCCCTTTGAAGACCGCGCGTATGTGCGTGATGCGGTTCCTTTCGCGATTATCGGAAAAAATATTTTTCCGGATGATGTCGAAAAATTTACGGAACTTGCCTCGAAAGCTTCCGAGTTTAAATTGGGGAAGCCTTCCGAAATCATGGACTTACTTTTTAAATCATGAAACCGCTGAAAAAAGCCGTCTGCTGCGTTACAAACTTCCGTCGATTTGTTTACGAATCGACCAAGTATCGCGGCTTGTGCGGCGTATTACCGCATACGCCTCTGCAGGCGCTTGTTTGCGCCTTGCAGCCAATCTTTTTTGAGCGGTTCTAGCAAACTAATCTTATGAGTCTTATTGTACAAAAATACGGCGGTAGTTCTGTAGCTAACGCGGAGCGCATAAAAAATGTCGCCCGGCGTGTTATCAAAACCAAGAAAGCGGGCAATCAAGTAGTGGTTGTTGTTTCCGCGATGGGCGATATGACGGATGATTTGATCACGCTTTCCGAACAGCTGACAAAGAACCCAAGTGACCGGGAAATGGACATGCTGCTTTCGACCGGCGAACAGGTTTCGGTGGCATTACTTGCGATGGCGATTGAAGAAATGGGGCAATCCGCGATTTCCATGACGGGCCAGCAGCTTGGAATTCTTACGGATCAGTTTCATTCGCGTGCACGCATTCAGGATATTAATACGGACCGCATTCGCAAGGCATTGAAGGACGGACAAATTGTGATTGCGGCGGGCTTTCAGGGTAAAACGGCAAGCGGTGAAATTACAACGCTCGGGCGCGGTGGTTCGGATCTTACGGCGGTGGCCCTGGCGAAAGCTTTAAAAGCCAAGCATTGTGAAATTTATACGGATGTCGATGGAATTTATACCACCGATCCGCGGATTGTGCCTGAGGCGCGCAAGATTGATGTGATCAGCTATGATGAAATTTTAGAATTGGCTTCGCTCGGAGCGAAGGTGATGCATTCGCGTTCGATAGAAGTCGGAAAACGTTTTAACATTCCAATTTATGTGCGCAACTCGATGAATGAAAGGGAGGGGACCTTGATTACGAAAGAAAATAAAAAGATGGAAGATATTGTGGTCAGCGGCGCGGCGCTCAACGAAGATGAAGCGAAAATTACTTTGTTCGGTGTTCCGGACCGTCCGGGAACCGCGGCGAAAATTTTTAAAGACCTTGCCGACGGCAAGGTGAATATCGATATGATTATTCAAAATAAAACCGAAACCGGAAAAACCGACGTTTCATTCACGGTTTTGAAAAGCGAATTGAACCGTGCGATCAAGACAGTTGAAGTGATTGCAGATAATGTGGGCGCGGATCGTGTTAGTTGCGACAAGAATATTTCGAAGCTGAGCATTGTCGGTATCGGCATGCGTTCACACACGGGTATCGCGTCCAAAATGTTTACGGCGCTTGCGAAAAAGAAAATCAATATTGATATGATTTCAACTTCGGAAATTAAAGTTTCCTGCGTGATCAGCGGCGACAAAGGTAAGGAAGCTTTGCGCGCGGTTCATGCGGCATTTAACTTAGGCAAAAGGTAAAGGGTCAAAGGTTAAAACCACAGCCCAGAAGCCAAAACTGTTCGAACAGTTGAAAAGTTTTTGGTTATAGTTTTAACTTTTAACTTTTGAGATTTAAGCTGGATTTTTTATGAATAAAAAATCTAAAATTTGGTTATACGATACAACCTTGAGAGATGGAACTCAGATGGAGGGCATCTCTTTGTCCGCGCATGACAAGGTCATGATTGCGCAGCGGCTCGATGAATTTGGCATGCATTACATTGAAGGCGGCTGGCCCGGCTCCAATCCCAAGGATATGGTTTTCTTTGAAGAAATCCGTAAAGTTCCGATCAAGAACGCGAAAATCGCCGCTTTTGGTTCGACGCGCCGTGCTAATACCCCGGTGAAAGAGGACAAGCAGGTTCAGACTTTAATCGATGCCAAGACGCCTGTGGTCACTATTTTTGGGAAGTCATGGGATTTGCATGTCACCGAGGTTTTCAAAACGACGCTTGAAGAAAATTTGAAAATGATTTCTGAAACGGTGGCTTTTTTAAAATCGCAAAAAAAAGAAGTCATTTATGACGCGGAACATTTTTTTGACGGCTTTAAAGCGAATCCCGAATACGCGCTCAAAGCCATCAAAGCTGCGGCTGATGCGGGTGCGGACAATATTTCCTTGTGCGAAACAAACGGCGGGAATTTACCGGAAGAAATTTTAAGAGTTTTTGAAATCGTAAAACACGAAGTCAAAACTCCGTTGGGAATTCATTGCCATAATGATTCGGAGCTCGGTGTTGCGAATTCACTCGCGGCGTTACGCGGCGGGGCGATTTTGCTGCAGGGAACAGTTAACGGAATCGGTGAGCGCTGTGGAAATGCTAATTTGGTCAGCATCCTCGCGAACGCGCAATTAAAAATGGGTTACGATGCTTTGCCGCCTGAAAAAATGAAGGGCTTGACCGCGCTTTCGCATTATGTTGCCGAAGTCTGCAATCAGAACCTGTCGAGCAATCAGCCTTTCACGGGCCGTTCAGCCTTTGCGCATAAGGGCGGCGTGCACATCGACGCGATGATCAAAAATCAAAAAACGTACGAGCATTTAAATCCGGAGTCGATTGGCAATACGCGCCATTATCTTGTTTCTGAATTGGGCGGCCGCACCAATATTTTGTTAAAATCAAAAGAATTAAATTTAAATTTAGAGAAAGATTCACCCGAGACCAGAAAAATTTTAGACGAAGTTCAGAAGCTTGAAAATGAAGGCTATCAATTTGAAGCCGCGGATGCCAG
>JAYTHE010000028.1:0-4277 GCA_043732705.1 Candidatus Omnitrophota bacterium | reverse complement strand
CGGGGAAGTGTTAGCGAACTAACGCCTCCCCGTCGGACGCCGTCCGGTTGGCTTGTCAAAAGAGAAGGCACCGTGCCGTTGTTTAAAATTTCCACGCCTGTTTTCGATGATTTAAAAACCGATGACGCGCGCTTCGTCGCTGAAAACCCGCTGCATTTCAATCTTGATGAAGAAAATACAGTTGAGTTGATCCATGACGGGAAAACTGAAAAATTTTCAAAGGCCTCAGGCTGGCCTTCCGCGGCCGCGATTTTAGACGCGGCATCGCGTTTGCAATTTACCGGCTTAGAGCTTGATGCTACCGCGCGTAACTTAGCCGTAATTCCTCCGACTCACCGCCTTCGCGTAACACGGACAGGCATTCCAGCGATTGAGATTGGCTTTTATCTGACGGATCCGAATTTAACTGAAATTAAAGCGGTTATCTCGGGACAGGACTTCGTTTTTAAGGTTAGCCGTGCGTTTTTTGACGATATTTTTGTCCCGGAAAAAGCCCCGCCGAAGGAAGAAAACGCCGCGGCGATGAAATATTCCGTTGTATAATTTGTTGCAAATTTTTAAAGGAATTCATCCCGTTAGACTCTTAAACAGCGCAATTATGAATATTTATAAACTAGAGCTTAAAAAATTCGGCATTATTCCTATTAACCTATTTGAAGAGAGTCTAACGGGATGAAACCCTATCTCGATTTATTGCGGCACATTTTAGATCACGGCACAAAGAAGACGGACCGTACCGGCACCGGGACCATCAGCGTTTTCGGTTATCAAATGCGTTTTGATCTCGCCCAGGGTTTTCCGATGATGACCACCAAAAAGGTGCATTTGAAATCCGTCATTTACGAATTGCTTTGGTTTCTCAAAGGCGACACCAATATTCAATATTTGAAAGACAACGGCGTTTCGATTTGGAATGAATGGGCCGATGAAAACGGAAGTTTGGGCCCGGTTTACGGAAAGCAATGGCGTTCCTGGGAAACTAAAGACGGCCGCGTGATCGACCAGATTTCGCAGGTGATTGACTTGCTCAAAAAAAGCCCTGATAGCCGCCGCATGATTGTCAGCGCTTGGAATGTAGGCGACCTCGACAAAATGGCGTTGATGCCTTGCCATACGATGTTTCAATTTTATGTCGCGGACGGAAAACTTTCCTGCCAGCTTTATCAGCGCAGCGCGGATGTTTTTCTCGGCGTGCCGTTTAATATCGCAAGCTACGCGCTGCTCACTTTAATGATCGCGCAGGCGGCCGGCCTCAAGCCCGGAGATTTCGTACACACCTTCGGTGATGTGCATATTTATTCCAATCATATGGAGCAGGTGAAACTGCAGCTTTCCCGCGAACCGAAACCTTTACCGCAAATGCGGATAAATTCTTCCGTGAAAAATATTTTTGATTTTAAGTTTGAAGACTTTGAGCTTCTCAATTACGACCCACATCCGCCCATTAAGGCTCCTGTAGCGGTTTAAGTGAGATTGATCCAAGTTGTTCGCCAATGTTGCCTTTCGATCTGCTTACTTCTTTTTTCTGCGAGCGGAGCTTTTTGCGATTCAAGTCCAAAAACTGTAGAAGAATTTATGAAGGTGGCACAGAAAGACAGCCAGCAGAGATGTAAAAAGGCTTTAGGGTTGATTAAGCAAAAAAAATATAAAGAAGCTATCAGTGTTTTAAATCTATGGATGGACAAAGAATACACGGAGAAAATATACGGACCGGATTATAAAGACAGGGTATATGTTCACCCCTTAGAGCTTTTTTTGGAAGGTGGTTGTGAGATGAAGTTGAATAATTTAGAAGCAGCTCAGACTACCTTTGGATTATGTCAAGACCTGCATCCGAAGAGCCATCTTTGCTCATTAGGACTTGGGGATCTTTTTAAAGAAAAAGGAAATAAAACAGCTGCTTTGACGTATTACCGTCAAGCTAAGGAATTGCTGCCCGCATATGATCAGGTGTCTGGAAAAGAGATAGAAAAAAGTTTAAAAGAATTAGACCAATGAGCATTTACCACGTAGTAGCAATGGCGCAAAATAAGGTCATCGGTAAAGATAATAAACTGCCGTGGCATTTTTCCGCCGATCTCAAATTCTTCAAAGCGCTCACCACCGGGCAGACCGTGATTATGGGACGCAAGACATTCGAGAGCATCGGCAAACCGCTTCCTAACCGTGAAAATTTTGTGTTATCCCGGGCTTCTTATAAAATTATTTTAGAGGCATTTTCCAAGCTGAAGCCGGAAGAAGCGCAGAAAGTTAAAAATTTTGAATCAATTCGTGATGCGATTCAGGCGGTTAAGACCGAAAAGGCCTTTATCATCGGCGGTGCGGAGATTTATAAGCAGACTATCGACAAAATTGACGGAATTTACCTGACTTTGATCCATCAGGACTTTGAAGGCGACGCCTATTATCCGGGCGTTCCGGCCGGATTTCGTGAGGTTTCAAGGGAAACCTTACAAGAGAAAACTGCCTGCCTGACGGCAGGCGGGCAGGAAAAGCCGCTGATCGAAGTTATCTTTTACCAGCGTTGAAGCACTGGGGACAGAGCAAGTATGCTCTGTCCCCAGTGCTCTTTTCGTCTTCTATTGTCTATAGGCTAGAGTCTGCTAGAATACCCCCTTTCCAAATCGGATTTAGGCCCTTATTTATGTTTGAAGATTCCAATCACGACACAGGACAGGCGGAGCGTTTTTTTCATGATGCTTATGAAAAGCATATGCAGGGACGTGTGGATGAAGCCATTAAGCTTTATCAGCAGTCGCTTGAAAAATGTCCGACAGCTGAAGCACATACTTTTTTAGGCTGGGCTTATAGTTTTAGCGGCCGTTTTGAAGACGCGATTGCAGAATGTAAACAGGCGATTGAAATCGATCCTGATTTTGGCAATCCCTATAACGATATAGGCGCTTATTTGATTGAGTTAGGAAAATTAGACGGAGCTATTCCTTATTTAGAGCAGGCGACGCAGGCGAAGCGCTATGACGCGTATTTTTACGCGCATTACAATCTTGGCCGGGTTTGGGAACAGAAAAGTAATTGGATGCGCGCGCTTTCTTATTATCAGGAAGCATACCGTTTGAATCCGGATTATACGCTCGCGGAAAAAGCGATGATTCGCGTGCGCGCCAAATTAGACTAAAGACGGAAGACCGAAGACAAAAGACATGAGAAAAATAAACAACTTAGAACCAAACTTCCTAAAAAAGTCGGTGGTCTTTAGTCTGTGGTCTTTGGTCTCGCAAATCGGAGATTTGCGATGCTAAAAGATTATCTCGGAATTTTATTTACGATTGTGATCGCGTCAGGATTGGCGGGCGTTTTTCTTGTGCTCGCGACGATTCTGGGGCCTAAAAAGCCGAATGCCGTGAAGGATCAGCCTTTTGAAAGCGGCGAAAAACCTTTTGAAAGTCCGGCCGGACGCCATGCGGTTAAATTTTATTTGGCAGGCATGCTTTTTGTTCTGTTTGATGTCGAAATCATTTTTCTTTTTCCCTGGGCGGTAATTGCAAAAGATTTGGGCGCGCAAGGTTTTGTCGCCATGATGATTTTTTTAACGCTTTTCCTTTTGGGTGATGCGTATGCTTGGCGCAAAGGCGCATTTGAGTTTAAATGAGCACAGCGTTTATGGAGCGAAGCACTCGTAAACGATAAGTGCGAATTTAATCCCCGCGAAGGCGGGGATCTAGGCCTGGATTCCCGCCTTCGCGGGAATGACATACAGTTATAGATTTTAGTTTCAAGGATGTATATGCCAGAAATAGTAGCGCAGGAGAATACAGGATTCGTTACATCGAAGCTCGAGGAAATGATCGGCTGGGCGCGCAAATTTTCAATTTTTCAATATCCCTTCGTCACAGCTTGCTGCGGCATGGAATATATGGCGACGGCTTGCGCACATTATGATGTGGACCGCTTTGGCGCCGGTTTGCCGCGTTTCTCGCCGCGTCAATCCGACGTGCTTTTTGTAGTCGGCACGATTTCACACAAGCTCGCGCCGGTACTCAAAACGATTTACGATCAAATGGCCGATCCGAAATGGGTTGTGGCTTTCGGAGTTTGCACATGCACGGGCGGTTTTTACGACAATTATTCGACGGTGCAGGGAATCGATACCATTATTCCGGTGGATGTTTATATTCCGGGCTGTCCGCCGCGCCCTGAAAATGTTCTCGACGGGTTGATCAAGCTGCAGGAAAAAATGCAGCGCCAAAAACAAGCGTAAGGGTACCGGGCACCAAAGGGACACGTAACATGTTACGTGTCCCTTTGGTGCCCGGTAC
>JAYTHE010000027.1:0-36956 GCA_043732705.1 Candidatus Omnitrophota bacterium | reverse complement strand
CTGTTAAATGGAAGACCGAGAAAAGTATTGAAATGGAGAACGCCGTACGAGGCTTTTAAAAAGCTCGCGGGTGTTGCGTTAAATAACTGAGACTACCTATTAATAAATAAGTAAAAATATAATTCTGTGAATTTATCGCGTTATAAAATTGGTGTTCTTATGGGCGGTTTTTCGTCCGAGCGTCCAATTTCCATTAAGTCCGGTACTGCAGTATTGGAATCTCTCAAGCGCAGTCAGCTGACTGCGGTCAAAATCGATCCTCGCAGCGCGGCTTTTAAAAAGAAATTAGCGCAAGTCGACCTGGTTTTTATTGCGCTGCACGGTGAATATGGCGAGGACGGCCAAATTCAAAAGCTCTTGGAACAGAAGGGAATTCCTTATGCCGGCTCCCGCTATCAGGGCATGGTTGCCAGCTTTGATAAGCTCAAAACCAAGCGGATTCTTCAAAAAAAGAAATTACCGACGCCACCTTTTCGTTTATTGAACCACGCGAATTGGAAAAAAGAAGCGGCAAAATTTCCGGGGGCCTTTTTTATTAAACCGTTGACCGAAGGCTCAAGCGTAGGCGTTGAATTAATTGAGGATTTTGCCCGCGATGCCGATATTATCCGGAAGTCAGTCGCTCAATACGGCACGGTTTTAGCGGAAGCCAAAATCACCGGCCGGGAAGTGACCGCCGGGATTGTCGGAAACAAGAAATTACCCGTAGTTGAAATCCGCACGAAGCGCGCTTTTTACGACTACACGGCAAAATATACGCCGGGATTCACTGAATATGTGACCGAGCACGGATTGCCGGCGGCGTGGGTTAAACGGATTCAAAACACGGCGCTGAAAGTTTTTAAAGCTTTAAATTTGCGCGATTTCGGCCGCATTGACATGATGCTTGATGAAAAAGGAAATCCGTATGTGCTTGAAGCGAATAGTATTCCGGGTTTTACGGAAATGAGTTTGCTTCCGAAAGCCGCGCGCAAAGCGGGAATTTCTTTTGACGCGTTAGTTTTACAAATTCTTGGAATGGCAGCAAAACGAATGAAACCCGTCATTGCGAGCAGCGCGAAGCAATCTAAAAAATAGATCGCCACGCTTCCTTTGGAAGCTCGCGATGACAGAAAGCAAAATATCCGGTTGCGCTGAAAGCGCAGAGTGAAGGAAAACAGCGATGCCAAAAAGAAAAAATAACAACGTCTCGACACGGAAAAAAATCCGCTGGTCAGCCCTGTTTGATTGGATGCCGAATATTTTTGTGCAGTCTTTCGCGTGGGTATTGTTGCTGCTTTTTTTGGTCGGGTCGGGGTTGGGTGTAAAAGAAGTCGTTTATGCTGATCCGTTACTGCGGCTCAAGGCCGTTCAGGTATTTCCTTCCGATTCTCTGCCTGTATCCAAATTGGAAGCTTTGCAAAAGAAATGGCTTGGAAAAAATACGGCGCAGATTGATTTGCACGCGATTGCAAAAGATATAGAGTTGGATCATCGTGTTTTTGCCGCGGATGTACGCCGGCAATTGCCGGATCGACTGGAAATTCATGTGGAACGCCGTGCTCCCTATGCGTATGTGCATTTTGGACGAAACGGTCGTTGGGCGATGGTTTCACGCGACGCAGTTGTAATCGATGTTGTTCCTCAGCCGCTTCAGGGCCTTTATATAGTGGAGGACGACAGCCTGGGGAATCAAACTCCCAAATTTGGAATGCGGCTTTCAAAAGATCTCTTGGGTCTTGTTAAAGTTACGGATACTTTTGCCCAGCATTCTATATCCCAAACCGAAAAAATTACCGCAATCGCGATGCTGCCCAATGATTCCGCCGCGTTGATTTTGGGGGATTTGCTGATCAAAATGAACTTAACTGATACCGCGCCCGAACAGGCTTTTAGTAAATATCAGTATTTGCTTGAAACCGAGAGCCGTGCCATGATCGAATATGTTGATTTGCGGTTTAACCGCGTTATTTTGAAGCGTAAAACGGAGAAAAAAGAGGATGTGGCATTGCTTCGAAAAAGCAGGCCACGAAGACGGTAGACAATCAAGGTTGAATCCCGTTAGACTCTTAGCTTGCGTTGATTTTTTTAAAAATAATATTCAGAGTGTTGTGACTATGCGCCTTTTTCATTGTTCAATTTTAAAGAGAGTCTAACGGGATGAACCCCGGCGCCATAAAAAAAGGTAAGTCGATTATTGTCTATATCGGGGCCCGGCGCATTGTCGCTATTTTAGGCTCGACAGCCGAGTCGATTCCAAGCGTGCTTCGCTTTCAAGAACGCAAATTTCCCGATGGATTTACCGACGGTTTGGTCACAAATCTTCAGAACGCGACGACATCCGTTGAAAGAATTTTAAGTGATTTAGCGCCGCTTTCTGAACTTGAAAAAACCCCCGTATATGTTGTGCTCGGCAATGCCTCTTTGCGGCATCACCGTTTTGAAAGTTCCCAATATTATGCCGCTCCGCGAACGATTACTGCCGAAGATGTGCGCGCGGTTATTCAGCAAACCCGCAGCGTCGCAACTTTACCGCTTCAAGAGACCGTACTCACCGCGGTACCCGAATTTTTTGTTGTCAATGATATGGCAGGCGTTAAAAACCCGATTGATCTGGAAGCGCAGCGGCTTGGCGCACAAGTTCAGCTATTCTCGATGGATTATCAGGGGCTGAGAAATATTGTAAAAATATTTGAGGGGCTTGATCTTGAGGTGAAAGGTTTTTTCCCCAAGACATTGACCGTTTCTGAAGCAGTTCTTAAGCCCGAGCATAAAAAGAACGGGGCGGTCGTGCTCGATTTTTCGGACCGCTGTACGCAGGTCATTTTGTGGAAAGATCAAAGAATTTACGCGACCCGTTTTTTGCCGATCGGCGGATCTTGGCTGACCGAAAGACTTTCCGCGAAATATAGATTGGATCCGGTCGAGGCCGAAAATCTTAAAGAAAAATACGGTTCCGTTGAATCCGAAGTGAAAGCCGATGAGCTGATTCCGCTTTGGTCGAAGTCGGAACAATCCCGTGAAATGATCAAGCGCGGGGAATTTCATGCGTTTTGGCTGCCTTTGGTTAAAGAATGGATGACTTTGATCGGGAATGAAGTCAATCAAATGCTCACCGAAGAAAAAGTTTTTCATCCCGACTATTTTTTTACCGGCGGGCCCGTTCAAATGGACGGTTTTCTAGAGTGGCTGCAGCGAGAATGCGAAGTTGACGGGAAAATCGGAGTTTCGCATCAATTGGATACGACGCCTGAAATTCTGCGCAGCTCGGTGCTTGTGCCGGCGCTCGGCATGCTGCATTGGATTGAATATTTTAAGCGGGAACTCGAACCGCTTTATGTTCCGCGCGGTGTTTTTGAAAAATCCGTTTTGACCGCTAAAACCTGGTTCGCTAATTATTTCTAATTTGTTTAACTCTCGTTACCGAGAGTTATGCGCGGTCAAATTTTAGTTATTATTTAAAAAGGATTTTATGATTACATCTAAATTAAAATTTACGATTATTTTCGTAGTCGGTTTGTTTTTTTTCGTGCCGAGCCAACTTTTTTCGCAGAGTTTGACTCCGCAGGCGACCGTGGAATCATTCCTCGATACCATCCGCACGATGGAGTTTCCGGTAAAAGACACCGCGCGTCAGGCCGATTTGGTTAAAAAGGCGGGCGGCTTTTTGAGTTTGGATTCCGTGGGACAGCGCGCGGTCGCGGAGCATTGGGGGCAAGCGACGGAGGATCAACGTAAAAAATTCCTTGAACTATTCTCCAAGCTGATTGAAAAAACAGCTTATCCGCGCAGTCATGATTTTCTGGGGAGTTTAAAAATTACTTATTCTGAAGCCACGGCGGATGCTGCGGGCATGTCGATTCAAAGCGTGGTGCATGATCCGAATCAGGGGCTTGACACCATTGTTATTTATCATTTAGCCCAAAAAGACGGGCAGTGGATCGTGGACGATGTGATTCTCGACGACGTCAGCATTGTGGAAGACTTAAAGTACCAGTTTGATAAGCTGATCAAAGACTCTGCTTTTGACGGCCTTTTAGTAAAAATGCAGGAAAAATTAGATCAAGCTGACAAGCCTGCCGTGCCCGCCGCGGTTTAAAAGTTAAGCCGCTTTTTTCTTCAAAGTTTCTTCAAGCAGGTCGAGTTCGTTCATAAGCAGAAAATAACCGATCTGAACACTTCCATCAGGGTATTTGACCAAATGCAGTTTGCCGGTGAACTCTGAGCGCCAAACATATTTTTCCAGGAACTGTCTTGTATTCTGACCTTTCTTATACCGATTACGGATTAACCACATTCCGCCGCGGTAAGTTTCCAGCCAGTTATACCAATTGCCGTCGTGAAAATACTCCAAGTCTTTTGGCGCGTCTTTTAAACGCTGGAAGAGATATTGCTGCTCGTTAACTGCGGATCTTGCGCTTTGCGAATAAGTTTTAAATGCGGCCGTATTTTCAATTGGGGTGGGGCCGAGATAAACCTTATTGCCTTTGGAATCCACGCCTTTGAGATAATTTGCGGCTAGAGCAAAGCTGCCTTGAGCACAGAGGAATGCGGCGATAGTAAAAAAGAAAGCTAAGTAAGATTTTTTAAACATTTCAACATATCCTTAATTTTGACTAGCGGTTCAAGAAATTGAAATTGGCAGTGACCCAATTTCAAATATTACTCACCGCTGTACCTGTGACCCGAAAAATATCTAGTAACAAGGTAACAGGCGCAATTATAAAAGAGTGGCGGCAGAAATGCCAAGAATTCATTTTATTGCATGCGGCTCCAGGTCTTTCTATAATGCGCCAGGTTCTAACCAAAGGATTTAGCCATGTCATCTTCTTCAACTCAAGTTCGCCGTTTGCCTTTGCATGCCCGCCATATTGAAAAGAATGCCCGTATGGGGCAATTCGGAAATTGGGAAGTACCGCTTTATTACACGAGCATCCTGCAGGAACATCAACTCGTCCGCACCAAGGCCGGAGTTTTTGATATTTCGCATATGGGCGAATTTTTTGTTACTGGCTCAGCGGCTTGCGATTATTTAAATAAAATTTTGCCGCGCGCAATTGATCAAATGCAAGTCGGGCAAGCTTGGTATATGCCGCTTGTAAATGAACAGGGTGGCATGGTGGATGACATTATCGTTTATGCAAAAGCAAAAAATGATTATCTCGTGATTGTTAACGCCGGCAATGTGGATAAAGACCGCAAATGGTTTGAAGACCGCTTAATACCCGGCGTCAATTTCAAAGATCGTTCCGATGAATTTGGACTTTTGGCGATGCAGGGGCCGGCGAGTGAAATCATTTTATCCGAAGCGTTCGGGCAATTTTACAAAGGGCTTAAAAATTATTCTTTTGCCGCTTTTGGCGAAGGCATGATTGCGCGTACGGGTTATACCGGTGAAGACGGATTTGAAATTATGGTGCCGAATGCAAAGCTTGATGAGATTTGGCAAACATTGATGCGCGTCGGCGAAAAACATGGAATTGCGCCCGTTGGATTTGGCGCGCGTGATACTTTGCGCCTCGAGGCCGCGATGCCGCTTTACGGCCATGAATTAAGCGATGATATTTCTCCGGTAGAAGCGGGTATTTCGATGTTTATTGACTGGCAAAAAACAGGCGATACGGCGCGCGCGATTTTGAATCAGGTCAAAGTATCGGGGCCTTCCCGCAAACGGGTGGGTTTTGAGCTTGTCGGACGCGGCATTGCCCGCGAAGGCGCAGAAGTTCATGTCCAAGGCAAGAAATGCGGTTGGGTGACCAGCGGATGCCCTTCACCGACCTTGAGCAAGACTATCGGCATGGCATATGTGGAAGCCGGTTTAGCGGTACAGGGAACCGAAATTGACATTCTGATTCGAGGCACTCCCGTTCAGGCTAAAATCGTAAAACTTCCGTTTTACAAACGCAAGTAATCGCTTATAATTCCCAACTCAGTTATCAGAAATCAGAGATCAGTAATCCGAAAAACAGGGTCTTTGCTTGTTGATTTCTGACGTCTGATCACTGATTACAAACTTGGAGTGACGTATGAACTTTCCGGACAATTTGAAATATACAAAAACACATGAATGGATTGCTGTTAGCGGCAATACCGCCAAAGTCGGCATCACGGAATATGCGCAAAAAGAAATTTCCGATGTGGTTTTTGTGGAGCTTCCGAAAGTTGGTTTTCAGGCGCAGAAGGAAAAGGGTGCAGCGGTCGTTGAGTCTGTGAAAGCTGCTTTTGATATTTATGCGCCGGCATCCGGGAAAGTTACGAACATTAATAAGAACCTCGAATCGAATCCGGGTTTGGTGAATCAAGATTCTTACGGCATCGGCTGGTTCTTTGAATTAGAGCTTTCCAACCCTTCTGAGCTTGCGTCGTTAATGTCTGCCAAAGACTACGCATCGCACATTCAGCCTTCCGCACATTAAATTTAGCAGCATGCATTATCATCCCATTACCGTCGAAGACGAAGCCAAAATTCTCCAGGCCGCCGGCGTGTCTAGTTTTGATGATTTGATTCGCGGCATTCCCGCATCTTTACGCAATCCTAAACTTGATTTGCCTCCGGGATTGAGTGAAATGGAAGTTCAGAATTTGATTCGCGAAATGGGCGCGAGAAACCTTTCCACAAAAACGGTCTCTTCTTTTTTGGGCGCCGGCAGCTACGAGCATTTCGTTCCGTCGGTTGTTTTTGAAATTCTTGCGCGCAGTGAATTTCTAACTTCCTATACTCCTTATCAGCCGGAAGCGGCACAAGGAACTTTGCAGGCGGTTTTTGAATATCAAAGTTTAATCGCTGAATTGACCGGCCTTGATGTTTCAAACGCGTCGCATTATGACGGCGCGACTTCGCTTGCTGAAGCCTGCTTACTAGCGGCGCGCCACACAGCTCGTAGCGGTGTTCTTGTGGCATCGACCGTTCATCCGCATTACCGCGAAGTTTTGCAAACGTATTTGTCCGCAGCTTCTTTGCAGTTACATTTAACCTCTGCGCCTAAGGCGCAACCGGAATCAGCATTTCCTTTTAATTTTTCTCTCAATCGCGCTGAGCTTGAAAAAGCGGTGAATGATGGTATTGCGGCGGTTGTGATTCAAACACCGAATTATTTTGGAACCGTGGAAGATTTAACCGGTCTCGCGGACTTTCTGCATGCGCGTGGCGTACTTCTGATTATCGCCGGCAATCCGATTTCAATGGGTGCTCTGAAACCGCCCGGAGAATGGGGCGCTGACATCGCGGTTGGTGAAGGCCAGCCGCTTGGTATTCCCATGAGCTTTGGCGGCCCGTATTTGGGGTATTTTGCCGTAGCGCGCGATCTTATGCGCAAAATTCCGGGACGTATCGCGGGGCTTACGGAAGATGCTAATGGCAACCGTGCGTTTGTGCTGACCCTGCAGGCGCGCGAACAGCATATCCGCCGTGAAAAAGCACTTTCTAATATTTGTACCAATCAAGCGCTTTGCGCGTTGGCAGCGACTGTTTATATGACTTTGATGGGTAAGGAGGGAATTCGCGAGGTCAGTGAAATCAATATTGATCGGGCTTCCTACTTGCGCGAGAAGATTTCTAAATTGAAAGGTTATCGTGTTGATTTATCGCAGCCAATTTTTAATGAATTTGTTGTTTTTGCGGAGAAGCCTTTTGCACAAATTGAATCAGCGCTGATTAAGAAAAATATTTTTGCCGGTGTGTCGCTTGAAAAGGATTATCCCGCCATGAAAAACGCTTTCCTGGTTTGCGCGACTGAAACCAAATCAAGAGAAGCCTTGGATGCTTTCGCGGAGGCTTTAAGCGTATGCTAAGCACGGTTGGGCGAAGCCCAGAGGGAATATGTTGATTTCGAATGACGCACGTTTGAGTTTTGAAAAAAGCCGCACAGGCCGCCGCGGCGCGCTTTTGCCGCTGGA
The DNA here is from genome assembly GCA_043732705.1 of Candidatus Omnitrophota bacterium. Taxonomy (GTDB): domain Bacteria; phylum Omnitrophota; class Omnitrophia; order Omnitrophales; family Aquincolibacteriaceae; genus Multiplicimicrobium. Next base: position 29,081 of record JAYTHE010000027.1, on the reverse strand, counting down.
CCGTTTATCAAAGAATACTTTGCCGCAGAATTTACGCCGCCAGGAAGCACCGGCATTTCCTGAAATTTCCGAGCCCGAAGCGATGCGTCATTTTGTAAATCTTTCGCGTAAGAACTTTTCGATTGATACGCATTTCTATCCACTTGGCAGCTGCACCATGAAATACAACCCGAAAGTGAATGAGTGGGCGGCGCGCCATCGCAAATTCGCTTCATTGCATCCTTTGCAGCCGGTTTCGACCGTGCAGGGCATGATGCAGGTGATGGTTGAGCTTGAAGAAGGTTTGAAAACTATCGCTGGCATGGATCGCTTTACATTGCAGCCCGCTGCCGGAGCGCATGGCGAATTGACCGGCTTAATGCTTGTGCATGCTTATCACACCGCGCGCGGTGATACGCATCGCCGCAAAGTGCTTGTGCCGGACTCCAGCCATGGGACCAATCCTGCGACCGCAGCTTTGGTGGGTTATGAAGTGGTACAAATGAAATCCAACGCGCGCGGACGTCTTGATGTCGCGGAGCTTGAAAAGTATCTCGATGACAATGTCGCGTGCTTAATGCTTACGAATCCGAATACACTCGGCCTTTTCGAAGAAGACATTCTGGAAGTTACGAAGCGTGTGCATGCCAAAGGCGGATTGCTTTATTATGACGGAGCCAATTTAAACGCGTTGCTCGGAATCGCGCGTCCCGGTGATATGGGTTTTGATATTGTGCACATCAATTTGCATAAAACTTTTTCCACTCCGCATGGCGGCGGCGGTCCCGGTTCGGGCCCTGTCGGTGTTAAGAAACATTTGATTCCGTTTCTTCCGTATCCGCTGGTTGAGAAGAAAAACGATCAATATGTTTTCTCTGACCGTTCACCGCAATCGATCGGTCGTGTTAAAACTTTTCATGGCAATGCCGGAACACTTTTGCGAGCTTATGTTTATATGCGTTCGCTCGGTTTGGAAGGAATTAAGAAAACAGGGCGTGACGCGGTATTAAATGCTAATTATGTTCGCGTCAAGCTGCGTGACTCTTTTAAACCCGCAGTGGATGAACCTTGTATGCATGAATTTGTTCTGACACCGTATCCTCCGGGCACTGTGCCTCCGGCACATCCGCTGCATGCTTCGGATATCGGTAAGCGCCTTTTAGATTATGGTTTCCACGCACCGACCGTCCACTTTCCACTCGTGGTTCCGGACGCGATTATGATTGAGCCGACTGAATCGGAAAGTTTGGAAACACTCGATTCTTTTATTGCCGCGATGAAAGCAATCGCTGAAGAAATCAAAACCGAGCCGGATAAAATCCGCAATGCGCCATATGATTTACCGATTCGCCGTCCCAATGAAGTGCTTGCGGCGCGGAGGCCCATTTTGACTTATAAGGATTATGTCCGCGAGTCGGCTCCCGCCGAACCTGCCGCCGCACTGAAGTGAGTTCTTTGCCTTTGAAAGTTTGGCGTCTTTTTCCGACGTTGTCGGCGCCAATGTCCGTACAAATGACGCTCGACCGATTGCTTTTCGAAAAACATAAATCTCAGTTTCAATCGCCCTGGTTGCGGTTTTATTATTCATCTGAACCCTGGGTGAGCGTGGGGTATGCCGCGGATAAACAGCCGGGATACGCGCTTACGGCGTCACGGCATGCAATTCAAAATATTCCTGTGTGCCGCAGAATTACCGGCGGCGGAACTGTGGTGCATGGCAATGATTTGATTTTTTCGCTCTTCGCACGCAAGCAGGATAATCCCGAGAAATTCGAATCGGTTGAAACGAGTTATCGCCATATTCATGAGGCGGTCAAACTTGCTTTGGGCCGGCTCGGAGCGTCGGCGCAATTTTACGATCATCAGAAGCTTGAAAACGGCAGAGATTGTTTTTTGAATCCGGTTGAAACAGATTTACAGGCCAATGGCCGCAAGATTGCGGGTGGGGCACAAAAACGCTCCGTAGATATTTTTTTGCATGAAGAATCGATTCAACCACCCAAAGGGCTATTGCTTGAAGATTTGGAACGGGAATTGCTGACAGCATTTGCGGAGTATTTCGGTGTTAAAATTGAACGCGCTGAAATTAAGCCTGAGATTTTATTTGCCGCCGAGAAAGCGGCTTCAGAATGTATTTTAAATATGCCGGATGATAAAAATGTCGCAAATTGATTTGTTGAAAGGTTTGAATCCTGCGCAGCGTGAGGCCGTGACATGGCCCGCGGACAAACCGCTTTTAATTATTGCGGGCGCGGGCAGCGGCAAGACCCGTATTTTGACGCATCGTATCGCGTGGCTTATCGGACAAGGGGTCCCTGCTTTCAGTATTCTTGGCGTCACATTCACCAATAAAGCCGCAAAGGAAATGCAACACCGCATCGAAAGGCTTGTTTCACAGCGTGTTTGGATCAGCACTTTCCATTCGACTTGCCTTAAAATTTTGCGTTCCGACGGCGCTGCCATCGGAATTGATCCGCTATTCAGTATTTTGGATGAGCAAGATCAGTTATCAAATATCAAAGAATGTTTGTTTGATTTGCAAATGAATGAAAAACAAGTCCATCCCAAGGCTGTGCGGGAACGAATTCAACGCGCCAAAGATTACATTATCGGCCCGGCCCAATACCGGGCGGATGCCAACGAATATTTTGAAGAGCAAGTCGCTAAAGTCTATGCGCTTTATGAACAACGGCTTGCCAAACAGAGGGCGCTTGATTTTGGTGATTTAATTATGAAAACGGTTTTGCTTTTTCAGCAGGCGCCGCAAGTTTTGGAATCCTGGCGCGGCCGCTTCCGTACTATTTTGATCGATGAGTATCAAGATACAAATCAGGCGCAATATAAGCTGATTCATCTCTTGGCATCGGCTACGAATCAAATTACCGCGGTGGGTGACCCGGATCAATCCATTTATTCCTGGCGCGGCGCGGACATACAAAACATCATGCGCTTTGAGCATGATTATCCCGGCTCAGGACATATCCGTTTAGAGCAGAATTATCGGTCAAGCCCGATTATTTTGGAATCAGCCAATGCCTTGATTCGTCATAATGTGAATCGTAAACCTAAGGAACTTTGGACTGAACGCTCCGACCGCGAATTAATCGAAGTTTATCAAGCTTCAGATGAAATGGATGAAGCTCAATATGTCGCAGGCCGTGTCCAAGGCTACCGGCGCGACGGCGTCGAACTTGCGCATCAGGTTATTTTTTATCGTACGCATGCGCAGTCACGCGCCTTAGAAGATGTGCTCATGAAAATGAATATTCCTTATAAGATTGTGGGCGGCGTGCGCTTTTATGACCGCAAAGAAATTAAAGATGTGGTTGCTTATCTCAAAGTCATTGCGAATGCTGCGGATGAAACCAGCTTAAAACGGATTATTAATGTGCCCGCGCGTGGGATCAGCAAGAAAACAGTCGATGCGATTGATGATCTCGCAAAATTATCCAACGTAAGTTGGGACGCCGCGCTTCGCAAAGTGAATGCCATTCCTGACTTGATGCCTAAAGCTAAAAAAGCGGTGTCGGTCTTAGTAGCTTGGCTTGATTCGATGCGCTCAAAGTATGAGCTGATTTCGCTGCGGGAATTGGTTGAGAAGGTTTTGCAGGATACCGGCTATCTTACCGCACTTGAAGCCGAGAAAACTTCCGAATCGCTAGCAAGAATTGAAAATATCGAGGAGTTTTTTAGTGTTATTGATCATTTTGAGGAAAATTATTCGCAATTAATGGAGAAGAATGCCGCTGAAAGCGCGGAAATGAAAATGGATTTGCTTCCGCCATCTTCAAAACTACACGCGTTTCTCGAACAAATTTTGCTCGTCACCGACTTGGATAAATGGGATTCAGGTACGAATGCTTTAACCATGATGACGCTGCATACTGCGAAAGGCTTGGAGTTTCCGGTTGTGTATATGGTGGGATTGGAAGAGGGGATTTTTCCGCACAACAATTCCATGGGCGCGGATACGCAGGAACTTGAAGAAGAGCGCCGGCTTTGTTATGTGGGGATGACACGCGCCCAGAATAAATTGCACCTTGCATTCGCGAATTGCCGCCGTCTTTTTGGCTCCATCCAACATAATTTACCGTCCCGGTTTCTTACGGAAATTCCAACCGAAAATATCCGTTCGGCTTCAGGCTTGCGACAATTCTCTGCTCAAAAATCCTTCCGCGATGAGCTGGTTGTCGAAGACGCTTTCGACGACCTCGATATCCCCGACTTCGACGCCAACTTTTAACCTGTCTAACCACTCCTAGCACCGGGAGCTAGGAGCGGTTAATCTAGCAATAGATATTTGATTTTTGCTAGATCCCTTTGCCCATCAATATACTGATGCACAAATCTTCGATAAGTGCTTGGATGAATTTTCAAGTGTTTCTCAGGATGACATATTTTTTTATCAGCTTGATCCACGTATTCGTGATAAGAGCTAGCAAACCAATCTTCTGGCTTTGATATGAGATGGGCTGTCACCGGGTTTAGATGAACATAACGCGTTAAATGCAAAAGCTGCTCATCGGATTCACATTCAACATGCTTGAACCTTCCAACCCATAGTGGTCCTTTTCGTTTATGTCTACGATTAAAATAGAGCGTGTAGCTATTCAATAACTTTTGCATAAAAATTGAAATAGCGTCTTTTTGATTTTGATAGAGGACAAAATGAAAATGGGTGGGCATTAAACAATAGGCAACCCATTGAATATGTGAAATCTCTCGTTGGTTTAATTCCACAAGTTTCGTGGTCATGTTTTTTTTATTGTCACGGAAGTAGTTAGAAAAGGTTGTAGAAATATTGGGCAGCATGAAAAAACGCATCATCCAAATGAATCTCTGATAGTCGCTTTGCTTATGAAAAATTTCATAGCCCGCGATGGACTTATTGAAAATGTGATAGGCGGCATTTGCTTGCATGGGTGTTCTGGCTGGCATGCCAATATAATACATAAAAAATATATAAAAAAAGCATATTTATTAACCACTCCTAGCTCCCGGTGCTAGGAGTGGTAGGTAAGTTCTGATATTTTATATAATCTTTTGCAATAAGCTTAATTTAATATAGTAATAAATAGTAAGAACTAGCATTAGGCGCCATTAAATTGCTTTAATTGCTCATTACGGTTAAATTTTTTTTAGGAGACTATTTAACTGATGAGTGTATTTAAAGGCAGCCTTCAACGGTGGATTGCACTAATGGTGTGCGTATGCTTCACGGCATCGCTCTTTCCGGAAGCCTATGCCGCGATTCCTTCTCTTGAATTAAGCACGAAATCTGAAGTTCCGCGTATTTTGAATATCGATATTCCGGCTGAGATGGCTTCGGTCGACGAATGGTATGAAGCGCCCGCGAAACCGCATCCTAAACTTATCGTGCATATTCAAGATGCTCACTCCAACTACGAAGCTCAAACGCATATCCGCGATGTCATTCAATTCCTAAATAAAAATTACGGATTTAAAACCATTCTGGTTGAAGGCGCGGCCGAAAGTCTGGATCCAAAATATTTAAAATTATTTCCCGACCAGGAAAGAAATTTAAAGTTAGTGGATGAACTCGCGAAAGAGGGTGAAGTTACGGGCACGGAAATGGTAGTGATGGAAGATGAGAAATCCGTCGAGACAATCGGAATTGAAAAGCCCGAACTTTATAGAAAAAACTTTGATGCCTTACAAAGCGTTTACCGCGAAGATGCATTGGTAAAGAGTTTTCTCGAAGCGTATGAAAAAAAATTAGGGCAAGTGGCATCGCGCACTTTCAGCCCGCATATGATTCAGGCGCTTGCAGAGTGGCGCAAGTTCGAAGCCGGGCATCGCGAGTTTTTGCCTTTCGCTGTTAACCTCGGCAAACTTTCAAAGGCCGCATTGAATCTTGATTTAGATATGCTTTATTCCCAGATGGAATGGCCGCAACTTACTCGCTTGCTGGTTTTACAAAAAGTAGAGAAAGAATTGGATAAGCCATCTAGACCGGAAGCCGGAGACGGGAGGCCCCAGGCTGAAAACTCAACGCCCTCGGTCCTTGGGTCTCGAGCATCGGGGCTAACTTTGCGTGAGCAGGCGCTTCAAGAAAAGCAGGCCGTTATTGATTTGCTGAAGTCCAAGTCCGTATCGCAAGGATTAGTACTTGGTTTGGAAAAGCTCGATGAGAAAAACGTGAATTTGAATCGCATGAGCGCCTCTGAGGTCCGTCAAGCCGGCACTCCGCGTATTTTGATTGAGAAGCTTGTGGAGGAAGGCGGCAAAGTTGGGTTTGATATTCGCGATTATCCCGCGTTCGCGAAATATGCCGGGTATTTGATTGTCCGGAGTGAGATGGTGCCGGGAATTCTTTTTGAGGAAATCAATAAACTCTTCGATATGATTTTGGACGTGCTTGTTAAAGAACCATCATCCTCAGCTCAGATCGGTGGTGATTTTGAAAATAGCCGGAGACGGCTGCTTGCGATTTACCGTGATGAAGCTTTGGCGAGAAAATTAATGGCTTTAGAGCTCAACCGCAATGAGTGGCTGGATGTTACAAACCGCCGCGATCGTTTTCAAGCGGAAGATTTGGTTCGCCGCCTCAAAGAAGCTGCGGGAGAATCCGGAAGGCTGCTTGGGCCCGATTCAGAAAAGAAAAAAAATCTTGCCGTGACTTTTGAACAAGCCTTGAAGTTTTATGAAGCGGCGACTTCCCGTGAAGATTATTTTTTCCAAAAAATGCAGGAGGCTCTCAGCAAAACGGATAAAGCTATTTTGATTACCGGCGGCTTCCATGCTGATGGTATGAAATCGCTTATGCGTCAATATGACATTAACTACGGAACTCTCACCCCGCGCATCACGCAGAACTTTTCGAATGAAAAATACCGCAAAGTCATGATGGAGGGGGTTTCAGCGGATGTTTCTACTATGCCCGCTCCTTTGGAACTGCAACGTTCAGAAGTTCGCAGCCAATTGGCGGCCCCGGCTCACTGGGCCGGAAGGAAGGAAACAATCGATCGCATTGCTCAATCATTGAGAACTGATCCCACTATCGAAGAAAAACCAGCTCTTCGCTCCGAAATGCGGAAAATTATCAATTATGAGATAGCAGATTTAAGAGGCCGCGGTTTTAAAAATATTTCTTTAAGTTTGGACGCTGACTTTAAAGACGCACTGGAAAAACTCCCCGAAGGCAGCGACATCACTGTTTTTGGGAGTACGGCGCTTGCGATGTTGACGGGCTCTAAGTTGTTGCAGCGGTTTTCAATGAAACAGCTGATTACCGATGTTGACTTTGTAATTCGTAATGGCCGGTCGGATCAGATCGTAAATGCTCTTGCTGATTTTAGTCCTTCTGTAAAACCTCAGATTGCCTTAGTTCAACTTGCACAGTTGCCAAGATACAGGGTCAGCAAACTTTATTTAAGAGTTCTCAAAAAAAACGAATCAATTGTGATTCAGTTTGATGACCTTAAAGATATGCAAGGCTTAAATAGTAAGCCTTTCAATTCAGCATATTATTTAAATGATATTTATCCATTCGCTTTACGTGATCTTGCTACAAAAAAAATTGTTTTTACGGAAAAGAAAGCCCAAACAGCAGAAGTGAGGACATTTGAACAAAAGGGGGAAATGACGTCAAAAACTGCTTTGCGTGGAATTCGTGCAATGTCTATTTTTGGATTTGGTACAAACTCAAAAACACGCGCCGCTATTATTCAAGCTCTTAAAACGGCGCCTCCCGAAGATACTCAGAGATTACTTTGGGCGAAGTTGCATCAACTTGAAGATCGTGGTGTACAAATTAACTGGGAAGTTGCAAGAAGCTATGGATTGAAGGAGGCTCGCTCCGAAATGCGGAGTGGGACAAAAACTCAAGGGCGAGCTTCGTTGGGTTATATGGCATATGAACGGGGATTAGTTTACATCCGGCAATTGGAAAATGAATTGACCGGAATTGCGCAATTATCAGCGGGCAGTGATATTTCGCCGCAGTCTGAAATGATTGACCAACGGGCAAAAAAAGCTCAAGAGCGTGTGAATCAAATTCAGAGAAAAGTGCTTTCGATTGCAACCCAAGCCAGCTCGCGCGCGGACTCAGCAGGCGATGCGGATGTTAAAGAGGCTATGGCTGACTATGGCGTGAAGCTGGGGCAAATGGCTGAATTTCAAAAAAAGTTGATTTTACAGCGCCGGTATTTGGAATATTTGAATGCAATGCTTGTTCTCAAAAAATGGAATACCGAAAGCCTTAATCAAATTAAAAGTGCTTTGGAAAAAGATAATAGCGATGTCGCGCGCGCTATCGTTCGTCTCATTGATAGTTTATTGGTCAATCAAAAGCCGGATGAACGCGAGCAGGAAGTATTAGGGAAATTAAAACGGATAGAAAAAGACTTTGAAGCGGCACGCGAGAAAGCGGCGAATGATTATCAAAAATTGGAGAATCGTTTGAATGCGGCAGTCTTCCTTAGGCCCGCGCAGGAAGACATGGTCGCTGAATTGATCCGTCTGAATGATCTTACCTACGATAAGCCGAAGGATGATGAGGCAACGGAAGGTCTTGCTTATCGTGAATATGTAGGGGAATCATTAACGATGGCAACAAGTTACATCAATCGCAAAGCCGACAGTGAGTTTAACCATGCAGCCCGCAATTTTTGGAAATCTGACCGAGCTTACGTGGTTTGGAAAAAAAGATTAGAGCCGCTTATTCCCAAAAGATGGTTGACGTCTAAAATCAGGCGCATCCTTCGTTGGGGAATGGGCGGGCTTGTGGCGATTGCGGCCGCTGTGTGGGCGTTTGAATCATTGTCTTCTCAAGTTCCATCTGCCGGAGGAGCCTTCGCGCCTCAAGGACAGGCAGCAATGAATGCGCCGGCAGAAGTTTTACCTGTCATCGATGAACCCGTGGTGCCTATCTTTACACCGCAACAACTTGCCGCGATCAATGAGGCGCCTGATTTTAAAATTTCTGATTCTCGTGTTACAAAAACAGTTCCGTCTGAAACTCCCAGTTCCGTTTCTGATACGGCAAAACAAAAAGCACTAGAAGATTTAAAAAGCAGGAGCGATGAAGTTAGCGCGCAAATGGAAGCCGTCCAGAAACAAATCGATGCATCCGGTCAAGAAGCGGAAGCCGCTAAGGGTGCCGCAGAAAAATCCAAAAACTCGTTGAACGAAAAAAATCAGCGCGACTCAAAAGATTTGAGTAAACAATTAACACCGCTTGAAGAGCAAAAGCCCGGAGAAGCACCCAAGCCCGATCAAGAATTAAAACCCGCGCCGGTAGAGCCGGCACCCAAAGAGACTGTGCCGACAGCGGCACCTGCCGGCAAACCGGAGGAATCGAAAAAAAATACGCCGCCGAAATGGCTTGCTTGGCTGCCTCCAATTCAATCTCAAAATGGGAATGGCCACACGATTCTTAACTCTCAATTTGAATCTACCGGAACGGCAAGGAACGGCCCTGTGAATGATAAGTCTTGGGTGGCAACGGTTTCAAAAGAAATGGCAAAGGGCCATTACTTTTATACGCATATATCTGATATCGATCCCGTGACAGGTGCGCTCAAAGGCGCTGAAAATCCAGGGTGGCTACCCTGGAAGCTGGATTCAAGCCGCCCGGCAAAAGGCTGGGCGCAGTTTCACGTTAGCGATAAAGACGGTCAGCGAATTCCTGTTCCGATCCGGCATGTACCAGTGAGCGTTGAAACGGAAGGCGGGGTTCCGATTTCCTTTTTTGTGAATGATCGCGGTGAATATATGGTGAAAGGCGCAACCGGCATGGTGAAAGTTTATTACGCGGAACGAAAGCCCGGTGATCCCAGCCCTGCGCCTACAAAAGTTTCGATTACATCCGCACAGCACGCGCAAATGATGAAAATGCTGCCTATTGAACTTCAAGAGCTGGTCGTGGAAGCCCGGAAATTGTCGCAAAAAGAGCGCGAGGAGATTGTAGACCGGATTATGGACCTAACGGTGTATACCCAAAATCCATTATTGAACGATGAGATCGCAAAGCATGGATTTTTAAGCGCGCTTACCCATGTTTGGGGCGGGCAATGCATTTTACAATCGAGCATGAAAGTCATGTTGCGCTCGCTTGTGGATGTTCCGGCTTATGAAGCGGAAGGATTTGTTGCTGCCAAAGAAAATATTGATCAAACCATGACGCATGGTTTTGTGATTACACCTCCCGTAGTTCTAAAATTGTGGGGGCCGGAAGCTGCTGAATGGGCCACCGACGGAGCCGGTACGGGGCCGGTTTGGTTTGTTGGCGATAAGAGCAAAGCTAATAATGCCTACTATATTGAAGAAATGAACCGTTTGAAAGTGCGCGATGCCGAAGTGCGCAGGGCTATTCGAGCGATGACTGCAGAAATACGCGCGCGCAAAGGACAAAGCCAAGCGGCATTGCAAGCTAAGGAACATCTTGAACGACTTCAAGCTTCGAAAACCGCGCTGGAAAAGCGTCAGGCAGCTTTGCAAAATGGAACGGATACGCCAGAAACAGCCGCACCGCAGGCTCCGGTATACAGCGAGGAATTCGCGGTTGAATTTCAGAACAAAGCCCGGTTATTAGAGGCCCAGGCGCGCGCGCGTTTTCAAAATAAGGATAGCTCAGTGACGGCTGAGCTGAATAATTTTAAAATACGCGCGACGAACCAATACGAATTGATGCTGCAATTGCGTTATTACCTTGAACTCTTTCACCAAGTTTCGCCAAATGGAAACTTAGATCCATTGATTCAACATGTCATGGCCTTTGTTGAAGAACAGCGCAAAAAAGAACCCGGTCAATGGGATATGCAGGAGCCTTGGCCCGGGAGTTATGACAAGTATGACAAGAATTATGTTAGCGGCGCGGGCTATGTTTGGATCGAATTGTTTAACCCAATGGCCTTAAGCGGTTATTCGTCCGGTTTGCCGCAAAAAGGCAAGTATGTTTATCGCATTACGGATTTTCTTAGGCCGCAGGATTCCTTTCAAGTCACGCTGGAATGGCCGGTCAAACGCGTAGCCGGAGTTTATCAAGGTAAATATTTACTCGAGCTTGAGGGACGAGGATCTGATCCAGGCGATAAAGTTGTGGTCAGTAATTCGATTCCCGGAAAAGTTCTTCATCAATCTAATTCAAATAAAGCGGTGTATGTTAAAAATTTTAATTTTGTTCCTTCCGTTGGACCGGCTGCCCAATGGCTGGGGTTTGAAAGAAAAATGTACTGGGTGCTTAACTTTTATGGACCCTTAGCTGCGCGTGCTGAAGCCTTGCAATTAGAGGGCCACCCCGAACAGATTTCTATAGCATGGGATGGTACTTTGGCTGTTCACGATCAGAAATTTCATGCCTTTTTGGTCGGCGGCGCAAATGGTACGTTGAAATATCCTCTTGAGAAAATGATTAAAATGCCTGATGGAATGGCTGTACGAGCCATTTCAATGCCAGACGGAACGCCTTATGGAGCAACAAAAGTTACGCCATCTTATAATGCTAATAATCCGCAGGCGGGCCATGTGCTCTGGATTGAATTAGCGCCGCTTGATCCTGCTAGCGGCACTTCCCAAAGCGGCCCCGCTGCAATGCTAAATATTTATAAGCCCGGTAATCAAAATCAGCCCACGGACTCATTAATTTTTAATGGAAGCTTCAACGAAAACTTGGTTAGCTACCATAACGGCCATTGGATTGCCTTCCACGATGGAGAACTCAAAGGTTCCCGGATTCATTCATCGTTCCTCGGTGATGGCTGGAAAACATATTTTTCAGGAAAAATAAATCCTTCGATTAAACGCGTCATGATTAGTGATAACGATTGGATTATTTTGGTGGATGTTCCCGGCGAAGGCACTCACCTCATGACCGCAAAATTGGATTCTGCCGCAGCTAACGTTACACATGCGGATGATTTTATTGTAAGTCCGGATTGGATGAAAAAGGACTTTGCCGCAATTGCCATGGAATCTAAGGCTGATGGGACAATGGCTATTCGCCTTATAAGCTCAAGTATGGATTTTCATAAAAGTTTGCCGGTAATAAATAATTTCAGCGAAATTAAAAAAATTTCAAATGGCTATTTACTGCGCACGGGTTCGAAATGGTTTTTTACAGCGCCGGACGCGGTGCAGCCTCTCCGGCTTGTGGAAGTCCCGCTAACCGAGAACCAGAAGAATGATATTCTTGGCGGCGATTACCGCTATTCGCGTGTGGATATTTTGCCGGATGGAAAAGTAATCATTCAAACGCAAGAAGATTTGCGAATGTCCAATGGAGGGATGATTTTTACTCCCGCCGAACCTTCGCCCGACGGGGCCATGCAAATGCGGTCATCGCTGGCTCTAAAACATCGCGCTGACACTTCATTTCTCAGTTTCCGTTTGCCCGGATCTGCGGCAGTTGAAATTGCTGCCGGAAAAAATCCTGCAACAAATGATCACTTGATGATGCAGCAATTAGAAACGGCAGCTCAGCTTATTCGAGAACTTGAACCCGGTACGAGCATGGTTAAACAGGCGAAATACAAACAAGCTGCTGCGCTTGTCGAACGTGCTTTGGCTGTTGTCGAACAAGAGATTCAACCGCCGGAAACCGAAGAAGCGGTTTTGCGTGACAGAAATGCGGGACGTCTACAGTTTTTTGATTACGAGCGTTTTGTTGAGCTTTTAAGCGAGGACGATTTATTAAAAATTATTTCAAATGATGCGAAGGCGATTGCCTTGAGAATTATTGCCGGTGCGGGAAATTATAAAAAGGCCGATGGATCATCCGCAAGCGGCTATGAAACCGTGGCACAACTTCTAACATCCGAAAAAATTGATGCTCAGTTTACAATGGATCTTTTCGATTGGCCCATGCGCGTTGAAATTATTAATGCTTGCTTCCGGCAAGCTGGAATTCTTAAAGCCGACGGCAGTCAAAAACTTTCAAAAGAGCAGCTTGATTTTTGGTTTTCCTCGCTATGGTTTTCAACGAGCGCGAGTGATGCCACTGCCATTAAAGAAATTTTCAGGCAGGTTCTGGGTTATGATCCCGAAAAATTGCAAGACAGTTCCAAGTTGCCGCAACTTCTTGACCTCTGGTATGCGAAAGATCTGCTGCAAGTATCGGATAGCAATAAGGAAATTGTTACTGAAAGAAATATTTTGGAATACGCGAAGCGGATCCGGCGCGTTATGGGACTGAGGACGGATGCGCCGCCCTTTCGAGTGGAATATGCCGCTTCGCTTACCTCCACGACCACGCAGGTTTTTTTCCGTTGGATGAGTTTTCAAAAACCGCTTTTTGGATTAAGCGGTTCTGATTTTCAACCGAATGAAAACTACTGGAAAATTGACGGCCAGCTCATGAAGGCTTTCGGTGATAAGCGTTACGGTGGCAGCAAAGTTTATGGGCTCTCGCGTTCTGTTGTAAGTTTGTTTTATGACTGGACCGGCTTAGCTTGGGCAGCTGGCCTTATCATTGTTTTTTTGCGTTATGCATTCCGGGAATTACGCCGAATCATAAATTATGATTTTTATCCTCTACAAAATGCGGCACTGAAATCAGCGGACGTTATTTTAGATAACCAAAAAGTTTTTCTGGGTGAAGAGCAGGATGCCCTCCGCAAGTCCTATAACGATTGGCTTACTCAGAAAGATCCTAAGCTTAAAGCAGAAAGCCTTGAAGCCTGGTTTGATTTAAGAAGTCAAAAAGATTTCCAGGGGAAATTGGTTATGGACCTCATAAGCGCGTTGGCGTCGCGCCCCGCAGGAAAAAGATGGTTCTTTGAATATGTGAGTTATCTTGCTCCTTATGTTTCCGTGCTTCGAATCGGCCAGCAAATTTTGGGTTGGATCATTTGGTTTGTTCCGGGCTTGGCAAGTTGGAACCGCCTAATGCCTCCCGAAATGCAGCGGAAACGCTGGAACAAAGACATCGTCAAACTTGCCAAAAAATTAAATCTTAACCGCTTTGATTCGGGTTGGAACGCAAAACAAAGAGACGCGGCTCAAGGCATACAGGCTTTGGCGAAAGCTTTTCCAAAAGCAGAACCTCAAAAAGGTGCCGGCCAAGATTCCGAAACTAACTTTACAGAGTTAAAACAGGCATTGCTCGCGGCGCCAATGGAGCATTTGTTATTGCCCTCAAGAGCTGACGTGTTGCAAGCGGATAGGTCGGGAGCTTTATCGTTAAGACGTCCGGCATCCGATGGTTCAGAATTTAATGGTCCACATAGGCTGGATCAGCCGCCCGTAAGACTGATTGACTGGAAAGCCACAGCGCGTCAGCCGGATCATAAGCCTGCGCTGGTGAAAACGTTTGTTGCCGACGCGCATGAGCATGTTGCCTTGGTTTTGGATATGAGTTCGATTGGTGATTTACCGGTGGATGAATGGGCGGCACAAGCAAAGAAGTCCTTTTTAAGTTTTGGTATGACCTTGCAAGGTAATCCGCTAAAGATAAAACCAAATAAACGGCATAAACTTTGGGAGATTGTTTTTCTCATGCCGGACGGACGTGTCGAAAAAAAAACGATAGGCAATCGCTACGGTGCATTACAAGGAAATGAGATTTTGCAAATGATTGAAGCGCATTACGACACAGCGCGGGCAGCGAATCGCCAGTCGCCCCAATTTGGATTCTACGGAGATTCTCAAAATACAGATTATGCCGCGTTTAATGCCAACTCAGCGTTATGGAGTGTAGGAACTGTAAGTGAGTCACAAGCCGTTACGGCGCTTCTCAATACATTAGCAAAATCTAAAGCGCTTGTACTACTGAGTGGATTTACGGCTGAAAGCAAGCAAGCTTTGAAGAAAAGTTATTCAGGAGAGCTTGCCTATTTCGATGCGGCTAGTCCGGGAGTTTCCCGCCGCTCCGAAATGCGAAAGGCCGAAAGACTTCCAAAAGACGAGAGTCTCGCGGCGGTCGATGAACTGATTGATCGTGAAAGATTAGCATCGCAAGCGGAAGGTAAAGTTGATTTATGGACCATGGGAATTGTAGCGGCTACTTTTTTCGGCTCGATACCGTTTCTTTTATATCAGTTTGCCTTAAAAGTAGAAGCTGCGGATCTTTTACCGATTAATCCCGAGTTGGGATATCAGCCCGCAATTTTTGAAATGGTAGCACCCGCGATAGCCAGCACTTTAGTGATTGTGCTTCTAGCCGATTCGATTCAAAAGCGCATTCATGAAATTTTTAGTTTAAACGATTATTATCAAAAAAATGTTGCAGCCGCAAAAAATTTACCGACAGGGAAAATGATTGCTCGTCGCGTATGGGAACGAATCGCTTATGCCGTGATTCAAATCACGGGATTTATTTCTGTTTATGCGGGAATCGTCGTTTTTTTTATCAACCAAAAGTACAGCGTCGGGTCTTTTGCGCTGATCTTTTCCGGACTCACGGCGATTGTCGGGCACTTTATCGCGGGCCGCGGTCCTCGAGTATTAATCGACAGCAATAACCGGCGTGAAGGACCTGTGATTGTATTGCGCTCTGAAACACGAATAACAAAACCGGATGACGCAACGGATCAGATTGGGCTTGAGATTCCGGCGGCCGTCATGAGCAATTTTGGCCTTAAGAAAGGCCGAACTTTTTATACATCGAGTAAAAGTCTAAAAAGTTATCGAGCAGCTATCGATAAAATTATTGCCGGTAAATTGAAAGGATTGTCGCCGGCCGCCAGGAAAATATTTCAAGCAGAGTTTTCAGATAAGATTTTTAATGACGATAAACTTAGGACCAATTTTGACTTGATTGCAAAAGGGCCAACTGGTGATATTGAAATTACAGATTTAAAAGAACCAATAAGTCCGAATATTTTTAAACTGATTTTGGTGATTCGTTCGGAAGTGCGGACGGGGGACGCGATGGAAGTTCATAGTCATCCGCTATTGCAAACAGTCGAGCATGGCTTCCAGCAATTTTCTGATTTGATGAATCAAGTCGGGACAAAACTGTTTCAGTTAATGAATCTCAGATCGCAAAGCCTTGTTGCACAGCCCGGCACTGTAATTATGTATTTAAGTCTGGGTGCGATCGTCGGATCTTTTTTTGCTGTGTTGGCCTTTAGTTCCGGCATGCTTTCATTTATTTTATTCGCTGCGGGAGTTTTTATTGCCAGCGTTTTTGTCGCGGCAAATCGGCCTATTGTATCGAGACGGCTTAATGATAATAAATCCGGTGGGCCCGGCGAGCCGGTGATTCTATCTGTGGTCCCACCGCAATCTAGACTTTCTGCTGTTCCGATTATTGCCGGTAAGCCTAGAACCGAAATTGTAACGGTAGCTTTGACACCAATCGAGAGAAGTAAAGTTCAATTCGATTTGATTATGCGGCAATTGACGGAAGGGACGATCACAAAATTAGAAGCACTCGGCAGTTTTGAAAAGCTTTTGAAAAAAGCGATTTCCAGCGAAGATAAAACTAAAATCCGATATACGATGATCCGTCTCAGAATTGCTTTTGGACAACAGCGCCCCAGCCAAACGAAAACAGCTTCGAAAAAACCGGAAGCATCAAAAATTAGCGCTCAGATGCTGAAAGAAATAAAAAGCATTTTGCCAAATATTTCTTTCCAAAACTTTTTTGAATTATTTGAATCGATGCCGCCGCAAAGTTTGACTCCCGTGGATATTGTGATTGCGATTGCATTTGGGTTTATGCGTGCCGGCGAAATAAACATGGATCAAGTTACGCGTTTGGCTTTATTAATTCAAACCCGGATGAAAACAAGTCAGGTTGATACTTCTGTGGTGAGCCGCATGCTTGCTGATTTTTTTCCGGATATGATTGTGAAAGCCGAAGGCCATTTGATTCAGGTTATGGCGGTGGAGGATTGGACTCCCGAGCGTGAGTCAATCTTGCAGATGTTTTTGCTGCTTAATCCGAACGTTCAATTGGATGTTTTTCTTATCGGTAAGCCATCTGAAAAAATAGAAGAAATAAGCGCGAAATTTAAAGTTTATAGATTCATAAACGTAAATGCCGCGCGTAACAATCTCAGTCGTCGAAACGGAATTCTCAAGTCTGCAACGGCGATGCAGCAAGCTCTTTTGGCCGCCCCGGCTAAAATGAAATTTCCATCTGATGCGCGTGTTCAGCAGGTTTCCGAAGATTACTCGGTGAGTAAGCCAGGTTATTTTCTCGCTGCCGTTCACGCTAAAATTCACGCCGCTCAAAATATTTATGCGGGCGAACTTATCGCCGCGGTGACCGCGGATGGTATTAATCGTACTGGGAATATTTGGGAGATCACGGATGGTTCATTGGGATTGATCGTGGAGATTGTCAAAGCTTATCAGGCTGTCATCCAAGTAATGAAGGCGGCATAGTTCCATGAGATTTGTATAGAGTGAGATATGGCAAAAAAAAGCATTGATAAGCAGGTAGATATATATAGGTATAGGGTATTTGATTTATGTATTTTAATGGAGTATCTTCTATCATAAATTACAGAGGTTTATAAAGATTTTAATGCGTCAATCGATTTGGCTTAAATTCACAGCCGGGGTTCTCGTTTTCTTTTTCATGGTCAATGATTTAGGCCGTGCTGCGCCCGCGCTTGATTTTGCGTCATTAACGCAGTCAGAAATCCCGCTCGTTTCGCATATTGATATTCCGCCCGAAATGGCAACTCTCGAAGATTGGTATGAATCACCGAAGATCGGCGACAACCGGCTTTTACTTCATATTCAGGATGCTCACGCGCAACCTGAAGCTCAAGCGCGCACGCGCGATTTGATTCAATACTTGAACAAGAAATACGGAATCAAAACGGTTTTTGTTGAAGGTGCCGCCGAACAGCTTGATACAAAATGGCTGCCGTACGCGGATAACATGGAATTGCGCAAAAAATGGATTGAGGCCAAAACAGCTTCGGGGGAATTGTCAGGTACGGATTTAGCTTTGCTTGATCAGATTCCGGTCAAAGCTTTACCGATTGAAACCGTTGAAGGTTATCGCAATGGTTATCAAAAATTGCATGCAGTTTTTGCAGCTGAGGCCGAAGTAAAAAGCTTCTTGGATTTTTTTGATTCGAAGTTTGATCTCGCGGCTTCCCAAATTTTGGACGAAAAAACACGTGCGATTCTTACCGAGTGGAAAAAATTTGAAGCGGGACACCGTGAATTTTTGCCGTATGTCAAAAGCCTTTCCAAGCTTGCCAAAGAAAATCTGAATTTAGATTTCAACGCGCTTTATTCTCAAATCGAATGGCCGCAAATGACTCGGCTGCTCGCACTTCAAAGATTAGAAAAGGAACTCGCCGCCGTAAGGCCGGAGGCCGGAGGCCGGAGACCCGAGGGATCTCAAGGCTCAGCGCTCTCGGACCTTGGACCTCGGACCTCCGTGCTTTCGTTGAAGGAAGAGGCACTAGTTGAAAAGCAGCAACTCATTGAAAGTTTAAAATCAAAAAATGCCTCCGCTGGAGTTTTGCAGGGTTTAGAAAGATTGGATGAAAAAAATCTTAATTTGAACCGCATTACCGCGGGTGATGGGCGGCAGTTTTCAAGTCCGCGGCAATTGCTTGAGCAATTAGTCGAAGAAACCCGCCGCCTGAAGATTGATTTACGGCAATATCCCGCGTTCTTAAAATATGCCGGTTATATAGTTGTGCGCGGGGAGCTTCAGCCGTCAGGCTTGTTTAAGGAAATCGAAAAATTGTTCAACAAGATGTTGAATAGGCTTGTCGAAGCTCGGAGCCCGGAGGCCGGAGGCCCGAGGGGAAAAAGTACTCGGCTGATCGAAATATATCACGATTCGATTTTATTGCGGAAGCTACTGAATCTTGAATTGTCGCGCACAGAATGGCAAAAAGCTTTGCGGCGCAAAGAACGTTTGCAGCCGGAACAATTGACTCAGCGACTCAAATCCCTCGAGGCTCCGGTCTCCGGTCTCCGGCCAGATCAAATGCCAACTTCGATTAGAAAAGCATTTGATAATGCTTTCGCTTTTTACGACGCATCTCTCGCGCGTGAAAAGATCTTCTTCGATAAAATCCAATCCGCAATGAGTTCCTCGGGCCTCGGGTCTCCGGTCTCGGGCCAGAATCGCATAGCGATTCTCGTGACCGGCGGTTTTCACACCGAAGGACTGAATGAGTTTTTCCGCGAAAAAGAAATTTCGTATGGAACCTTAACCCCGCGTCTGATGAATATCGAATCCCCGTCGCTTTATCGCAATGCAATGCTCCGGGGTCAGAGCTCTGGTCTTAGCTCTGACCCCAATGGCTCCAACCAAACGCCCGTTGATCTTCTTATGTCCGAACTCACTCGCTCTGAAATGCGCAGAGAATCCTTACGCGTGTCTGTAGCCGCTAGTCTCAAGCCTAATCAACGCTCCGAAATGCGGGAAATACCGCAAGGCTCGATTTGGAAACGTTTGTTTCAGAAAGACGGTGAATTCTCAGAAGAAGATTTGCGAGTTTGGTTGAATGACATTGTGCTTAAAGCCCAAAGATACCGACAAGCGGTTCCTTCAGTTCAAGGTCTAAAGAAATTAAGCGCTTTGGTAGATGGACTGATGTCAGCCGAGTATTTTGCCAGCCCTCTTCAAATGAACGAGGCAGACTTGAAAACTCTTTCCACTGACATTTATAAGATACGCTCCGATCCCGCATATCAAATCGGAGACTTACCGAATTCTTCTGATGAGCAGAAGCTAGGTGACAGGGTTTTGGGCGAAGTGCTTTTTCATGAAATTCAGGAAAAAATTATAAAGAATGCGTTTGATAATGTGGCGAAGGCCGGAGAAGCCCCCGGTGTTGAAAAAGAATCTACGGATGAATTTATGGAATGGATCCATTCAAGCCATAAAGCACTTGCGGATATTTCAACTGAAATTGAGCGTGATGGAAGCCCGAAGGGTGAGGTTGTTTTTCTTCTTCCTCACCCCACCGCTGACTTTGATGCCGCAGTGAGTTCCTTGGGTGAAGGCTACTCACAGTATTTAAAATATAAAAACAATCCCAATATCCGCGTTATCGCGCTTTTACATGCCGGACTACCCGATGCGCAACATCCCGCGTATGACACATTTAAGCGCTTGGGGATTTCACCGTCTGATATTCCTACCTGGTATGAAATTAAAAGAAACCGGGCTCTTTTTGGATACCTGGAACGCCTGGCAAGAAGTTCTGCTCCGGACATCGAAGTTCCCATTCAATTTGTTTTGGTCGATCACGCGGAAGATATTCTTGATGACTCCGATAAACCCATTATTCAGCCGCTTACCACATTAATTGTTGATCATCATAAACAGCCGGATTATTTGGAAAAAGATGCTGTGAAAATTCAAGGAGATCCGGACGTGAATTCTGCGCAAAGAGTGGCTGAGCGTATAAAAGCCGCAATGCCACGATTGCAGGAACGAATTGTTCAAAGGGTGGGTTCAACTGCGACATTAATCGCGAATCATTTTGCGGTGACTAACCGTCACGCGCCGAAAGCACTATTAATGGCGCTCTTTATGAGCCTGGTGATTGATAGCGAGAACATGAAGAGTAATTCCTTTCAGACAGAAGCTTTGGATGGAACGGTTGGAATGGATTTAAGAATGTATGAACATTTGAGTCTGACTTTGAATGGTGTTTTTCCGGGCCCCTTTGATCGCCGACAATTTTTAGATTCTTATCTGATGCAGGTTGTGCTTAACGGATACGGTCAAACACCCGAACAAGTTTTTTCGCGCGACAAAAAGTGGAAAACAATTCGTGATCGCGGGTTGCGGTTCAGCAGTACGGATCGGCTGCGTCAGGATCAAGTTGAAGTCTTGTGGCCGGATATCCGGCCGCTCTTGGTGGAGTTTCATCTCAGCCGGCAAGAGCATGAAGTTGCCGCTTACCGGAATCCGCTCGCTTTCATTCATCGCTTTTCAATGTGGCAGGAAGGCAAAACCTGGTTTGCGATACGGGGCGCGGAAGGCGTCGATACCGAACAATTAGCGCGTTATGCCGTTTTCAACGCCGTTGTAGACGGTAAAAAAGTTCTCAAAGACGCACAGATCGAAAAAGAAGATGAGACCGGTATTGTGTGGATTAAAATTGACCAGATTGTCCAGCGCAAAGATGTGATTGATGCCTTTATGGGTTTTTTGGCCCAGCGCTCTGAAATGCGGGTCAACGATGCTGGAAGAAATGAGCTTGCAAAACACTTCAATGCAGTGTCAGGGCTTGGCAAAAATCAGAGTAAAGCTTTGGCGAGGGTAATCGCCGCGAAGCGTGGCAGGGGTTATGTTGACGCAAATGCTTTTATCAAACGATTTACAGGAGAAATTGCTCCCAATTTAGGTTTTTCGATTTCATCGGAGCGTCTAGAAATAATTACTCAATCGCTTGATTTTTCTCCGGCAAAAGGGAAAACAAAACGCAATGTATTTATTGTTCTTTTTTTAGTATCGCTAGCAGGTGTTATTGCATATTTTGCGACAGTAAAAGTAAAATCGCTGGCACGGCCCGCAAGCGCCGAAGCGCCAACCATCCCAAGGTCAATTGCGTCTCCATCCGATGCCGACGGTTATATGTTATTTAAAAGTCATAGCCAGAAGTGGGGCTTAGGAGTGACGGAATTAAAATTTCAAGAAGCCGTAAGAAAAATTCGCGAAAGAAATGGTCCGGATGCGCGAATCGGAGTATTTGTTGAAGATGTTATGCCGTACGAATCAATTATGAGTATCGCTGTTTCAAAGGGCATTCCTGTTAAAAATGTCGCGGATCTTCGTAAGTATGCCGCGCAGATAAAGCCCTTCTATTATGGGCTCATAGCCATTTTGAGAGATCGGCGCGCATCGGGCGATTTGTCGCGACTGGTGAGCAATCTGGGATATGACAAAGAGTATACCGAGCTGCGCTATGCAACGTATAAAAAGTTGGGGCCCAATGTTTTTGTTGAAGATGAAATCGTGCCTTTCGAAGTTTGGCTCGATTTGATTGATTCGACAAAGAATATCCCGGTTGACTCTTTGATTTACTTTAACGGAAAAAATTATGAAATTAACTCTGATTTTTATAGAAATTACATCGATTCGCAAAGAAGGTATTGGTTAACGCAACAACGTCGTGATGAAGCGTTTGCTAGGTTTGTGAAGGCTCGTGTTAGCTTTCTTAAGCTGCAAGGATATGTTTCAGAACGCGGCGATGATCACGAAATGTTTGTTAAGGGAGTTGACGCGGAAAGTCTCTCGCAGACGAACAAATTCAGATTTCCTGTTGTCGCAAGAATCTTAAAACATGAGCCTGTATCATTAGAGGGCGCATTGCGGCTTTATTTGAGCGAGGCAATTGAGAAGGATTTTTCTCTGGGTATTGATTATTTATCCACGTCGGAAGCACAGCTGGGGGAGACAGTTCTTCATAATCTTTTCTTGCGGCTTTGGCAAGCGCCCTTATCCGTATTGCAAAGACTCGTCATTGAGCGGGAGCAATATCTTAAAGCATTCAACTCGCTTGATGGTCCTTTGATGTTGTCATTCAAAGAAACGTTGAGTGATGCGCAAAGTTTGCAGGGGTTGATGCGTCAAGCTCCGCAGAACCATGCGGCCATTCAAAATGAGCATCAAAAGTTTTTAAAAGCGTATCGCGGTTATTTGAATCAACGGGAAAAATTTTATACCGGATGGTTCGCCGGACTGCAAGCGGTTGGCTTGTTGCGCGCTGACGAATATAAAACAATTTATCCGATTTGGCAGAAAACATCGGACGATAAAACAGAATCTATCATGGAGCAGTATACTCTTCCGCGAATCCGGATGCTTTTGTCAGACCCGCGTTTAAATCAATTTATCAATTCTCTTCCGCGCTCCGAAATGCGATTGTTGCCAGGGGCTGCTGGATTTAATCTTGCCAAGTCATCTCATTATTCACTGATGTATTTATTTTTAGAGCAATTAAAAGCAATGGATGGCCTTCCTCCCCAGGAAAAAGAGGAGATGATAAAAATGATGAGTGGGTCCGGTGCCTGGATTGGTGTTGAAAATGATACCGCAACAGGAATGCCGCACGAAGAAGCGTTTATTAATCAAATTCGAACGGCGGTGGAAGCGCATCTCAATGAGTTATTTCCCCAGAAGGAGGAGGACAACAAGCCGCTTTTAGCGACTATCGATCCTCGCTATGAAAAGCCGGCAGTAACGCTCTTGGGCGAAACGGTTAAGACGCGTGTCGATGGTGAAGTTCATGGTGATGGGCTTTATCTAGGATTGGTTGAAGAACCTCCGCCTATCTTTAAGCATAGGAAACTTAATTTTGCATTGATTCCGGCCTTATTTGATCCCACTTATGTGGGTATGATTTTACGCAGTGTTCCTAAATATCAAGGTTGGAGGCTCGAAGATTTTTATGCAAAAGCTGTGATTGGCCTTTCAACCATTATGAATGATTCGGGTGTGGTGATCGCGTCGATTGGGCCCTCGAATGGCGAGACAAATGTTGGGATTTTTAAAGCCGCAGTTAAAAAGCAATTTCACATTGTTAAAGAGAATAATGGGGTTTATTTTTTACAGAGAAAGACTCGTGCGCAAAGACAACTTCAAATAGAAACCGAAACGAGTCGAGTCACGCGCCTTTTAAATCAAAAGCAAATGCCTATGACTCTGCAATCTCGGGAGATCGAATTACCCAAATTCGTGCTAAGTGAAAAATTCCCCGCCATGCGTGTCCGGCTTGTCGCGCATGGGGTCAGTGGCGATATTAAGTCGATGACATGGCAGATTTACGACGAAAAGAATGAACAGCAAAGTATCAAGACCGATTCTTTCCCGAGAATCGAAATGAAAATTTCAAATGTGCAATTTCCAGGGGATATTGCTGTTGTGAGCTTGCGAACCCGGCATATGAACGATGTTCCGAATTCGCTTTTGCGTGATCCCGCTTTTCAGGTGGCAGTTAAACGGCATTTGGTCGAAGTAGTCAAAGGTGTGCTGGACGGTCAGACTTTCCGGATTCGCGATCAAATGGTTTATGACAATGAAGGCCGCGATTATGTTGACGCTGTGATTGAGCCGCTTGGTTTGACTTGGGGCGACATTCAGGGAAAAAAGACCCTATTGGATTTAAACAGTCTCAAACGGCTTTGGAATGAGCTCAATTCTGTTTTAGAAAATGTGGATTGGAATAGCATTAATAATTACGACGCTTTCCGTACGCTTGCAGAGCAGCTTGTGACACTGAGGAATCAAGCGAAGGATTTTTCTAGAGCAGGCTCCGATGGTCGAAAGCTTAATTTATTTCCCATGCCATTCGACGCAAGTGACGAGGGGGTTCGCGACTGGTATCAAAAATTAATCGATCGCGGTGTTATTAAACCTGCCCGCTCCGAATTGCGAATTCATTTTTCTGAAAGGCATCCGTTGTTTTTCCCCTTGTCGAATTTTCTTACGTTGGGAATTATTGTGGCGACAATGGCCTTTCATAAGACTACAAATGAATATTTACATTTTTCTCTTCTTCATGGTTCGATTCTCACCTACGGTGCTTTTTTGACGATCGCCGCGGCATTGGCTTATGGATTGGTTTCGATTGGATATGGATCAAAGTATTTAATTGACCGACTGATGCATCAGGGTGCGCGTCTTATTTTTTCCGATCATGTCGCGAGAGATTTAGAGCTTACCAAACCTGAAGTCGCCGCTTTAAACACAGTGTTTGAGACTTTGGAAGCTCGTGAATTTGGAACCGTGAAAGCCGGCATGGGAATTACAATCGACGGTTGGCATCTTTTAAATGAGCTTTTAGAGGCTCGGCACGCGGAATTGACAGGAATTCCAGATTTGCTCGTTATCGTCAGCGATTATCTTGCGAGGACAAAAAATCTGCTTGTAGCCCGCTCCGAAATGCGGGGAGATAAGCCTCTCTGGGAGGGATACCAGGAGTTGCAGCATGCTGGGCTGGTCATGGTTGACGATGTGCCTTTCTTTTCCTGGGAAATTCCAAGCAAGCTCAAAAACGGCGATGTCCTCGAAAGAGAACCCGGTGAATATGGTCTAGCTGAAAACCAGATGCGGCGGCTTTGGTCACACGGTGTCAAAAATCCATCCGACATCGAAAGCATGCTGTTTGGCAAAGCAAATAAAAAACTTAGGCCGGGATTTTTGGGTGATGGATGGATCACGACCATTATAGAAACGGCAGTTGATTGGGGGCGGTTAGAAGGAGCCTCATTAGAGCAGCAGATCGTTTTGACATTTGATTTTCCAGATTTGAAAACCGCGCAGGCATATATTTACGGAGTTAATTTAGCGGGATTGCCTTTGATCCAAGGGGACGCTGGCACCGGAGCTATTAAATATAACGCCGGTGAAAGTCAATACAAGGCCATTCCTTTTAAATATTTAACGTTGGCGAATAAATGGGCGCTGGTCCGGCGCTTTCAAGATCGCCCATTGTCAGATTTGAAAAAAATGGCGGCGCATCTCGATTTGTCATTACAAAATATTCGTTCAGCGTTTGACGAAGAAGGCCATTTTCTTTTGACGCCCGACCAGGCGCGCGAGAAGAGCGAAAGCGGCGTTTTTTCCTGGATTTCAAAAGTGCGTGAGCGTTGGAAAATAAGCGTTCGTTTCGGTCTTGAATTAAAGAAGTTGGATAGGCGCTTAAATTGGATGAAGCGCTGGACAATCGCGGGTATGATCCAGGATTTTAAATCACTAACGCGTGATGAAGCCTGGTTTGCGCGGCAAATGTTTAGTCCGGAAAATGATGAAAACCGCGAATTAGAAAAATTCGTTAGTGAGTGGATACAGAGCAAAACGGCACAAGCGCAGAATGAAAAAGAAGCTTTTGCCGCGTTGGGCCCAGCGACGGTTAAATTTAACCGCATATTCAAATCCGGAATATTACGGGTTAACCCGGTTTTAAGCGAAAAGAAAATCACATTATTAACCGCAAAAGGTGAGAGTGTCTTTGGACTAAGATTTGAAAATAATTATGGCTTGCGCACCGCATACTTCGCGCGTTCCGAAGTCCGCGTTTCGACGGAAGAGTTTTATGCTTGGGCGTTGCCGGTTGAGAAGCGGCACGCGGAGAGAGTGAAGCAGGCTAAGCTTTTGCCTGTTCCCGCAAAAAATGACATCGCCGGACTCCATGCTCGTTCGCAGGCAATGTCCGAGAAGACGGGTGAATCAATTGCTGAAATTTGGAATAAATTTGGAGAAATATTCCCCGAATTTAAAGATCGATTTGCTTTGATGGCAACGGGAAGTGACGGTCGGGTTGAAATGACCGATGACTCCGATATTGAGGGCCGGATCATTACAGACATTCCATTTAGTGAGCTCCAAAGCAAAGAGAGTGACGCGAATGAGGCGGCAACATTTTTAACGCGCGCGTTTCATACCATACTCCGTCAAGGCTGGATTACGGTTGAGAAAAAAAACTTTTCTGATCTTAGTTCGGATCACAAAGATTACCTTAAGGCTTTGACGGTTTGGCTGGACGCGCGTTTTCTTTATGGCAACAGGGATATCTTCGATGAACATTTGAAAGAATTCCGGACGGCCTTTCTTTGGAATCAAACTTATTTTCTGGGCTCTTCGAAGTTCCAAATCTCAAATCCAACTTTCGTTGAAATGCTTAAATGGTTGCAAACATTTCTTAGCCGGATTTTAAGATTTCAGGTCAATTTACTCAGAATCAATAATGAAGCGGAAGGGACGCATCGCCGCGAATTTCTCGAAGCCGCCATCAATGCTTGGAATGCGGCGTATGTCAAAGAAGGGCATATTGACGCGGCATTTGGACGTGAACCGGATTTAAAAAATCACGTCGGTGGTTTACGCGCGATGCATTTCGCGCGCTGGATTATGCAAGCGGTGACAGGCTCGCTGAAAACCGATTGGGATAAGTTCAAAGCCGCGGGTTTGGTGCGTCAAGATGAAGTTGATTCGTCACTGGAGTCTTATCATTTTATTTTACGGGTGCGGAATGCGTTCGCAACCGTAAATCCCCCGGCGTCTAAAAGGACTGAGTTAACATTATCCATGCAGCCCAAGGTGGCCGAATTGCTCGGCTATGGCAAAGGCGCTCAAGCCATCGAAGAATTTCGAAAGGATTATTTAAAGCATACACAAAATTTATTGCGCTTTTCGACACGTGTGATTCGCCGGGCTTATGAAAAAGCAGATTCGTCCGGAAAGACTTCGCAAAGAGAAACCAAAGAAATCGCAAGATTTGAGAATTTGGGTGCGCGGCTAGTCAAGCGCAAGGGTTGGATTTTTAGTTTCGAAAGGGGTTTCTTGAAAGAACCGCATCAGGCGCTGGTGCCGATTAACGGTGTAATTGAGCCAGCCGCCATTCTTCCCATTTTACGGCTTGCGGTTAAAAAACAGGTTCCACTTTCAGGAACATTGTGGGATCAAATGGTCTTGGCTTTACCCGCGTTTCAAATTTGGCTTCGCGACGATAAAAACCGCAAATCCGCAATGACGGAATTTATGGAAATTCTCGCTGAGCCCAAACAGATTTCAGCCACCTTACTGCGTCTGCATATGTTTGGCATTTTGCCGATTCTTTTTCCGGCATTGGAATTAACCAGGCATTTGCAGGGTGGAGATTTAATTTACTCGTTCCCGGATGATCTTTTGGCGGTCAAACGCGTGCAGACTTTTGACTATATGGTGTTTCAGCCGGAAAAAGTTGCGAATATTCCCGAACAATTTAAATCTTTGGCCATGGGGCTGAAAGACGATCGTGAAAAATTAGCGCAAACACGTCTTGCGCTTTTAATGCAAAGCTTGGAGAGGATTCAGTCCGAAGAGTCAGTCAAAGTTTTAAATGCCATTTTTCCGGCAGCGGGTGATGTGGATCAAAAATCAGTTGTTCTCCGTTTGATGTTTGACTCTCATCTCATGAGCATGATTTTACGGTTACGAATTGCTGCCGACCCCGCCGAGCTCGATGAGTTTTTGAGAATGATGCGTGTCAGTGATTCCGGTTTTTGGCGCTTGCTGCTTCTGCAAACTTTAATTCATTACATGCAGCATTCACCCGAACGTTTACCCATTTACTTTGAATTGCTGGAGGGCATTGACCGGATTCCGGAGGAATACTTCGCGCAATTACATGAAGAGGACTTTCTTCTGGAAGAAAAAAATACTGTCGCAGGTAATATGGAAAAAGAGGCACGCAAAGTCCGACGTGTTGCCCTGCTGCAAAGTTTAATTGATCAAAACCGCAAAGAATTTCTGGCTGATATGACCGCTCAAAAAGATCCGACCAAACCGCCTCAAATTGACTCAACCAAACCAACTTCGATTTCACTTCAACCGCTTCAAGGCACTCGTGATTTGGCTGAATTGGTTGTTTTTCACAAACAAAAAGATGACAAGCCCGGGAAATTGAAAAATATTTTGGGCGCCGTTTTGCTGGAGGGGTTGGAAGTTTGGAATATTCAGGTGCCTTATTCGGACGGGAATGGATTCTATGACCGGTTAATCGTCCGTATGCCTAACGGTGATCCTGACCGGATGGAGCAGGAGTGGGCGCGAGTGCAAAAAAAATTAGGAAAAAATATCCTTATGCTGCTGAATCAAGAGCCCGGATATCAGCAGCTTATGCAGCGAATTGAAAATATCAAAATCGAAAAACCAGACCAGCCTCTGCCGGTTGTTGAAAGCGTGGATTTCTTTCCTGTGGCGGATGGTCATTCCACATGGATGCGTGTGATCGCAACCGACCGCTTGGGCTGGGCCTTCGGATTGGCCTCCTTGCTTGTGCTGCGTGGCATCAACATTGAACCGCGCACGACCTTTGATACGGAAGGATACGCCGCAAAAATTGGTTCGCGAGCCGTGGATTATTTTCAGCTGACAAAAAACGGACACACGCTTACCGCTGCAGAACAAAAAAGCCTCGGCGACGATCTGAAATTTTTGCTGGAACAAAAAGTTATTACGGTTCAAGGGACTTTTCCCAATCTTCCGAGTCAACGGCGTTCTGAGATGCGGGAGCCGATTGACAAATATTTTGGTGAGTCGAATTTACCATTTACTGAATGGGCGCGCTGGAACCTGCGAACACGCCGACTTTCAAGTTCTGATTTTCAAGTCCTGAATTTTATTAAAGATTCTGAATTCGGAAAACTTGATGACGATGAGGATGTTTTGCTTTCAAAATTGCCGCAAAATATTGGTGCAGATACAACCGCCAGGTTGC
>JAYTHE010000026.1:0-108397 GCA_043732705.1 Candidatus Omnitrophota bacterium | reverse complement strand
GTTGCTCTGTGTATCCAATGTAATGTCGTTACCGGTGCCCGCAGCAAAAGTCGCTGTCTTACCGGCCGTATTAACACTGACAACGCCGCTTTCAGTGATCGCGCCGGCTGTCGTTAAGTTCAAATTGCCGCCTACCGTCGAAGCTTTCAGATCAAGTCCGCTTGCATCCTGATAAGTCACATCGCCGCCGGTTGTCGCTTTCAAAGTCGTAACACTGTTTGCGGCTTGATTTAAAGTCGCGCTGTCATCTGAATTCAAAACAAGATCCGTTGCTACAACCGAACCCGCTGTTTGATTAATTAAGCCCAATGCTCCGCCCGCCACCGTAATCGCGTTAAGCGTCAAGGTCGTCGCGGCGCTAACAAGTCCGCTGAGTGTGACAGAGCCGATATTATCAGTATCTCCGTTACCCGCTGTGATGCTCACGGTGCTGGTATCCGACTTCACAATGGAGGTTGTGTTGAGGACAACATTGTCACCGGCGTTCAAGGTCACGGATCCACCGGTTGACTCAACCGTCACGCCACTGTTCACAGTTAAGAGATCGGTTGCTGCGGCACTTTCACCGGCTGAAAGATTGATCGCTCCGGCTTGAATCATGTTAGCCGCGATCGTAAGAGGACTATGAGTTGTGATCGTTGTCGAACCTGCGCCGCCATTCGTAGCACCGTTCACTGTCAAACCACCCGTCATGTCTTCAATTGCGACATTGCCGGATGTAGAGTTATTGTAAGAAGCATTTTTTACATCGGATTCAACATTCATGCCGTTCTTCGCTGTAAGAGAAAGGTTATCGCCGATGAATTCGGCAACGCCGTTGTCGGAAGAATTAATTTGGTCGTTGGAATTAACCGTAATTGTTTTGCCAACGCCGGTAGTTTTTACAATACCGTTTACTTCGATGTCCGCTGTCGATGGCGCGGCTGAAGATTTCTGAAGTGTAATATCGCCCGCGGCTAAAATTTGGTTATTGGACCCATCCGCGTCAACGCGAATACTTTCGCCTGCCGCGCCCGCGTCATTAATCGCTGAGCCAGTCAAGGTTACATTCCCCGCTGAATCAATCGAGCCAGTATTTTTAATCCATACACCGCCGTTACCATTCAAGTCGGAGTCTCCGGTCAAACTAACGCTTGCACCAGCAGTGGTCGTAATCGAAGAAGTAACAATCACATCGCGAACAGCGGAAATTATGTAGTTAGTTGCTTGATTAATGACGGTATTGATAATCGTATCAAGACTTGTACCGGTTAACGTTATGTTGCCTGTACCTAATGTCGTCGTTCCGTTCACGGTAGCACCACTTACAGTCAAAGTACCAAGCGCACCGGAGTTTTTGGCACTGCTAATGCTCGATCCAACATTCGTTGTTAATGCATTGCTTGAATTAATCGAAATATTGCCGCCATTCGTAGAACCATTGCCGGAAGACACAGTTCCTGTCACAGTTACATTTCCTGTGCCCGTATGACTGTAAGTTACTGTATTTCCAATAGTCTGAAGATTTTGGATGGTCGTATCGGTAACGCTATCAGCAATATTAACTGCACCAGTCGTGGTTGTTCCGGTGATCGTGTTCCAAATGTTTCCTGCTTGCGCAAGCGAAACTGCTCCGCCGGCAGTAAATGAAACAAGATTAGCCGTAACCGCTCCTGCTGTCTGAGAAATTCCGCCCGTTCCGGCTGTCATCGTTAAATTACCGCCGTTCGTTGAAATATTAGCGGCCAGGTTAATTGCTCCGGTTGCGCCAGAGGCAAGAACAACATTCAACAACCCAACCGTTGCCGTGATTGCTGCGTTAATAAAAATTCCACCCGCACCCGCCGTTGTAAGAGTCAAGGTTACGTTTCCACCTAAAGCTTTCGTGATAGCGGCACTAACAGTAATATTGCCAATTTGAGAAACTGGCGATGCCGCTGTATTAAGAATAACGTTGGTTCCCGCCTCAAGCAGTGTCTTGATTTGAGAGGCTAAAATTTGAGAAGAAAAAGCATTGTTTCCACCATCAGGCGTCCAAGTTCCGCCGCTAAAACTGCCTTGTTGATTGCCGCCGGGATTTGTAACGGAACTTACAACTTCAACACTTCTCGGATCGAGAAGCCAGGTTCCTGAAAGACCATGTGCGGCAGAAGCATCAACTCCAGCACCATCAACATCTAAATATTCTTTGCCGGAAGTTTCAATGAAACCGCCGTTACCGCTTTGCGCTCCGCCCTTAGCGGAAAAATTTCCGTAAGCAAGCGCGACTTCGCGCGCACCGACAATAATCTTACCGCCGTTACCATTTTCAATCGCGTCAGCTTTTACTGTCACGTCACTGCCAACAAAAACATTTTGCGCCGTGATCGGACCGGTTACTCCCTGATCGCTCCCAATTAATACTTCACCGCCGCCATTCGTTCCGGAAGCATTAATTTTTGTTGTACCTTCAACGACAACATTTCCTTTTGTCAAAATTTGAACGGACCCGCCTTTTTCACCGGCGTGAAGACCGGAAGCGTCGATCGTTGCATTGGTAACGCGAATATTGCCCGTTTCAGATCCAAGAATAATTTTTCCGTTCACTTCAGAAACAGACTTCGCTTCAATAATACCTGTGTGATTAATAATACTGTCATAGACCGCTTCAGCGCCTTTAGCCTGAAGAACTACCGCCCCACCATTCGCTTGAAGCAATCCGCTATTTGTAACGAGCCCTTTGGTTTCAACTAATTTTCCGTTCTTATCAAAAACCTGTCCCTTCACTCCGGTCAAACCATCCAAAGCAATATTCAACATGCCATCATTGGTAAGCGGGAAAGAAGCTTTATCCCCGGCAACAAGCGCAACCGCGCCGCCGTTAGAAGAAATCGTACCAAAGTTATGTACTCCGCCATTCGCGCCCACAAGCGCGATTAAGCCCTGTGACAAGTTACGAATTTCACCCGTGTTCACGATAAATCCGTTTGTCGCAGGATCTTTTGTAAATTCAGCAACACCCGCAAAAAATTGTTCCTTATTAATACCCAAGTTTGAAAGCAGTAAGTCACCTTCAACTGTGATTGTGCCATTATTAATAATGGTTGGAGAGATGAGAGCAAGAATACCGATGATTGTAGTCAAACCATCATTCACGAAAGAGCTTCCTTCCATAACAGCGTGGCAAGAAGGGCAAGTGTTTCCAAGCAAATCAACAATACTGATAAAAAGTTTTTGATCCGCGCCAATATATAAACTTCCAAAGCCGAGGGTTTCACCGTCATGCAAAGTAATTTGCGTGGGTGCCGCGGTTGCCGCAGCCGCTGCGGGAGAAGTAGTCGTGTCTACCGGAGTTGTCGTATCCGGAACCGGCACGCTCACGGGAGGCAAAACATCCGTTGCCGTCAGTCCAGCGTCAAAGCCAGCAGAAGAATCAACCGGGGGCATTCCCGCATCTTCAGCAACCTGCGCATGCACCGGAGCTGAGTAAGTGAGAAGATGCATCACGGCAATGATTGCTGCGAGGTATTTTTTGGCTGACTTCATTCTGGGAATCTCCTTATTTTGCTAAGTGCTTGCCACACTTGCGCCCAAACAAACTAAAAAAACTTGTGATACAAAAATTATGTTGAAAAGCTAACACATGAAATTCTAAAAACAAGGTAACTGGCTGAAATAAAAAAAGACTGTTAGCAAATGTTATAAGTTGCTTACACAACCTGCTTTTTACAAAAACTCAGTTGTCACACCATAATAGAAGGCTGACTGGTCTCCATTACGAGGGTTTGAGCCCGTAGGCGTTGCCCATTGTGCACGTGCGAAAACCTTATCGAAAAGGCGAATGCGAGTACCGATGCCAGCACCGGCTAATGTGCGGTTATGCTCTTCACCTGTCAAAGTATTGCGCAAGGCCCCGCCACCGAAGTCAAAAAACGCCACACCCTGGATTTGTTCGCGCATGGACTGCTTCGAAGAAGGAAGTTTCCAATCTTTAGGAAAAAAATAAGACGGAACATAAAGTTCATTGGTCATGAAAGCGCCGTAGTCGGCAAGATATTCACCTTCTGAATAACCACGCACCGAAAAAGCACCACCTAAACGAAGTTGCTCCGAGGGCGGCAGACGATCATTAGTTAACTGGGTCTGCCCGCGGAAAGCATAAGTCATGCCCCAGGGTAACCGGTGGTAACGAATCAAGGATGAACGATAAATAAAAAACTGTCCGCCTGTCCCAACACGAGTTGCACTATTCTCATGCGCATCAGATGCTCCTAAAAAGGAAGAGAAACCGATGTGTACCGAATTTGGGAAATAGGTCTTGCCCCAGCGGTCGGTAAACTCTGAGTTAATCCCCAGATTTAAAATGCGCAAGGAATCATGTCCGGAGCGTCTTCCCAAAATATTGTTTTGAATCTCCTTAAAATCCATGCCTGTGTTAAAGGTCAGCTCAACCCAATCACGACGAACCAGCGGCTGCAGTATATAAGGACTATAAACATGGGCGTCACCGGTGATATGCAATGATTTGAAATCGCCGCCTACCTTAATATGCGAGTAAGAGTAACCAAAGCCCAGACGGGTTCCCAAGGAGTTCACCGGAATACTGTAATCCGCACCTACCGCCACCGCACCGGAGCCGATTTGAAAACGGGAAGAGAGCTCATCCATTTGTCCAAAAAGATTAGTGTAGGAAACGCCTAAACCGACGCGCGTTTTTCCGGTATTTTCAGTTCCGAGATTATTAACATCCGAAGAAATGTGAAGTGGAAATTTATCTTTTACATCGAGTTCAAGTTTCGTGGTCTTAGCTTTAGCGCCGGGCTTCAGATAAGACTTCACTTTGATGTCTTTGTGCTTATTTAAATAAATCAACGCCGATTGAAGCTCATTCAAATAAAGAATTTTACCGGGCACGAGGCGCAGAAACCGGCGGAGTGTTCTTTCAGAAAACCATTTATTGTTTTTAATTTCAACGGATTCGAGAATTCCTTCAACCACTGCGATCTCAACATTTCCGCTGTCGATACTTTGAGGAGGAACATAAGCATAGGCGGCGATAAATCCATGATCACGATAATATTTTTTAATTTCGGAGGCGATCTTTCTCAGTCCGCCCAAATTAACTTCTTTGTCGATTTGATCTTGAACAGCAGAAAGCAATTGTTCGTCGGTAAACTGTTCATTGCCTGTGACATTGATCGATTTCAGAATAAATTTAATTTTAGCGTCTTCAGGCGAGAGATCGGAGGACTCACCCACCGCATCCACTTCTGTTTTTTTCGATTCCTCAAGACCGGTTTTAACAACCGTTTGAGAAATATCTTTTTCCTGTTCAAAGCGTCTGGACTCCGCACCGGCGGTTTCACTATTTGAGTCAACGGCATACGCGCGCGGCACAATAAAAGAAACAACCATTAAAAAGGAAAAAAGAGCCGAAAGTTTTTTCTTCATAAACATCCTATTTTGTGCGCCTTGAAGCAGAGGGGGAAAAATCTATAAGATAAAGTCCTAACCGCAGGGCAGAATAGAGGATAGAAGAAAATCCGTCAAGAAAAAGCCGTTTAACGACGCATACCGGAAAAACTTAATAAAGCATATTGTATCAGAGAAAAAATGACTCTTTGCCCATTTATAGGGGAATGCCCATAAATATACATCTATGTAGACACATCCCCTTTTTTGTTTCAACTGCAACCAAGCTATTTACCAAGGTTTCGCGCAAAGGGATTCAAATTCAAAGTTGGTACGGAATCTGCATTGCCACTGGCGGGCGTGATGTTAAGTAAGGGGTTAATCGCATGAAATTCGCCGGTTACAAGACTCAGGGGTTTTACGATGAGCTATTTTCGACGGACGGTTGTCCGCGGGAAATCGCCCAATCGTTGATTGACACATTTGAAAAATTACCGCGCGGCGAACTCAAAAAAAGACAAGAGTTTGCGGATCAAAACTTTCTTAATACCGGCGTCACCTTCACGGTTAACGGCGATAAAAGCGGTGTCGACCGCATCTTTCCTTTTGATTTAATTCCGCGTTTGATTGACGCGCAGGAATGGGTACGTCTTGAAGCCGGACTCAAACAACGGATCAGCGCGCTGAATGCTTTTCTGCAGGACGTCTACAATGAGCAGCACATTCTCAAAGAAAAAATCATTCCCGCGGAACTGATCCACTCCGGAAAAAACTTTCTTAAAGAATGCGTCGGACTCACTCCGTCAAAAAAAATCTGGTGCCACATCACAGGCACGGATTTGGTCCGCGATAAAGACGGCCTCTTTTATGTTCTTGAAGATAATCTGCGCTGCCCTTCCGGCGTTTCCTATGTAATTGAAAACCGCGATGTCGTCAAAAAAACATTGCCTGAATTTTTTAGGCATTATGCGATCGCCCCCGTTGAAAATTACCCACAGCGCCTGCTTGAAACTTTGCGACATATCGCCCCCGCAGATAGTGCCGAGGACCCGGTCATTGTTGTTTTGACGCCGGGAGTTCACAACTCCGCTTATTTTGAGCACGCGTTTCTCGCGCAGCGCATGGGCGCCGAACTTGTTGAGGGCCGCGACCTTACCATTCAAGACGGTGCGGTTTATATGCGGACCACCGGCGGCTTTCAGAAGGTTGATATTATTTACAGACGCATTGATGACAGCTTTCTTGATCCGCTTGTTTTTCGCCCCGACTCCCATTTGGGAGTTCCGGGACTCATGAATGTTTACCGGAAAGGCAACGTGGCGATTGCCAATGCTCCGGGAACCGGCATCGCGGATGACAAGGTCATTTATAAATTTGTGCCTGACATGATTAAGTTCTATTTATCCGAAGAGCCGATTCTTCCGAATGTTCCTACCTACCTCTGCTGGAATAAAAAAGAACGCGATTACGTTTTAAAAAATATGGAGAAGCTGGTAGTCAAACCCGCGAATGAAGCTGGCGGTTATGGCATGCTGATCGGGCCGGCCTCCACCAAAGCGGACCGCGTTAAATTCGCGGAACTCATTCAAAAGAATCCGCGCAATTACTTGGCCCAGCCCACGCTTTCACTTTCGCGCGTCCCCACCCTCATTAATAATAAAAACTTTGAGGGACGGCATGTGGATTTGCGGCCTTATGTCCTTTGCGGCAAAGAAATTTATGTTATGCCGGGCGGGCTCACCCGCGTTGCGCTCAAAAAAGGCTCATTGGTCGTCAACTCTTCCCAGGGCGGCGGCAGTAAAGACACCTGGGTCATCCAGAAGCGCGGTTAATATGATGCTGAGCCGTGTAGCCGAATCTCTCTATTGGATGCAGCGCTATCGCGAACGAGCTGAAAACATTGCCCGTCTGATTGAAGCGAGCCTGCACTTAAATATTGATGCTCCCGGCGATGATCAGGAACAATGGTTCCCTGTCGTCGCGACTACAGGCGACCACGAACTTTTTGAAAAACTTCACGGATCAGCTACTGAAAAGAAAGTGCTGCATTTTTTGACTTTTGACGAACAAAACCCGAATTCGATTTTAAACTGTCTGCTTAAATCACGCGAAAACGCGCGTTCGATTCGTCCGATCATTACTTCGGAAATGTGGAATGAGCTAAACTCCATTCATGTGTACATTCAAAAAATTGCGGCCAATGCCGGAGAACGCCGCACCGGCTCCGAGTTTTATGACCGTATCCGAAAATCCTGCCAGCTCTTCACAGGAATTATGGATACGACACTCTCCCACAATGAAGCGTGGCATTTTGGCCGTTTGGGAAATCTCATTGAACGCGCCGATCAAACCTCGCGCATTCTGGATGTGAAATATTTTATCCTGCTCCCAACGCCGGAATACGTCGGCACCGCCTTTGATGATATTCAGTGGACCGCACTTCTTAAATCAGTCGGCGCGCTTGAAATGTACCGCCGCGTCCGCCACTCCGTAAGGCATAATCACGTAGTTGAATTTTTAATTCTTAACCGCGAATTTCCCCGTTCGATTTATTCCTGCCTCTTTCGCGCGGAAGAATCCCTGCGTAAAATTTTGTCCGGTGCGACAAAGAGCTGTGTTTCCTACGGCCTCGTCGCAAGCCTTTGCAAAAAATTATCAACAATTACGATTGATGAAATTATTAAGATTGGCTTACACGAATTTCTTGATAATATTCAATCCCGGATCATTGAAATCAACACCCATATTTACGACGATTTTTACGCGCTTACGTCAGCTTCGCCTGTCATGGCCGAAACACTGACCATTCAAGAATCTTGAAAGGATTAATATGACTTTTTGTTTAGGGATGAAAGTACAAGACGGTTTAATCGGAATCGCAGATACACGCATCACATCCGGAACAGAACGGATCACGGCTAAAAAAGTAACTCTGCATCAACATGGAAAGCATTCGATGTTTCTGATGACCTCAGGGTTACGTTCCGCGCGTGACAAGGCATTGACCTACTTCGAAGAAGTCATGGGGCAAACCGAGGTATTTACACAGCTTTATAAAGCCGTCAATGCTTTCGCGATGCAAGTGCGCCGCGTTGCCAAAGAAGACAAAGAAGCGCTTGCGGAAGCCGGTCTCCATTTTAATTTGCACGCGCTTGTGGGCGGACAACTTGAACAGGATAAAGAGCATAAACTTTATATGATTTACCCCGAAGGCAATTGGGTGGAAGTCAGCCAGAATACGCCCTTTTATATCATCGGAGAGTCGGGTTACGGAAAACCGATTCTTGAGCGCTTGCTTGATTATGACTCGGACATGAAAACCGCGCTTCAAACCGGTTTTCTCGCGTTTAATGCCACAATCACCTGCGCCGTAGATGTGGATTATCCGATTGATGTGGTGGTTTACAAGCGCGATACGTTTGAAATCCTGGAAACCCGTTATTACAAAGATGACCTCTTGCATCTTTCCAATAAATGGCGCGACTTGCTGCGTCGCTCCGTGGGTGAATTGCCTTTGGATTGGACAGACAAAATCTTAAATAAACTCCCGTCAACTATCCGAACTCCAACTTATTCATGATTTACGAAATCAGCCATCAACTTCAATATCAGTATTCCACTCCTGTTTTTCTGGAAACGCAGATATTGCATTTAATGGCGCGTTCGGATCATTCTCAAAAACTCAAGTCATTCACTTTGCACATTACACCGAAGCCTGTTTTGATTTCAGAAATTACGGACGCACTTGGCAATCCCGCCCATGAAGTCTGGTTTCGCGGAAACACCCAAAGCCTGATGATTAAAGTCACCAGTGCGGTTGATGTTTCGCGCCAGAATCCTTTTAATTATATTTTAAGAGAAAGCTCTTTGCGTATTCCTGTCCGCTACCCTGAGCTTTTATTAGATTCATTGAAACCTTATTGCAGCACTGAAAAAAGCGACGATGCCATCACGGAACTTGCGACTGAGGCCGCTAAGCGCGCCAGCCATAAAACTACTGATTTTCTTTCCGAGCTGTGTTTAATGATTCACCAGCGTATCCATTACATTCGTCGTGAAGACGGCTTCCCCTGGCCCGCTGAAAAGACATTATCTATGCGGAAGGGTTCTTGTCGCGATATGGCCGTGCTTTTTGTCGCTTGCTGCCGCGCGCAAGGTTTAGCGGCGCGTTTCACAAGCGGTTATGTCGAGGACATCACCAGCCTTGTCGGCAGTGATTTGCATGCGTGGGCTGAAGTTTACATGGAAGGCGCGGGTTGGCGCGGTTATGACCCCGCAATTGGAATGGCTGTCGGCGAACATTATGTCGCGCTCGCTTCTTCGCCTGATCCCCGGCTTGTCACTCCGGTGATCGGAACGTTTCGTTCCAATTCAGCGATCTCTCATCTTCAAACCCAAGTGATGATCCGTCCCTCCGTTGAAGCGCCGTCATTAAGCGCTTAGAATACGTCCAAGCGACTCCCTAAGATTCGGTGATTGCTTGGGGAGAAGATTTTGAGTACAATTTCACCTCCTTCGGGACCGTTTAATGCGCTGGCGTAGCTCAGGGGTAGAGCAGCTGTTTTGTAAACAGCCGGTCGGGGGTTCAAATCCCTCCGCCAGCTTCGCTTATATTGTGGGTCTGCGCATTTCATGCGTAACCGCGATTGGTTTATGGGGAGTTACCAGAGTGGCCAAATGGGACAGACTGTAAATCTGTTGTCTTACGACTTCGATGGTTCGAATCCATCACTCCCCACTCTTTTTTTGCTCTGAGCTAAAGCTCAACCGCACCCACCGCTATTTCATGTTAAAATTATCCATGCGTAATCATTCCATTTTCCGAATTATTTTCTGTGCCATAAGCCTTGCTTGCGTGCTTTTTGTCTCAAACGGCTATGCCCGCCCATTTTTTGGCAGAACACTTTACCTCCCGCTTCAAAAAGCGGCGCCCGGAACAGGACAAATTCTAATTGATTTCAACCTACCGGCGAATCATGAATTCGCGAAAGAAGCACCCTCAACTATTTTTATCCGCACAAAACATCCGGAGATTTTTAAAACCGCGCAAACCCAACCCGAACCTCTGCCTGTAAATGCGCTTCCTTATTCCATTCCTTATACCGCGAACCCGGGCGAAACTGTCGCTGTCATGGATGTCCGTGTCCATTTCTGCGACGAAGTCTCAAAAATATGCTTATCTGATTTTATCCGGATTAAATTCCCCGTTCAAATCGAACCGGGCGTTTCTTCTCAAATCTCTTTGCGTATTCCACTTAAATCAAAAACCACAGCGTGACTTCCGCGGACTTTGCTTACGAAATTAATGAACTAAAAAAATTAGTCTCTGTTTCCAAGCGCATTGTCTTTTTCACCGGCGCGGGAATTTCCACCGAAAGCGGCATTTCCGATTACCGTTCTCAGGGCGGTGTTTACGAACGTTACCGGCCAGTCACAATTCAAGAGTTTATGGAAAGTGAAGCCAGCCGCATTGAGTTTTGGAACCGCAAAAAAGAATTTTACCGTCAGCTTAAAAGCGCGCAGCCTAATGCAGGGCACATTACGATGGCGCAAATCGAAAAACAAGGTAAGGCACTCGGAGTCATCACTCAAAATATTGACGGGCTACATCAAGCGGCGGGCTCGCAAAAAGTTTTGGAAATTCATGGAACGAACAAGGAAGTGATTTGCCTGTCTTGCGGAGAAATAACGCCTTCAGAAAAATCAGAACAAAAGCTTTTAGCGGGCGAAGAAATTCTTTTGTGCGAAACTTGCGGCGGACTTCTTAAAACTAATACGATTTCTTTCGGCCAGGAGCTCAACCCGGCGGTTCTCCAGCAAGCTTTCGCCTGGTCAAAAAATTGTGATTTGATGATCGCTGTGGGCTCGACATTGGTTGTTGAACCCGCGGCATCCATCCCCAGAAGAGCAAAAGAATATGGGGCCAAACTCGTGATTATTAACCGTGAAACAACACCACTTTATACGGTTGCGGATTTAAATATCGGAGCGGCGGCAGGATTGATTTTAGAGACAATCCGCGGAGATCAGGCGGCAGGCTTTTTTTTGGGATAAAGCTGAGAAGTTTCTACTTTGTGCTCAACTTTCCAAACTTCCCACCCTTCGGGCTTCATGCGAACAACAAAACCAATACCGGATTCTTTTGTCTCAACCCGAAATTTTTTATATCCGTCAGACTCACTGACGCCGACAAAGAAAAAATAGAGAAAAATTCCGGCCAGCGCACACCAAAAAAGAATTCGAACAATCCAATCTCTCATAAATTAAAATCTCCTCACTAATCAGCTTACTGAAGTATCGGAAGAAAACCGGTCAAATTAAGCTTTTAATGGAAAGGCTCGCGCCTCTCTTAAAACTTCAATCGGCGGCTTTTGAAGGTCCCACACCAAGCCCAGCCATGCAAACAGCTGCAGTATGTAATGGGTTACATCAATTTGCCACCAAAAAAAACCCTGTCTTTCGGAGCCCGGGTAGCGGTGATGGTTGTTATGCCAGCCTTCGCCCATGGTTAATAACGCTACAAGCCAATTGTTGCGGCTGTCTTCGCCGGTTTCAAAAGAGCGGCTACCCCAAATATGCGTCGCGGAATTCACTAGAAATGTCACGTGATGCAAACAAACCGTTCCGATAAAAAAACCCCAAATAAAAACCTGGCCCGCGGTTGTTTCCCATTCAGGAATTAAAAACTGCACTGAATATCCGATTGCCAAAACCAACAGCGCATAAAAAAGCACCGGCCATTTTTGATTCCGGTTTAAAAATTTAAGCTCTGGAAACTTCGCGAGATCGGGAACAAGTTCGTCAGGAACCAAATCGGCGTTTTTCTTGCACATGACCCAGCCCATATGCGACCAAAAAAAACCATGAAGCCGCGGCGAATGCGCGTCCTTTCCGGTGTCCGTGAAACGATGGTGATTCCGATGATGCGCCGCCCACCACATCGGGTCTTTTTGAATCGACATCGCTCCCAAAAAAGCCAAAACAAACTGGAAAAATCTTGAGGTTTTAAACGAACGGTGTGAAAAGTAACGATGATAACCGGCGGTTAATCCAAACATGCGCGGCAAAAGCAAAAAAAGCGCGATCCAAAATGCCGCGGGCGTTACTCCAACCCAAAAAACAAGCAAACATCCCAAATGTAAAATTAAAAACGGAAGATTCCCTAGCAGCTCAACCTGAGACCCTTCCGGAATTCGCAGCCAAGATTTCATTTTTAGGACACTCTTTTCTCTAGAAAAACCTGCACATCATCAATAAATCCGGACAAGAATCCGGATTCGCAATAACAAAAATAATACTGCCATTTCTTAATGAAGGATTGATTATACCCCATTTCCAGTAGCCGGGACTCATTCTTCAGCAAGGCCTCACACCAAATTGAAAGGGTCCTAGCATAATCAAGCCCGATATTATCGATAGAGCGCATGCTCAGCCTTGAAGTTTTGCAATGCTCCGCAATCACTTCAACTGAAGGCAAATGGCCGCCCGGGAAAATATATTTCTGAATCCAATCACAGCTTTTTCGGTAACCTTCATAACGCTCATTGGGAATCACAATCGACTGCAATACCATTTTTCCGCCAGGCTTAAGAAGTTGGGCACAGCGCGTAAAAAAAAGACTTAAATATTCATGTCCGACAGCTTCCAACATTTCCACGGATACGATTTTATCGTAAACTCCTTGCGCATCCCGATAATCTGTCAGCTGAATTTCAATTTTATCCTGCAAACCCGCTACCTTGATTTTTTCTTCAGCCCATTTCTTCTGTTCTTTTGAAAGCGTCAGACCTGTCCAACGGCAGCCGGTCTCACGCACGGTCTGAATCGCGAATGCTCCCCATCCGCACCCAATTTCAAGCACATGATCATCCTTCGAAATTCCGATTTTCTGCGCCATGTAACGGATTTTATTGCGCTGTGCCCCTTCAAGCGGTTGGTTCGGATTTTCAAACACGGCGCAAGAATAAGTCATCGTGGGATCAAGAAATAAGGCGAAGAAATCATTGCTCAAATCATAATGCTCTTGGATATTTTTAACGCTGTTTTTAACCGTGTTCCGCCGCATCCGATGCGAAACAGCATTTAAGAAATGTTCGATACCCTTAAAATACTTCAGGCGAACATCAAAATATTTTTTATTTGCGATTAAAAAATTAAGAAAGGGCGTTAGCTGCTTGGTTTCCCATAGACCCTCAGTATAAGCCTCTCCGAGGCCAATCCCAGCACCTTGAATGACACGTTTGAAAAAGTTCCAGTCAGAAATACTGATTTTAACGGGCGTCGCAGTTGCGTCGCCGAATAGCCGCTCCCGCCCGTCGGGAAGCGTAACCGCAAGCCGGCCCTCGCGCGCGGACATTAAAACATAATCGAAAATGTTCAGATAAATTTTCTGAAACAAGATTAGCCCTTTTTTCGTCGAATAGTCATTTCACTGACCGGTTCCGGCCTTTTGAAAACCGGCAGTTTCTTAAAAAAATGTAAAATAACCGCCTGCAGATGAATTCTCAAAACCGTCAACCAGCCGGCAAAAGGATAACGGCACAATACGGCGAAAACTTCTTTCATAACAAAAGGCTGGCATTTTCCGGCCCACCGCGAAGCCAAACGCAACATTCCATTTTCATGATAATCCAGAATAATATCTACCGAATCGGGAAAGAAAACAAATTCAAAGCGATACTCACCCTTCCGGTCAAAAAAGGGCGACACATGAAAAGCTTTGTCGGCATAAGTTTCGACGCGATTTTCGCTCAATCCAATAAATTTTGTCAAAATATACGCATGCCCTTCACCAAAGGTATTGTTTACGTCCACGATAACCGCAAGCAAATTTCCGGCTGAGTTTCGGCAGAAGAAAAAACTCACCGGATTAAAAACCCATCCGAAATAACGCGCCTGCGTCACAAGCTCAATCTTTGCCGGGATTTCTAAAACTCCTTTCTCACGCAGCAAACTTTCAACTTTCGCCCGCAAACTTTCTGAGGTAGGCCGCAAATAATCACGCTCATTCAAAGAAAGAATATTCCAACGATTTAGGCTAAAAATACCGCATGACTTTGAAAGCACCGAAAGCTCATCCACGTCAACCTTAAAAAAGTAAACCGGATATTCAAAAGAATGCTTAATGGGTTGTAAACGCGCATGCCAAACTTTGCCTTCGACGATAAACGAGCTCACAGCGTTGCTCCCAACAAGGCCGCTGCCTGGGCCGCGGAGCGCACAGCATCTTCATGAAACCCATATCCGAAATAACTGCCGCAAAAATAAGTGTTTCGCACACCATTTAAAGCGGGTAGCGATTTCTGCGATTCAAAGGAAGAAAAAGAATAATGCGGATGGGTGTAATTTATTTTCTGTATCACCTTTGCAGGGTCAATCGACTCTGCCGCGTTTAAAGTCACGAAATAATTTCGCCTCGTCTTTAAATTTTGCAGCCGGTTCATCCAATAAGTCAAAACCACCGGTGTCGCCGGTTGGGGATCAACCCCAGAGGCACTATGTGATCGTGCCTCCGGCGCAGAGCCAGCAACGAAAACGTTCCAGCTCGCCCATGCCGCGCGGCGTTTCGGCATAAGCGAATCATCCCAATGCAATACGGCCTCATTCTTAGTGTACTTCCAAGGAGACAGGACTTTTTTCTCATTATCGGAAGGATCTTGCAGCGTTAAAAAAGCTTCGTCTGCATGCGCCGCAACCACAACGGCGTCGAA
Organism: Candidatus Omnitrophota bacterium; assembly: GCA_043732705.1. Taxonomy (GTDB): domain Bacteria; phylum Omnitrophota; class Omnitrophia; order Omnitrophales; family Aquincolibacteriaceae; genus Multiplicimicrobium. Next base: position 93,317 of record JAYTHE010000026.1, on the reverse strand, counting down.
TTTTGCAATTTCCTTTGAGGTCTTAACTTCCACACCAGCCGGAACACGCCTAACTCTCACGACACCGGAATCGGTTAATATTTTTCCGCGAAAAGACTTTTTTATTTTCTCAACATAACTTTGGCTGCCGCCTGTAACAAACCGCCATTGAGGCCGGTCTTTCAAATCCCAAAGCCCGTGATTTTCGAAAAAGCGCAGAAACATGCGCGCGGGAAAATTCATCATTTCCAAAGCAGGCATCGACCAAATCGCTGCACCCATCGGCAGCAAATAAAGATCACGAAACGCCGCGCTCGCTTTCCGGTCATCCAGCCATTCTCCCAAAGTTTTCTTTTCCGCTAGTTCTAAGTGAAGATCCGCTTTTGCCAGTTTATTCATCCTTAAAATATCCCCAATCAATTGAATGAACCGAGGGCTCAATAAATTACGCTTTTGCGCGAAAAGCCCCTGAGGAAAATCACTGCAATATTCAAGTCCGGTTTTACGGTTTGTCAGCCCGAAAGCCATGTCCGAAGGCTGTGTTTCAACTTGAAGACGATCGAAGAGGCGGCAAAGCAGCGGATAATTTTTACGGTTAAAAACAATGAAGCCGGTATCAACAGGAGTTCCCTGATCAGGCCCTTCGGGAATAAAAATAGTGTTCGTATGTCCGCCAAGACGCTCTGCTTTTTCAAAAAGCGTCACGTCATGGATGGGATCAAGCAGATAAGCAGCCGTGAGTCCCGCAGCACCGCTCCCTATTACTGCAATTTTTTTTCGCATTTTTAAATCTTAAAAGCGGTTACACGAACAGCGCAAAGCCAATTTATCAGCAACGCGGTTGCGCCATAGGCGCAGAGCAAAATTAATCAGCCGTTTTTCTTGGAAAATTCTTTCATGAAAGAGGCCAACGCGTGAACACCTTCGAGCGGCTGTGCGTTATAAATCGATGCTCGCAATCCACCAACCGAGCGGTGACCTTTCAAGCCTTTCAATCCGGCGGCTTCTGCTTCTTTTACAAACTTATTTTCCAAACTCTCATCGCCGCTTTTAATTCTGAAAACGACATTCATGACCGAGCGGCATTGTTTTTCAACGGGTGAAGTGAAATAGCCGTTGCTTTGATCGAGCAAATCATAAAGCACTTTGGCTTTTTCTTCGTTTTTACGCTGAATCACCGCGACTCCGCCCTGCTGTTCGACCCAATCCAAAACAAGACCGGAAACATAAATCGCGAAAGTCGGCGCCGTATTCAAAAGCGACTTTGCTTCGATATGCTCACGGAATTGCATCATCACCGGAAGATTAGTCGGGGCGCGCTCCGCCAAATCTTTGCGGATGATCACAACGGAAACCCCGGCAATACCAAGATTCTTTTGCGCGCTCGCAAAAACAATTCCAAATTTACTAATATCCATCGGGCGTGAAAAAATTTCCGAGGTCGTGTCGACCACAACCGGAACATTGCCCGCGTCGGGAAAACTTTTCCACTGCGTTCCAAAAATCGTGTTATTGGCGCAAATATGCAGGTAAGACGCGTCGGGGTTGAGTTGAATCTCAGGCGGCGCAGGAACACGTGAAAACTTAGTCGCTTCGCTGGATCCTGCAAGCCGGTATTCAGCAACGCGTTTTAAATCAGCAATGGCTTGTTTGGTCCATTCACCCGTATGAATAATATCAACGGGATGGCCTTTTAAATAAAGATTCTGCGGAATCATCCCGAATAAAAGACGCGCGCCGCCCTGTAAAAAAAGAATTTCATAATTAGAAGGCACATTCAAAAGCCCACGTACTTTATTCGTCGCGTTATTGATCACAGCCTCAAACTCTTTCGTGCGGTGACCGATTTCCATAATCGACATGCCTGTGCCCTGATAATCAAAAAGCTCCTCTTTGATTTTTTCAAGCACGGGATACGGCAGAACTGCGGGACCGGCGTTAAAATTGTAACAACCGCGGGGATTGGCTTCTAAAGAACTTTGCATTTTTTTCTCCATAAAATTTATGAATTAAGTTTTGATTTTTCCTGTAAGTTTTCATTCGCTGCTAACTTTTCTAAAAGATCAAAAGTATAAATTCCGGATTCGCAGCCTTTAGACCAGCGAAAACGTACTCCGTAATTTCCGACCTTGCTTACTTCCAATAATTTTGCCGACGGATCTATTTGCGATTCCTTAATCAGAACTTCACCCGTCATTTCATCTACGCATTTCGCGCAACGGCAATTCAGCTGTAAAAGTACATTCGGCAGCAAACTGATACGCTCATCAGCCCAAACGATCATGAGCTGGTCACCGCCCAACGGTTGAATGCGAAGCGGCGCACTCATTTGGCGTCTTGAAAAACCCGGCTGCCGGTTGTCACCATCTGACCCTGATATTTTCCGCGATACGGAGCCGACGGCGCGCTGTCCATACGGCAAAAAACAAGTTGGCAAATTCTGCGGCCGGCTGAAAGCTTGATCGGCAGCGAGTTGGCGTTATAAAGCTCAAGCGTAATACGTCCTTTGAAACCCGGATCTACCCAGCCCGCATTTTGAATAAAAAGCCCCATACGCCCGATCGAACTGCGGCCTTCGACAAATGCGGTTAAATTATCAGGCAGCTCAAAATATTCACGCGTCGTCGCCAGAATAAAAGTATGCGGGGCTAATGTAATTTCATTTGATTCAATCGAACGGTATTTAATTTCAGTATCAAGCGTCATGATATCCATATGATGCTCATCCACCGCGAGAAAATGACTTCCGATTGAGCAGTCCACTGATGCCGGTTGAATCGCATTAGCTTCAAGCGGATCAATCACCAGCTTTTTTTCTTCGATCAATTTGAGAATGCTTTTATCCGAGAGAATCATAATTCAAAACCCTTTATATAAACGATGTTATCCCCGCGAAGGCGGGGATCTTTTCTAGTTCCCGGATCGCGCGGCTTTTCCCGCTCGTCCGCGACGAAATTCAGGAGCTCTGAATTTCGATTTCCGTGCCGCGCACAGCTTCATTGACGATGCCATTTTCAAAAACAACTTGTCCGCCGACGATTGTCATGACGGGCCAACCCTGAAGGTTCATGCCTTCGTACGGAGACCATTTTACCTTGGTAAACAGATCCTTACCACTCACTGATTTCTTTAAATTTAAATCAACAACCGTAATATCAGCGTCAAAACCGGCCTCGATTCTACCCTTATTGACCACCAAATAATATTTGACAGGGTTTTCGCACATCCAAAGCACAACTTGCTCAAGCGTGCAGCGTCCCTGGTTAACCTGGTCAAGCATCAGGGCCATCGAAGTCTCAACTCCGGGCATTCCCGAAGGACAATCTCCGTAAGGCTTAGATTTCTCTTCCTTCGTATGCGGAGCGTGGTCTGTGGCGATCCATTTCAGTGTCCCGTCCTTCAATCCTTCCCAAAGAACAGGCGCATGACGTGCATCCCGAATCGGCGGATTCATTTTAGCAAATCCTTTGATTTTTCTATAAATATCCGGTGCCGACAAAAATAAATGCTGGGGACAAACTTCCGCTGAAATTAAAGTATTGCCGCGGTAAGCGCGCAAAAACTCCACTTCCTCAGCAGTCGTCACATGCATGATATGCAGCCGACGCTGATATTTTAAAGCCAGGCGCACCGCCCGCTTTGTGGCGGTAATCGCTGCACTTTCATCGCGAATTTTCGGGTGATCTTCAAATTGAACCGGATCCTTGCCGAACTTTTTTTCGTTCTCATGAAGAATTGAATTATCCTCCGCATGCACGGCAATCACATGGCTGCCCGTCGCAAAAATCCGCTCAAGATCTTCTTCTTTATCAACAAGCAGCCCTCCCGTCGAACAGCCCATAAAAACTTTGATTCCACAAATATTTTTGATGGAATTCATCTCGGCAACATTCGACGAAGTCGCGCCGATAAAAAAATTGTAATTAACAACGCATTTGGCGGCGGCCGTTTTTTTCTTTTCGGCCATGAGTTCGCGCGTGGTAATTGAAGGCTCATTGTTGGGCATATCAAAAAAACCTGTAACCCCGCCCGCAGCGCAAGCCATACTGCCGGAATGCAGATCTTCTTTGTGCGGGTGCCCGGGGTCTCGAAAATGAACATGCGGATCAAGTGCTCCTGGGAGAACAAATAAACCGGCGGCATCAATGACACGGCCGGCTTTTTCGGAAATATTGGGTGAGACGCGGGTAATTTTTCCGTTTTCTACAAAAACATCCGCACGGATACGGCCAGAGGAAGAAACAACGGTGCCGTTTTTTATTAAAAGTGAATTTGACATTGAAATTTTAAATTTACGCGATGCGAGTTTTATCAAGCATCGCTAATATGACTGGTGCGATGCGAGCTTTATCGAGCATCGCAAATATCACTGTTTTCCGTAGACCTTTTTAGGATCGAAAAGCTTCTGGGCGCCGGTCGGCTTCATCTGCACAACTTGCCCGGGCTTGTGGTCTTTTCCGAAAGGTACCACACGGTAAAAACAGGACATATAACCAACATGGCAGCTTCCGCTTCCCTGCTGGTCCACGCGCAGCCAAATCGCGTCCTGATCGCAATCTGTGCGGATTTCGACCACTTTCTGTGTATGTCCACTGGTAAGCCCCTTATGCCAAATCTCTTTACGGCTGCGGCTGTAGTAGACGGCTTCGCCGATCTCAAGCGTTTTAGCCAGAGATTCTTTATTCATATAAGCCACCATCAAAAGTTCGCCCGTTTTATGATCGGTCGTAATACACGGAACAAGTCCATCCGCGTCAAACTTAGGCGCGAATTCGAATCCTTCTTCAAGAGTTTCTTTTTTACGTTCGCCAAAAATCTTATTAATCAATTCCGTCATTTTACTAATTCCTTTATTTCTTTAAACCATTCAAAACGGATTGGATACAAGGCGCACTCAAGCGACCGAGGAGACGTATCGAGCTTAATACGTCGCACGAGGAAGTGCCGAGTGCAACGCAGTAGACGAGCCGTTTTCAACGGTTTTAGCGCAAGCCGTTGGGAATTCCTTTGCGGATAACTCCAACAGCATTGTGGCTATGGAGGGACTCCAAATGCTCAACCGATGCAGCCCAATCTAAGATGCGTTGATCAGCATTCAGAACTTTTGATAAGCGGCGCGTCGCATGCTCAACAAACATCGGATTCGATCCATTAAGAACTGCGAAGGCCTGTTCATCAATACGCTTGACCATACTTTGAGTTTCGGTCGGAAGCGCTTTGCGTATTATCGCAACTAAATCTTCAATATTGAAATCTTGGTCAGGCGAAAACTGAATGGTCACCTTCGCGACCGAGCGTTGGCTGTGGCCGACCGCGATACCGTTACCTTCCCATTCTTTGCCGGCAGCAAAATCTTTTTCATATTGCTTAGACATGGAAAGCGAACACGGACAAGTCGATGAATATTTATAATCCACGCTCAAATAAAGCCGGGTTTTATTCTTGGAACATTCATGTCCTTCTAAAATGCAATCGTAATACTGCCAGCCCCAGCGGTTTGATTTCAAACTGGGCTGCTTGATGGCATAAGCAAAACGGATTTTCAAATAAGCACCGTCAAAAAATTCCTCTTCCACGGAATCACGCATGTCGGCGCGGAAGCGGTGTAAAACTTTTTTAAAAAAATTGGCATCTACGGGATCCTTGGCGGATTCCTGTTGGAGGATTTCGCAAAGCCGGCTCATGTTGATGCCGGTTTTTCCGGATTGGCAATTGACATACATACTGACGGTGGAATCATGATTCATGACGATGCCATCCTGATGACGGAACTGCAAAGGCAGTCGGTAATTATTAATGCCAGCCTTATCAATCGCAATGCCTGAATCATCCGGGAGCTTCTGAAAGTCGTTCAGCCCGGTTTCATCCTTCGTTTCGCAGTGTAAAATAGATTTTCTTATTTGTTCTGACATTTACTGGTCCTTTTGCGTTGGAGTTTGATATTATAACATCAAATATAAAGGACACCAAGGCATGGCTCAAAATACTGTAAACATAATGACAACATTATGTTACGTAAAAAAAGAAGGTCAAACGCTGATGCTGCACCGCATCAAAAGGGCGGCGGACGTGCATCAAGGCAAATGGAATGGCCTGGGCGGAAAGTTTCTTTCCGGCGAATCTCCGGAAGAATGTGTCATCCGCGAAGTCAACGAAGAGTCCGGCTACACCATTAAAAATCCCAAACTTCACGGCTTTCTCACCTTCCCTAATTTCAAAGAAGGCCAGGACTGGCAAATGTTTATTTATACGGCCGCGGAATTCAGCGGTACCGAAATCGAATGCGATGAAGGTAAGCTGGAATGGATTAAGGATGAAAAATTAAAAGACCTGCCGCTTTGGGAAGGCGATTATTTATTTTTGGATTGGCTGAAGCAAAACCGTTTTTTTACGGGCAAGTTTGTTTACGAAAATAAAAAACTCATTTCGCATTCGGTAATTTTTTACTAGAAGATTGCTCAAAAGAATCCATCTCCTGCGTCGCACTCTTCGCTTCCTTGTGCGGCGTATTATCAACATACGCCTCCGCGGTCGCTTGCGTACTCCTTGGATCTGAATCCTTTTGAGCAATCTTGGGCAATTCTGCCGATTCCGTTTTAACTTTTTCCGGAGCTTTAACAGACGGCTTAATATCTTTCGCGGGCATCCATTCCAAAAGCTTTCCCGGTTCTGAATTTTTTGGGGCCGCAACCTTTTGATGGAGCCTGGAATCCGGAGTCACTTCCAACTCAACCTCCACCGTCTTATTGTCCGCGGAAAATCCGCGGATCGCATCATAGCTGATTTCTTCAGGTTTCCGGCTTGGCTCCTCGAATACTCTGAAAAGCTTCAACTTAGCGCAATCACAATTCGACGAAATCCCCAATTTAATTGAAACGGAAACCGGCACATTTTGTCCGCTTACGATAAGCGGAGTAATGATTCCTGCAAGTGTTTCGATACCGATGGATCCCCTGAGCTTATTCCCATTGGAAACGATGCCCGGCAGCTCAACCATTTTTTCAACAACCGCGATTTTTTCCGGACGAATTTCGGTCAGCGTGGTACCTGGTACGAGCGCAACAGGTGGTTGATCTCCTTCATCAGCCGCAAAAACCGGATTTGTGGCAAGCGCCAATAAAAGAAAAGCGGCCGCATAATTTTGTTTCATGATCATCCTAAGTCGTTTGAATTTCTTTTTGAATGCGCTCAGCCATGGAATAAAATCCATTGCGTCGATTCATGGAAAGATGGCTTTCCAACCCAAGCTTCTTAAAAACTTCTTCCAAGTTAATCCGGTCCGCTTCTTCTTTTGTCTTCCCCGAATAAATGAGATGTAGAATCGCGGCCAAACCCTTCACAATAAAAGCATCGCTGTCCGCTAAAAACTCAATTCGCGGCGATTTTTCGGCGGAAGGCAAAAATTTGAACCAAACCTGGCTCATGCAGCCACGCACTTTATTTGCTTCCGTCTTATCCGCATCCGGCATCGGCGGCAAAGCCTTGCCCAAATCAATCACATACTTATAGCGGTCTTCCCACGTTTCCATCAAAGCAAAGTTTTCAAGCAATTCATCAAGGGTCATAAACTAAAGCCCGTTGGGGTAATTCATTTTCCCGCCGTCCTCATCATAATCTATGGATGTCTTGACTTTCCAATTTTCATAAGACGCGGCATGCTCCAACTCTCCCTTTTCATCGTAAAAGAAGGCGTCCCCGCTTAAAGCGCCGTGATCAAAGCTCAGAATCGATGCCACACCGCCGGCTTGATAATAGCGCGTCATTTGTCCGTTTAGCCGTCCGCCGGACAATTCGACTTTCAGTGCGGGAGAGCCGTTTTCATAAACGGCTTGAACGACTTTTGTCGAACCTGTTCCCGAGTTTGAATCCAAGCCGCAAAAAAATCCGGCCTCATCAACATCACAAATAATTAAAGAGTTTCCTGCTGGATCAAAAAAACCGACATCCATCGGCACATTATCGCGAAGCTGCATTTTAAAAAAGACACCGCCTGTTTCATAAAAAACTTGGTTTGTTCGATTTCTGGCCGTGACGCTGCTTCCGCTCATCCCGTCAAAAGCAAATGCTCCGTCTTCGTAATAAGATTGCTTTTTAACGGTGATGTCAAACAAATCCCCGACATACTCGTCGGTTTCCCGCAGCTTCCCATTTTTTCTGTAAAAATTCCATGTTCCCTGCGGCAGTCCATTTTTATAATGCCCTTCGATTTTCATCTGGCCATTTGAATAAAACTGTTTATACAACCCGTCTAAATCGCCGGTGCGAAAACTAGCCTCATACTGAGACGTCCCTTTCTTGAGAAATAAATCGGAAACATGCCGTGTATTTTCAGGAACAACAAATGACTCCTCTTGTACTCCGCCGGAAGCATAAAAAGCTTTGCAAGACGAAGGCTTGGCGGAATAATCACATTCTGCTTTTTTAGAACCGTTTTTAGCGCTCCATATCCAGCGGCCGCTTTGCCTTCCTAAAAAATAATGTCCGTCCAGCATAAGCGTACCGTCCCCCGCGTATTCCCGGTAAGCGCCGTGCTTCAGGCCTAAAAAATTAATCCGGCATTGAGTTTTAAGCGCGCCCGATTCATCCGTTCCGGTTAAATTAAAAACCGGAAGCAGTGCCAACAAAAATAATGCTGCGGCGCCGCAAAACCCGATGAGAATGATTTTCTTAATCACAGAGTTCATAATAATTTTTGAAGCTCCGGTAAAATAACCGGCAATTGCGTTACACCTTCACTGCCCATAAAATGACCATATCCGTTTAATTCCACAATCTCAGCTCCGATTTGATTCGCAAACTCATGACTCTTTTCAGCAGGTACAGCTTGGTCGTCCAGAGAATGCATTGAAACCGACTTGCCGATTTTTGATTTTACCTTGGCAAGATCCACGGATGTTTCATAAAACTCTTTAATTGCGTGAATCCGGATATTACCGCTAAAACCCGCCACAAAAATACATCCGTCGGCACGCGCATCGGAAACACGCGCGAGATAATGCGCGATCGCGATGCAACCGAGACTATGTCCGATGAGAATCAACTTTCCGGCTTTAGGTAAATTCGCAACGGTTTGCCGGAGATGCTCCACCCATGCGTTCAGTTTTGGCAGGGGCGAATCCGGCATGGACGGCACCACGCAAAAAAAACCTTCTTCTTCCAAAACTTTTTTCAGCCAGGGAAACCAATTGGAATCCGGCAACGCGTCCCAACCATGGACGATCACAACGCAGACTCGAGGCCGAAGCCCCGAGGCCGGAGGGAAGTCAAGCTTTGTACTCATATCTTTCTCGCCCCTCCGGCCACCGGCCTCCGGGCTAAAATTATTGCAAGAATTACAGCAATTCCCATCATACTAATACAGAGCCATTGCCCCATCGAAAAGCCGCCCGCTAAAAGACCGAGCTGCGCATCGGGCTCACGAAAGTATTCAACCATAAAACGAATGACGCCATAACCCAAAGCATAAGCACAAAGCATCCACCCGGAGAAAAACTTCCTGTTTCTTAAAGGCCAAAGAATTAAAAACAGTAAAAATCCTTCGCCCGCCATTTCATAAAGCTGGGAAGGATGCCGCGCCAGCTGAGAGGGGTCGGACGGAAAAATCATTCCGACCCAAGAATTTGTCATACGCCCCCAAAGTTCTCCATTCAAAAAGTTACCCAGGCGGCCAAATATATAGCCGGCGGGAACAGATGGCACGATAAAATCAACCTGCTCCCAAAATGAAATTTTATTTTTACGGCAGAAAAACCACGTCGCTACGATCGATCCAATCCAACCGCCGTGAAAAGAAAGGCCGCTAATTCCCGTAAAGTGAATCCCTCCCTCAAATTGAACAGGCAAAAAAATCTCCGGCAGACGGGTTGAGTAATAGGACCATTGATAAAAAATGACATATCCGAGCCGCGCGCCGATAACGACGCCAAAAATGACCCAAAAATAATAATCTTCGAGCTTCGCTTGATTTAACTTTGCTTCTTGATGACGGATTCGCCAAGAACTTAAAAGGAAGGAAACAAAAATAGCTAAAAAATAACAGAGGCCGTACCAGCGTAATTCAAGCGATCCGATTCGAAAGATAACGGGATAAATATGCTCCGGAATATGCCGCCAGACCTCAAGCCAGCTCTGCATTAAATCCCGGCGTTTTCTGTGAGCTTCAAAAGGAGCCCGTCGAGTTCGGCACAAAGCTCCGGTAGGTCATGGTTGCTCGAAACACGGAAATCAGCGAGGTCAATGGTTTCATCAAGGCGCTGGCTGGTGGATGTCGCATTGCGAGCTTCACGTTTTTCCAATTCGCAGAATGCTTCAAAAGTCGTCGGATCATTTTCACGCGCGCGATTTTTCATTCTTTCAAAACGGATACGCGGATCGGCATAGACTTCGACGAAACTGAAATATTCAAAGGGCTTAAAAACAGCAACTTCGGCTGGATGGCGGATAGAATCGATTACGTAATTTGTTCCAGGCCGGAGTTTGGCTAATACCCGTTGAGCAAGTACTCCCGCTCCATGCTTCGCGCGCAGTTCATTGCCGAGGGCAAATAAACTGTCGCGGGTGGCTTCAATTTTGCGCGCCTTGGCTTCCTCGCGCAAAGCGTCCGAAAGTGAAAAATAAGAAAAGCCTTTGGCCTGTAAATACTTCGCGGCTTCGCCCTTCCCCGATCCATTTTTTCCGGTTAACCCAATCCAAATACTCATTAAATAAATGCTTTCTCAGTTATTTCCTTTTACTTTGCTGCCTACGCGATTGTGCGAAGCATCAAGCAAAAGACTACGCCAGCCGGAACAATTTTAGCGCATTTTTGGTCGATTGCCTTGCAAAAAATTCAAAAGTTTCACCCCTTGCCTCGGCGGCAGCTTGGGCCGTCTCCACCATCATAGACGGTTCATTGCGCTTTCCACGCATCGTTTGAGGGGGTAAATAGGGGCAATCTGTTTCAATCAGAATGCGGTCTGCGGGACAAAGATGGCAGGCTTTCCGCAGTAAATCATTTTTTTTATAGGTCAGCGGCCCCGCAAAAGAAATATGGAAACCCAATTCGAGACATTCTTTCATAATCGCCGCGTCGCCCGAAAAGCAATGAAAAATACCCCTATAAGGCGCTCCGCCGAATTCACGCAACATTTCAATCAATCTTGGAAAAGCATCGCGGCAGTGCAAAATCAACGGTTTGTCGACGCGTTTTTGCATTGCAAGAAATTTCAAAAATACTTTCTCTTGGATTTCATGGGGAGCCGTATCACGGTAAAAATCAAGCCCGACTTCACCCAGCGCAATCACTCTGGGATGCGCGAGCAGCTTTTCAATCGCCTCAAAATCAGATTCTTGCGCCAGATGCGCATCATTCGGGTGAATTCCTGCGGAAGCATAAACATTCGAATATTTCTTCGCGTATTCCAGACAAGTTTTGGAAATCGCAAGGTCAACACCGACACAAAGCATTTTTTCGATACCGGCAGCTTTCGCGCGCGACATCACGTCGTCGCGGTCGGCATTAAAATCATCGTAGTAAATATGACAATGCGTATCAAAAAGAACGGGCCGGAGACCGGAGGCCGGAGGGTTGTCAGCTCGTGCCTCAACCTTCATGCGTCGATTAAATTCAGGATTCAAGGCTTCGCATTCTTCGACGAGAACGCCTGTTACTACGTCAACACCGGCTTGCTTTATAATTTCAATCCCCTTACCGCGATGTTTGGGATTGGGATCAATTGCGCCAACCACAACATGTTTAATCCCACTTGCGATGATCGCATCCGTACATTTCCCAGTTTTTCCGATCGTGCAGCATGGTTCCAGGGTGACATACAAGGTAGTCTCCAGGCCGGGGACCTGAGGCCAGAGGGACTGATATGCTTTAAGCGCTTCGACTTCAGCGTGGGGCCCGCCAAAAAATTTGTGGTAACCGCGTGCAATGATTTGTCCGCCTTCAACGATGACGGCGCCGACAATCGGGTTCTCACCCGTTTGGCCGCGTGCGCGAAGCGCTTCTTCGATAGCCGCTCTCATAAAATCTTCCGGTTTCATTTTCCTCTCAATTTCTGACGCCCGCACTGCTAGAATAACCCCATAGAAGGAGCACCGTGATTCTAGATGCCTTGAAGAAAATTTTCAACAAGCGGTATTATCCCGCACTCGATCTTCAAAACCGTTACCGTCAAACGGTGAATGAAGCGATTCTTTACCGCGCGCGCATTGTGCTGATTGCGGGCTCATTTATTTTTATAAGTGTAACGGCTCTTGACCGCATTATGTATCCCGCTTATGCATCAGCCTTTCTGGTTGTGCGCGTTGTGACCGCGCTTCTCTTTTGGCTTCTATTCGCCCTCACTTTTTTAAAACCCGTTCAAACCCATATTATTTGGCTGGTGGATGGCGCCATCCTCATCGTCGGAAATGCGATTAATTACATTATCTTTATTTCCGTCGGTGTCCAAAGCTCCTATTACGAAGGCATGAATCATGTTTTCCTCGGCCTCCTGCTCATGAATACTTTTTATATACGCCACACGGTTGGAACCGGTCTTTTAATTATCGCGGGTTACATTTGCGCGATTGTTTACAACCCCGTCACCGTTCCTCAGTTTTGGCAAATCGCGGGTAACAAAATTATTCTGATGAGCTTAACGCTTTTTATGTTATGCCTGATGACAAAAATTTATAAAATACAGCATTACCGCGAATTCTTAAAGTCTGAAGAGCTCCGTCAAACTGCGGAAAAGTTAAATGAAGCCAATCGCAAATTGGTAGAAACCGAAAAAATCAAAGATGAGTTTTTTGCAAACGTATCGCATGAGCTGCGCACGCCACTGACCTTAACTTTGGCACCCGCCGAATCCTTGCTTTCCGGAGAAACGGGCACACTCACTGAGCCGCAAAAAAAGCTGCTTCAAACCATTCACAATAATGCCGTCCGGCTTCTGCAAATGGTTTCTGGACTGCTCGATTTTTCACGTTTAGAAGCAGGCCAGCTCCAAGCGTCGCGCGAACCCTTGGAAATTATCGCTGTAACACGCTCGGCTTTAGACGACTTCGCGCCTCTTTTCCATCAAAAAAATTTAGTGCTGGAGTTTCGGCCGGATCCAGCGGCGGCGTGGATTCTGATTGACCGCTATCTACATGACCGGATTCTTTTTAACCTGGTATCCAATGCCGTCAAATTTACTCCCGCCGGAGGAAAAATCATCGTCACGCTCAAAGTTAAAAATAATCGCTTAAATCTTGATGTTTCCGATACAGGCATCGGCATCACGGAAGAAAACATTCCCCTGCTTTTCAAAAAATTTCATCAACTTGAAAGCACATCGACGCGCCGCTTTGAGGGCACGGGATTGGGGCTGGCGCTTGTCAAAGAATTTGCGATTGCGCTTGGCGGCGATGCCAGCGTGCGCAGTCAACCCGGCCAAGGAAGCACCTTTATCGTCGAGTATGCCGCGCCTTCGTGCGCTGCAACGCTGCCGACATCTAAAGAACAGCTCAAACCGTTTCGAAAACTTGTCCCGCAATACCCGGAAAAAAGCCTGCCGCCTTCCGCTTCTCCCTCGAACGTAAAGAAAGACACTCCTCGAGTTTTAATCGCTGAGGATAATTTAGAAATGGCGTCTTATATCAAAGGCTTGTTGCAAGACTTTTGCGATTGCCAGGTTGTAACCGACGGCGAAGAAGCGCTTGAAGTTATTCAAAAATGGCTGCCGGATTTAATTTTAGCCGATGTCATGATGCCCAAAAAAGACGGTATTACTCTTTGCAAAGAAATCAAAGCCAACTCCGCCACCTTAAAAATTCCTGTCGTGTTGTTGACAGCTCTCACGCACCGTGAAGCCATGATGCGCGGCTGGGAAGCAGGAGCGGATGAATATCTTTTTAAGCCTTTCCATCCGAAAGAATTAACTATGCGTGTGCGTTCGCTTTTATCCAATATTGCAATCCGCCAAGATGCCGATCAAGTCATCCTTGAAAAAAACATCGCTGTCTCACAAGCCAAGGCCGAGCTGGAGCAGCTGCAGCTTTTTGCATTCGCAGCAACGCACGATTTGCAGGAACCGCTTAAAAATATCATGCTCCAAACGGATGTGTTAGAAAGCCAGGGCGCAGCGCTGCATTTAAGCAGCGAGGTCTCGCAGCGCCTCAATCGGCTGCGAACCTCCGCGGTTCGCATGTCGAAGATGATCGAACAGCTTCGAATTTTTGAAAATGTAAAAACATCCGCAGCGCCTTTTCAAAAAGTGGACCTAAACAAAATCATTCAGGATGTCATCATCGACTTGGAACCGCGGATCGAAAGATCAAGCGCGCGAATTCATACTGACAATTTACCTTTACTCGAAGGCGATGAAGCTCAATTGCAGCGCCTTTTTCAAAATTTAATCGGCAATGCAATTAAATTTGCTCCTCCCGGAAATCCGCCGAGGGTTTCTATAAAATCAAAACAAATCAACGCTCAATATGCCGAAATTTCCGTGGAAGATAATGGAATTGGGTTTGATGAAAAGTATGCTGATCTGATTTTTAAGCCTTTTCAGCGATTGCATACTCAAAGTCAATATGAAGGCACAGGCATGGGACTTTCGATTTGTCAGAAGATTGCATTACGGCATGGCGGGAAAATTTCGGTTACAAGCACAGTCGATAAAGGCACTACTTTTACGGTGCGCCTGCCTTATAAACCGGAAGACCCATTGACAGCCCTATCTCCGGCTAATCACCTTTCTTAACGGCCCAAATTGTCCCGCTTGCCGTATCAAGAATTTCGATTTCCATAGCAGACAACTCATCACGAATCTCATCGGAACGTTTGTAGTCTTTGTTTTTTCGAGCTTCCGTTCTTTCCAGAACAAGTCGGTCTACTTTCGTCCGGTCAATGCCTTTTTCACGAATCAAAATTTCTTTAATTCGCTCGCGGAAGCTAGTAGGGTTTTCTTGAAATAACGCTAATAACGCCCCATACCTTGCCATCCACTCAAGAAATGCTTTTGCGCAAATAATATACTCATTCTTTTTTTTATTTACCGTCGTTGTTTCATTAAAAATCCGAACCACTTCGAAGATTTTTGAAAAAACAACAGGCGTATTAAAGTCTTCATTCAACCCAGCCTCAAGCTCATCCCCCGCTCGCCTTAGATTTTGCGCATAAACATCAGGCAATAGACTTTGACCAGCATCAACAGTTGCAGCCAAAACTTTTGCGCGTTCCAATGATTCATAAATTTTATTAAGCGCCTGAATGGACTGATGAATTTGCGCCGAACTAAACTGCAAAATGGAACGGTATTGAACGGACAGAATCATGAATTTGAGAATTTCAGGGTGATATGTTTCTAGAAATTTTCTGGCGGTAATCACATTCCCCAAAGACTTCGACATTTTCTCATCGCCGAAATTAATAAATTGGTTATGCATCCAATATTTTGAATATTGTTTTCCCGAAACGCCTTCGCCCTGCGCAATTTCATTTTCATGATGCGGAAAAATCAGGTCAATGCCGCCGCCATGAATATCAATTTGTTCGCCGAGCTCGCCGTGAATCATGCAGGTACATTCAATATGCCAGCCCGGACGGCCCGCGCCCCAAGGCGACGGCCAGCTGGGCTCACCGGGTTTAGCGGGCTTCCACAAAACAAAGTCAAAAGGATTCTTTTTATGCTTAACAACTTCCACGCGGCTGCCGGCTTCTAACTCATCAAGCTTTTTGCCGCTCAACTTACCGTAACCCTGAAAAGCGTCCACCGAGTAAAGGACTTCGCCTTCCGCGACATAAGCTTTTTCATTTTGAATCAGCTTCTCAATAGTTTTAACCATTTGAGGAATATAATCCGTAGCTCGCGGATTTTTGGTGTGCGGCTTTAAACCAAGCGCGTTGAAATCTTTTTCGAATTCAGCGATAAATTTTCTGGTAAGGTCGGACGGGCTCATTCCCTGTTCGGCGGCGCGCTTGATGATTTTGTCATCAATATCGGTATAGTTGTAAACATAATCAACCTTGTAACTGGAGGCTTCAAGCCAATTACGCACAAGGTTGAAGAAAATCGCGCCGCGAAAATTGCCGATATGCAGATAGTCATACACCGTCGGCCCACAGACATACATGGACACTTTGCCCGGCACAAGCGGTTTAAACTCTTCGATTTTTTTGGAAAGCGTACTATAAATTTGCATTCACATTTTGCGGTCCTCGACAAAGCTCGGATCGCGGCTCCTCAAAATTAACTCAAACCCACAAATCTCATTTATAATCCGACCGCTATTCTAGCGAGGAAGGATTCATGGAAAAAGTTATATTTATAGACCGTGACGGCGTGATTAATGTTGACCTGATGGGGTATGTTGAAAAACCTGCGGATTTCCGCTTTGAAGAAGGCGCCGTGGAAGCTCTCAAAAAGCTGTATGAAGCGAGCTACAAAATCATTGTGATCTCCAATCAGGCAGGTGTCGGTGACGGTGTTTTCACAAGTGAAGCCTGCTGGAATGTGCACAAGCATATGCTTGCTGAGCTTGCCAAAGCAGGCATTGATATTTTCTCAGCGCATTATTGCCTGCACGGCAAAGCTGCCGGCTGCAAATGCCGCAAACCTGAGATCGGACTTTTCAAGGAAGCCGAAAAACGGATTGAGTTCGATAAATCAAAAACCTTCTTCATTGGCGATAAAGCCACCGACATTGAAGCGGGGAAAAACTACGGAATTAAAACCGCATTCGTACGCACCGGCCATGGCCGCGAAGATGAGAAGAAATTGCCACGGGAAAAAGCACCTGATTTACGCGCTGACAATTTATTGAGAGCAGTCCATTTGATTTTCGACCGCTATCATTCGGGCCCATCCAGACGTAAACCGAATAAACCTAAGATTTCAAAGGTCAAGAAACGGGAACTGGGTCGTAGCCGGATTGCTTTGACCAAGGATGGCAGCGCGAAAGCCGTTGAATTCCGAGCCAACCGCCCCGCCACGCGCCGAAACGCTGCACAGCCTCGCGGCAATACTCCGAACAAGACGGTGTAAATTTACAGGCCGGCCCGAAGAACGGCCTTAAAATCGCCTGATACACCGCTAAAATCCAAATCAAAATCCTACGCATATTCTCAATTCTATTTTAAGAAATCTAAAATAATCTGATTCGCGATTTCGGGCTTTTCTTTTAAGAGTGCGTGACTCGCACCGGGAATAATCGCTAACCGGCTTCGCTTTATTCCGCGAAACATTTCAAGCGTATGCTCGGGCTTAATCATATCGCGGTCACCCGCCATCACCAGAACGGGGCAGCGAATTTTTTTCAGGAGGCTGGTTTTCCACCGAGGCTCGGTCAGCCACAATTTACGGCACTTTTCAAACACTTCCACGTAATGCCCGGCGCCGTCCGGAGAATAGGCCGCATAGCGCGGATCCATTCCCGCATTTTGTTTGCGCAAATGCTTCTGAAACTCAGACTCACATCCGCGATGATGAAAATTCCCGCCGACTAAAACTATTTTTTTAACGCATGTGGGATATTTCGCAGCTAACCATAGAAGCAAATTCGCGCCGTCACTGTATCCGGCAAAGTTCGCCTTTTTAATTTTTAATTTCTTCATTAACTCAAAAGTCTGAACGGCCATTTGCTCGTAAGAATAAGCGCCCGCAATATCGGCTGTATGCCCATGCCCCGGCCTTTCAGGAAGAATCACTTTGAAATGCTCACTACGATTATGATATTTGCTTCCAGCAAAATAAGGGATTTGAAAGCGCAGGCCGTCAATGCAGGAAAGCCCGCCATGCAGCCAAAAAAGCGGCTCGCCCCTTCCGTGAATTTCGTAATACAAACGTAAACGGCCGATATTCGCATATCGGCCGTTTCGCTTTGATTTCACATTCTCAAAAAATTTTGATGTTAGCTTTTTCATAGAAAAATTTATTCAAAAAGGTTCAGATGCAAGGAATTCACTAGTGCCCGCGGAGGCGTATGCGGTAATACGCCGCACAAGGAAACGACGTGAATGACGCAGCAGATGACCTTTTTCAATAAATTTTAGTGGTGGTGACCATGTGGCCCATGAGCATGTCCATGCTGCTCCTCTTCCGCCGTCGCATCGCGCACATCCGTCACTTCTACGTCAAAAGTTAAATCTTCGCCGGCTAAAGGATGATTGCCATCCAAGTGTACGCCGTCTTCTTCGATCTTGATCACGGTAAAAACGGGGCCATGCCCTTCGCCCGCACTAAATTGAACGCCGACTTTGATTTCGCCGTCCGGAAGCTGTCCGCGGCTCACTTTAACGCGTAAATCCTCGCGCACGAGGCCATAGGCTTTGTCCGCCGTCACATGGATTTTCTTTTTATCACCGGCTTTCATTTGAAAAAGTTCGGCTTCAAGGCCGGGAATAATTTGCTGGGCACCTTCCAACACCGGAAAAACTTCGGCGCCGCGAGACGAATCAATCGTTTCGCCTTTTTTATTGGTAAGAATATAATGAAATGAAAGTACACGCTTCGACATAATTTCCTCTCAATTTTTACTTTTCAATTAAACAACCCAGGCGCGACATTCAGGAGCGCAAATTTAAAACAGACGCAGTTCTTTATTATGGCCCAGCTGAGCGAAAATCAAATTCAAACTCAAAAACCGCGAGTTCCGCGCCGTCAGGACGCGGTTGTTTGAGCGGGAGTTGGGTTTGAATTTGATTTTCGCGAAGGAATTTCACCTTTCATCGCGGCACGAATAATATTTTTAACACCGTCTGAAAAATCAGATTTTAAAATCCAAGTTAAATAACCCGTATCCACTTTCACAATTTCTTCAAGCGGCAGTTTGCGCGCGTATTTTCCGAACATCAAATAAAGTTTCCCGTCCCACCAGCAAAACTTTCTTTCCGTGTCATAAAACTCGGTGCTGGATGTATACTCAAACTGATCCAAAATAGAAAGAGCGTCGGAACCCGCGCCGTACTTTTGAACTTGTTTTTCCAAAATAGCAAAAACCGCTTCACTATCCGCTCTGGCAGAATGCGCCCCCACCAAGTCCTGTCCGCAATAAAACTGATATGCCGCCGAAAGATCGCGTTTTTCGTTCAAATGAAAAACCTTTTGCGCGTCATATATCTTCCTGTTTTTCCACTCAAAACGGAAACCCGCGTCCGCGCATTCCCGCTCCAAAAGCGGCAAATCAAAACGTTCGATGTTGAAGCCGCCCATATCCGCGGAACCGATAAAAGCAATCGCGCTTTGCGCGACTGATTTAAAAGCCGGCGCGTCTTTTACGTCGGCATCCGATATCCCCGTCAACTGGACGACGAAAGGCGGAATCGGCATTCCCGGGTTAATCCTTTTTTCAAAAACTTCTTTTTTTCCGTCGGGCAAATATTTAATCAAAGCAATTTCGATAATCCGGTCTTTTTCAACCCAAGTTCCGGTTGATTCAATATCAATCACCACAAGCGCATTATCAAGTTTCATGAGTTTTCTTTCGTTAAGAACTTAAAATTACCGGGTTACTCAGCAGATTTTTTAGAACGTTTGCCGCCGCGCGCAGGTTTCTTCTTGCCTTTAGCTTCACGCGCTTTCAAAAGTTCAAGCGCCTGCTCAAGCGTGACACTTTGCGGATCGGTTTGTTTTGGAATCGTGGCATTGGTTTTCTTATGTTTTACATAAGGACCGTATTTACCTTCATAAATTCCAACCGCATCACCATCAGGATGATTGCCTAATTCTTTGATGGGTTTCGCTGTCGCGCGGCCCTTGGCCTGTGCAATCAATTCTACGGCCGCAGGTAATTCAATTGCCAGCACGTCCTGGTCTTTAGGAATGGACTTAAATTTTCCATCATGGCTGACATACGGACCGAAGCGCCCCGTATTTGCAAAAACAGATTTACCATCAGCCGGATGCGGGCCTAAATTACGAGGTAATTGTAAAAGTGCCAGTGATTTTTCAAAATCAACTGCATTGGCGTCCATCGTCTTAGGAATACCAACACGCTTAGGCTTTTTTTCGCCTTCTTTAACTTCGCCCAACTGAATATAGGGACCGTAAGGACCGCGCATCAGAAAAATCGGTAGCCCTGTTTCGGGATGCGTTCCCATGCTTTGCGGGCCTTTTTCTTTGTCCGCAATAATTTGCTTAGCTACAGCATTCGACAAATCTCCGGGCGCGCAAGTTTCAGGAATTCCGGCGGTCACTTTGGTTTCACCGGTAATCACTTCAAAATAAGGCCCATAGCGGCCGACACGAATATCATAATCCAAATCCGGAAACCTCAAAGTGCATGACGCGCGCGCATCAATTTTTTCTTCGCCCACTTTAACGCGCTGAGCCAAACCCTCTTCACCGTTATAAAAATTCTGCAAATAAGGCAGCTCTTCCGCTTTGCCGGCCGCGATATCGTCCAGCGAGTCTTCCATCTTCGCCGTAAAATTATAGTCAACAAGCTTGGGAAAGTTTTTTTCCAAAAGTTGTGTCACGGCAATCGCTACAAAGGTAGGAATCAATTGATTGCCGGCTTTACGCACATAGCCGCGGTCTTGAATCGTTCCGATAATCGAAGCATAAGTACTCGGACGGCCGATCCCTTTTTCTTCCAGCGCCTTTACAAGCGACGCTTCGGTATAACGCGCGGGCGGTTTCGTTTCATGCGAAATCGCTTCGACATTTTTACAATTCAAATTTTCATCTACCGCCAACTCGGGCAATTCGGTTTCATGGTCATCACCCTTCGCTTCGGGATCATCCACATCTTCCACATATGCTTTGAAGAAACCGGGAAATAAAATCTTTTTGCCGGTCGCGCGGAATTCCGCGTCAGCGGCAGAGATAAAAACCGTTTCAAATTGAACGCGCGCGTCCGCCATCTGCGTCGCCATGGTGCGCTTCCAAATCATGTCATACAGTTTCAATTCTTCACCCGCTAAACCAAGTTCTTCGCCCTTTTTCATTTCCGTTCCGGCGGGACGAATCGCTTCGTGGGCTTCCTGCGCGTTCTTGGATTTATTTTGAAACTGTCTGGGCTCGGGACTTAAAAATTCTTTACCGTAGCGTTCAAGCACCGCACCGCGCGCGGCTTTCATAGCTTCACCGGAAAGATTAACGCTGTCGGTACGCATATAGGTAATGTGTCCATTTTCATAAAGTCCCTGTGCGACCTGCATCGTGCGCCGCGCGGTAAAACCAAGCTTGCGGTTGGACTCCTGTTGAAGGCTGCTGGTTGTAAACGGCGGATAAGGGCGGCGGATCTGCGCCTTGGTTTCAATGTTTGAAATTTTCCAAGGACTTGTCAGAACTTTTTCTTTTAATACTCCGGCGGCCTTTTCATCCAAAAGCAAAACATCCACGTCCGCTTTCAGTTTTCCGGTGGATTCATCAAAGTCACGGCCTTCCGCAACGCGCTTACTTCCGACTTTAAAAAGATGCGCTTCAAAAGAACGATCGCCTGTGGTCTTGGCAAGCGAAGCTTTCAAATCCCAATAAGTTCCGCTGCGAAATGCGAGGCGCTCGAGTTCGCGCTCAACTAAAAGCCGCACCGCAACCGACTGAACACGTCCTGCGGAAAGGCCGCGCGCGATTTTCTTCCAAAGCAAAGGACTTAATGTGTACCCGTAAAGGCGGTCCAAAATACGGCGTGTTTCCTGCGCATTCACCAAATGCAAATCAAGCTTGCGGGTTTGTGTTAATGCGGTTTGAATAGCTTCTTTTGTGATTTCAGAAAAAACCATGCGCCGTACCGGAACTTCAGGCTGAAGCACTTCAATGAGATGCCAGCCAATGCTCTCGCCTTCGCGGTCTTCGTCGGTCGCGATCAAGAGTTCGTCGGATTCATCCGCAGCCTTTTTAATTTCAGCGACAATCTTCTTTTTTTCGGATGAGACAAGATAATACGGTTTGAAATCATCGTTTACATTGACACCGAGTGTTCGCCATTTTTCTTTTTTCATGGCCGCCGGAATTTCGGACGCGCTGGAAGGCAAATCGCGTACATGGCCGACGCTGGCCATGACTTTGTAATCTTTTCCTAAAAACGCACTTATTTTTTTAACTTTGGTAGGAGACTCAACTACCACGAGAGCTTTATAATGTGCCATATTTAAACTTTCCTGTCATTCCCGCGCAGGCGGGAATCTAGCCTGGGTCCCGGATGAAATGCTGCGCATTTTTCTGGGATAAATTCCGACCCATCATTATTTATGTTCGCGCTGCTCCATAAAAAAATGTCGTCATTTACTTTATATTTTCCGCTCACAAATTAACCTTTTTTTTAGAATGGGACTTTTCATATTTTTGAATTTCATCACGCAGCCGTGCCGCGTCCTCATAATCTTCAGTCTTCACACATTCGGTGAGTTTTTTGCGCAGGATCGCCAAATCGGACAATTTACCCCGCGGGGCTGCTTTATTATCGGCAACAACCTGTTTTACATTTCCCGGCGTTTTTCCGTGATGCTGGTCATGACGGTGAATCCGTTTAATCAACGGTAGTAAATAAGGCGCAAAGGTCTTATAACAACCGGCACATCCCAAACGGCCCGCCTTTTCAAAATCACCCATGGTCATGCCGCAGGACTGGCACTTCATATCCTGTCCGGGAGCCAACCCCATGGCTTTTGAAAACATACCCGCCAAATCCGGCATACCGCCCTGCAAAGGGGCAAGAAATTGCTTAAAGTCAGTTCCCTGATCTTTCGCGCAAGCTTCGCATAAGTGAAGCTCCGTGACTTGAGCGTTGACAATTTCGGTCAAATGAATTGTCGCCTCTTTTTTACCGCAGGAACATAACATATATTATTGTCTCAGTTTAGTCTGACGTTGAAGCAATATAGCCTGTTTGCCCTAAATCCGAAAAGAACTTTCTGAAAATCCTCTCGAGAAATACCCTAAAAATACGCTAGAGACCAATCCAAGCATTATCAAAAATTGAGGTTCAAAGCGCAGCATGCCCGGTTCGATTTTTATCGAGGATTGCCAAAAGACGACCGCAGGCTTGTTGATGGTCGCAATATAAAACAGAAGATAGAAAAAGCGGCTTGGGAAACCCAAGCCGCTTTTTATTCTCTCAGCCAGGAAAAGATTAGGAAATCTTAGCCTGATCTTGTGTGGTTACAGGAAGAACAGAGCCCATAGCTTCCTTCTTCTCTTCTGTCACCGCAGGAACGACTGCTTTTGCGGCATCCGCCGCGGGCACAGCAACTACGGGCGCTACTACTTCAGTCTTCGCTTTCTGATCATCCGCTACAGCCGCGTTTTCAAGAGCAATTTCAGCATCACTGCCGCCTTTAACTGCATCTGTGCTAACAACCGCCGTGCTGTCTGCTTTGATTTCTTCAGCCCATAAACGAACTGAACTGAAATTAAGCGCAACCGCCAATAAAGCCAAGACTGTCAAAAACTTTTTCATAAATATCTCCTTGAGTTTAAATTGAAGTAACACTAAACAAAAACGCGCACCAGAAACTCTTACGCTGATTCACCGTCAGGGTTTTGCCCTGCTACCTGAGCGCCTTTGACAGCGTTCATAACAGTATAAAAATACCGTCAGGATTCTTTCGGTTTACCCCTCCATTATCATTAAGTGAATAATTTCAAGTTCACATCTTGGACGGCGGATATTCAAAGATTATTCAAAAAAATATGAGTCATTTAATAGCATTATTAATCAAAAACTAACATAGGATTAATAAATTACAAGATTATGAAGACAAGGAATAGAAAAAAACCGCTTAAGGCCAAAGGCCCTAAGCGGTTAAATGGGGCGAAACGGATTAGAGGAAATAAGCCTTAAGCGCGTATTGATATAACATTCTTTGCGTATTAAATGCCGTACCATTAAGAGCAATCACCTGCGCCATAATATCGAGATAACGCGCACGCTCTTTATAGTAAAGCGGCAAAATCAGATTTTCGAGCTTGGAGTAAAGCGAGTCGGCATCATCTTTACGATTTTGATTGGTTTCATTAAATTGCTCGCCAATCGCCCATCCGGTCACACCTTCAATGCAGCCTTCACACCACCATCCGTCTAAAACTGAAAGTGACGGAACACCATTTAATGCAGATTTCATTCCGCTGGTGCCAGAAGCTTCAAGCGGACGCTCCGGATTATTCAGCCAAATATCCACGCCTGAGGTCATCAACCGCCCGATTTCCATATCATAATCTTCCAAATAAACAACGCGAACCTGCGGTGCCAAAGCTGCGCGGGCACGATGGATATTTTTGATCAGTTCTTTGCCGGCAGTATCTTGAGGATGGGCTTTGCCTGCAAAAACAATTTGAATCGGATGGTTTCCGATAATTCTTTTGAGGCGTTCGGTGTCTTCGAAAAATAAATCCGCGCGCTTATACGCAACCGAACGCCGCGCAAAACCGAGAGTAAAAACTTCGGGGTCAAATTCAACCTGCGCAGCTGACTTAACATAGGCAATCAAATCACGCTTTGCCGCTTGATGCGCGTCCCAGATTTCCTGACGCGGAATCTTTTGAACTTCACGAAAAAGAAGATTGTCCTTCTTCCAATCGGGAATATAGCGGTCATATAAAGCTTGAAAAGCGGGCGCAGTCCAGCTGGTAGCGTGAACACCGTTCGTAATATAGTCAATGTTGTGCTCGGGAAACATTTTGCGCGAAATTTCGCCGTGTTTGCGCGCAACAGCATTGATGAAATGACTGAGATTCATTCCCAAGCGCGTCATATTCAAAGTATGCGAATCATTCACAACCGCGCTAATCGCTTCCATCGCCGGTTTCCCGAGAACCTGCTCTACAAGTTCCATCGGAAATTGGTCATGTCCGGCGGGAACGGGCGTATGCGTTGTAAAAATACACTTTTCACGCAAAGCATTAATATCTTCGGCAGTCAATGTGCGGCTTTGGTCCGGACCGAGCCGCTCTTGCATAAGCTCCCAAGTCAGTAAACTGGCGTGGCCTTCATTCATATGAAACCGGCGAATATTATTGTGGCGCTTGACACGCAGCATGCGCACTCCGCCCACGCCTAAAATAATTTCTTGGGCAAGACGATAGCGCTGATCTTTACCATAAAGAAAATGAGTTAATGTGCGGTCCCATTCGGAATTTTCGGGAAGGTCGGTATCTAAAAAATAAACCGGAACAGTCGCGCCGGTAACACCCTTGATCAAGTAACGCCAAAGCCGGATGTACACTGTCCGGCCTTCAATGTTAACCGCAACGCGGGAGCGCAGTTCCTGCAAAAAGTCTTCAATACGCCATTCCGATGGCGACTCGACCTGAGTTCCATCGGGATTTAACTTTTGATTAAAATAACCTTTACGGTGCAGCAATGTTACTGCCACCATCGGAATTCCAAGATCAGCGGCTGTGCGCACTGTATCGCCGGCAAGCACGCCCAAACCGCCGCTGTAACTCGGCATATCCGACTGCAACGCAATTTCCATGGAAAAATAAGCAATCACTTCTTGACTTAAAAACGCCATAAATAAAATCCTTTCAAAAAAATTATAATTTCATACTCAGGCAAGCTTCATCACGGCCAATGACCGGCCTTCAAGAACATACGTTTCTTCGCCGCGCATTCTCCATCCTGACAATTTGCCTTCCGCTGTATCAAAAGCCATTTCCCATGCTTGTGACGAATCAATCTTCGGAAGCAAAAAGGAAACCCGGTCATGATACGCATTCATCATTAAAAGTAAAGTGTCGCCTTCAATCCGTTCGCCGCGTTCATTCAGTTCGTTCATGGCTTGACCGGAAAGCAGCATGCCGACACTTTGAACATGCGGATTGTTCCACTCCGCGTCGCCCATTTCTTTGCCGGTTGAATCAAGCCAGATTATGTCTTTTGCTCCGCGTACTTCACGGCCTTCTAAAAAATTTTTACGAATCAGGACCGGCTGGCTTTTGCGAAAGCGGATTACTTTTTTAACGAAATCTAAAAACGCGACTTGATTCTCATTGAAATCCCAATGAAACCAGCTGAGCTCATTATCCTGGCAGTACGCGTTATTATTGCCCATTTGACTGCGCGAAATTTCATCGCCGCCCAGCATCATCGGCACACCCTGTGAAAGAAAAAGTGTGGCGATCAAATTTCTTTTTTGCTGCTCACGCAGTTTGACTACGGATAATTCTTCAGTCGGACCCTCAAAACCGCAATTCCAGCTTAAATTATCATCCGTCCCATCGCGGTTTTCTTCAAGGTTAGCCTCGTTGTGCTTCGAGTTATACGTTACTAAATCCTGCATTGAAAATCCATCATGGCTGGTAATAAAATTAATGCTCGCCTGAGGCCTGCGCCCGCTGATTTTATAAAGATCGCTGGAACCGCACAACCGTGTCGCGAATTCTGAAAGCCGTCCGCCGTCTCCCTTCCAAAAACTGCGCATGCAATCACGGTACTTTCCATTCCATTCCGCCCAACCTACCGGAAAATTACCAACTTGGTAGCCGCCTTCACCCAGATCCCATGGCTCAGCAATGAGTTTCACTTGATGAATAACGGGGTCTTGATGCATCACATCAAAAAAGCTTCCCATTTTATCAACTGCAAAAAATTCACGCGCGAGCGTGCTCGCTAAATCAAAACGAAAACCGTCGATATGCATATCTTGAATCCAATATCTCAAACTATCGGTAATCACCTGGAGCGCACGCGGATGACGCGCATTCAAACTGTTGCCGCAGCCTGTAAAGTCCTCATAATGCCGTTGATTCTCTTCCGATAAACGGTAATAAGATTTATTATCGATGCCTCGAAATGAAAGCGTCGGCCCGTGCTGATTACCTTCCGCAGTATGGTTATAAACCACATCTAAAATCACTTCGATACCCGCGCGGTGAAAAAGTTTCACCATATGCTTGAATTCACGAATCACCTCGAGCGGATTTTTGGCGCTAGCATATTCCGGGTCGGGCGCAAAAAAAGAAACGGTGTTATACCCCCAATAATTCGTCAACTTCTTATCCAATAAATGCCACTCATTCGCGTGAAAATGAATCGGCATCAGCTCCACCGCCGTAATTCCTAATTCTTTCAGATGTGCGATCACCGGTTCGGAGGCCAACCCGGCATAAGTTCCGCGCAAGGCTTTGGGAATATGCTGATGCAGCTGCGTCATGCCCTTAACATGCATTTCATAAATAACTGTTTCCTGCCAAGGTGTTTTTAAAAGCGTGTCGCCTTCCCAATCAAAATAAGGCGCAACCACAACACCCAAAGGCGCCCAAGCGGCATTGTCACGTTTATCGATAGCGAGATCTTTACGGCGGTTATGCAAGTCATAGCCAAACATTTCTTCGCGCCAGGTAATCTGGCGGCCAATCGCTTTAGCATAAGGATCGAGTAAAATTTTAGCGGGGTTAAAGCGATGTCCTTCTTGCGGTTTGTAGGGTCCATGCACGCGGTAGCCATAGAGCTGTCCGGGCCTTAACCCAGGAATGTATCCATGCCAAATATGATTGGTGCGTTCGGGCAACGGCAGAATGACATCTTCTTTAGCCGAGTCCGGGGAATCAAAAAGGCAAAGCTCGATTTTTTCAGCATGCTCCGAAAAAATCGAAAAATTCACTCCCGCACCGTCCCAATTCGCTCCCAGAGGATAAGATTTGCCGGGCCAAATTTGCATCTTCCTAACTCCGTTATTCTCAGTTGTCATTCCCGCGTAAGCGGGAATCCAGAAATAATAACTGGGTCCCCGCCTTCGCGGGGACGACAATACTATTAATATTATTTTTGTATTGTCGGTCTAAAAATGTTAATCGCGAGCGGCGGCAAATTAACTTCGATCGAATGCGGCCTTCCATGCCAAGAAAATGATTCCGCTTGGACTCCGCCCAAATTACCAATACCGCTTCCGCCGTATTCTTTGGCGTCACTGTTTAAGATTTCTTCGTAAAAACCGCCAAAAGGAACTCCGATGCGGTAATTCAAACGCGGAACCGGGGTTAAATTGAGGGTGAAAATTAAAGACTGCTTGCGGTCTTTCGACCAGCGAATAAAAGAAAGCACGCTGTTTTCATGATCAAGAAAATCAATCCATTCAAAACCCTGCCATTCAAAATCAACTTCATAGAGCGCCGCGTTAGAACGATAAAGACGGTTCAAATCCTGCACAAAGTGCTGAATCTTTTGATGCGGCTCCCATTGCAGCACATGCCAATCCATGGAACTAACCGCATTCCATTCTTGACGCTGCGCGATATCATTCGTCATAAAATTGAGTTTCTTCCCGGGATGCCCGAACATATATCCCAGAAAAAGACGTAAATTCGCGAACTTTTGCCAATCATCGCCCGGCATTTTTTCAAGCAGCGCGCGCTTACCATGCACTACTTCATCATGGGAAATAGGCAGTACAAAATTTTCGGTAAAAGCGTAGAGCAGGGAAAAAGTCAGCATGTTTTGATGAAAGCGGCGATGCACGGGATCCTGACAAAAAAATTCAAGCGTGTCATGCATCCAGCCCATGTTCCATTTCAAGCTAAACCCAAGTCCGCCGGTATAAGTCGGGCGTGACACACCGGTCCAGGCAGTTGATTCTTCCGCCATCGTCAACACGCCGGGAAAATTAATGTGCACCGTTTCATTGAAGCGTTTTAAAAAATCAATCGCTTCCAAGTTTTCACGGCCGCCGTACTCATTCGGATCCCACTCTCCGGGTTTTTTGGAATAATCGCGGTAAATCATCGACGCGACCGCATCCACGCGTAAACCGTCGATATGATATTTATCAAACCAAAAAAGCGCGTTCGCCATCAGAAAATTACGCACCTTGGGGTTCGCATAATCAAAAACAAAAGTCCCCCAGTCTTTGTGCTCGCGCTTTTTCCAATCGCCATACGCATAAATTTCGCGACCGTCAAAATTCGCGAGGCCATGTTTATCCTGCGGAAAATGGGCCGGCACCCAATCGAGAATGACACCGATATCGTTCTGATGACAATAATCTACGAAATACATAAAGTCTTCCGCGGAACCAAAGCGGCTTGTGGGCGCGAAATAACTAAGCACCTGGTAGCCCCAAGATTCATCCAACGGATGTTCCATAATGGGCATGAGCTCAATATGGGTATAGCCTTGCTTCTTCGCGTACTCGACAAGCTCATGCGCTAAATTACGATAGTTTAAAAAATGGTTGGAATGAAGCTCTCGTTTCCAAGAGCCTAAATGAACTTCGTAAATCGAGAGCGGCGCGTCGAGGCTATTTATTTTTGCGCGCTTTTCCATCCAATCATTGTCCTGCCAAACATGACGGTCAAGCGTTGTGACAACGGATGCGGTTTTCGGACGGATTTCACAAAAAAAAGAGTACGGGTCGGCTTTGAGAGGAATCTGTCCCCCTTCCGGAGTGACAATCGAATATTTATAAAAGCTGCCCTCTTTGATGCCCGGAAAAAAACCCGCCCAAAATTCCGATTTAGGTAATTTTTCGAGCGCATGCTTGCCCGCGCACCAGCCATTAAAATCACCTACGACGCTGACGGCTTTGGCATTCGGCGCCCACACCGCAAAGCAAACTCCGGCAACGCCATCCTTGACGATGAGATGCGCGCCTAATTTTTCGTAGCTTTTTAAATGGGTGCCTTCGCCTAAGAGGTACAGGTCAAAGTCGGTAATGAAAGGACTGCTCTTTTCGGAAGCTGATCCAAAAATCTTATTGAGGGGCAAATCCTGCTTGGTTGGTTTTGGCTTTTTACTCATAAAATTAAGTATATATAGTATCAGTATAATAGAAAAAGAGGATGGAATTAAAGGGGCTATCTTCATTCGGATCACAATCGGTTTTTAAGTGCTACAATATGCGCTTATCAGGGGTTTATTTCAGCATGTTTTTTAAGAGGGGGAAATGATGAAAGCAAATATGAATCGAACAAACCGTTTGATTCGAGCTATTATCGGGCTCGCGATCATTGGCGCAGGAATTTATTATAAAAACTGGTTTGGCGGGTTAGGTATTATTCCAATTCTTTCGTCTGCGATCGGCTATTGCCCGCTTTGCTGCGGCGGAAAATCATGCGAAATGAAAAAGGAAGAAGAAAAGCACGAGCACAAACACGGTGACGGCTGCAGTCATTAGACAACCCATTTTAACCTGCGAGATTGGAGCGGTCTCCTAATCTCGCAGGTTAAATAATCCCATGCCCCTATCACTTCCCCCGCTTTTTCTTGAACGCCTTCAAAAAATAATTCCGGCGCTTCATCTAAAACAGGTTGTTGATTCTTTTTCTGAAACGCCTCGTCCCGCTTTCCGGCTTCATCACAAAAACGCAGACCACGGAAAAATAATTGCTCAGCTTAAAGATTTTGGATTTGAAATTGAACCGGTCAGTTGGTATCCGGATGCTTTTCGCCTTCTTAATAAAGATATCCGCGCCTTACAAGAGGCGCCGTGCTATCAAAATAGCGAAATTTACATTCAAGGGCTTGCAAGCATGCTGCCTGTATTAGCTTTAGACCCTGAACCGGGTGAAACGATTCTTGATCTTTGCGCCGCGCCGGGCAGTAAAACCGGCCAAATGACGCGCGCCCTCAATGGCGAGGGTGAACTTACCGCGAATGAAAAAATTAAAACCCGGTTTTTTAAACTAAAAACCAATCTCGATACGCAGGGTTATGACAATTTTAAATTAACACTTAAGCCCGGTGAAATTTACTGCAAACTCGCGCCCGATACTTTCGACCGTGTGCTTTTAGATTCACCTTGTTCAAGCGAAGGGCGTTTTTCCACCGCCTATCCCGATTCATTTAAATTCTGGTCGCTTTCCAAAATCAAGGAAATGGTTTTTAAACAGCGCGCGCTTTTTAAATCTGCTTTTCTTTCTTTGAAACCGGGCGGTGTGATGGTTTATGCCACTTGCACTTTCGCGCCCGAAGAAAATGAGGGCATGCTTGATTGGGCGCTTGGACGCACTGACGATAAAATGGAAATTTTAGATTGGAGGCCGCCCGTTTCAAATTGGATGGAAGGCATTGCCGATTGGGATAAAAAGACTTACTCGCCGGAGGTGAAAAAAGCCCGCCGCATTTTACCCGACGGCACCATGACCGCCTTTTTTATCGCGTTGATAAAAAAGAAAGCCTGAGCCTAGGTTGACCGGAAATACAATTCGGTATTTTTAACAAAACATAAATTTTTCCACGCTCCCCTATTCCATTCCGGCTAATGAAAAGGGGCTAGTTTGCACCGGCTCATTTTACTTATTTACTTTTCTTCTTTTTCAAGAATTTCGTACTTGAACTTCACCGGCGCTGAACAGAACTTTCCTTCCACAAGTTGTACTTTACACTTTAATAAATGCCCGACTACCTCAACGTCATTACGAAAAACCCGGCAAAGTGCTATTTGAATCGAGCTTGATTTCTTAAGGTGAAAAAGCGTATTAAAACCTTTGTCCGGCTCTGAAGTCCATGGCAGCAGGGACTGCGCCCAATACCATTGAGACACTGTGATTGACTGATTAGGAGGAATTTGCAGCACATCTGATTCTTTGGCGGCACCTGGCATTCCACAAGCTGCGCGGGTTTTTTCTTTACGAAATGCCCACCAAGGCTTAACTGCTTTAACCATGGGAGACTGCCCCCACAGACTTAGAGTTAATGGAGTTTGTCCGCTATTGTGAAAAGTTTCATCAAGATAGATAACTTTCCTGGCAACGTCTTTTTCAATGTCATAACGCAATTTAATCGAATAGATAAGAGATTGTTTTGCAGCATCTTGCTTTGCAATGGGAGCAACTTCATATTCGGTTTTATTTAATATCAATCGCACCTCTCCCAACTTGTGTTCAAGTCTGCGAAACGCATAAGAAATACCTTCGATTTTCCCTATAACCTGATCACTAGGGTCAGCTAAACGTAAAAAAGTGCCGTCACCTATTTTATAGGTATTCAGCTTTGTTCCCCGGTATGAAACGGTGAGCTCATAATCCTCTTTCGGATATTGCTCAATGCCTGTATCCGGATTTTTGGAGAATGGATGTGTGACGGCTGAAAAGTTAAATAAAATTCCCTTATACTTCGCTGCTTGATCCTTTTGTAAAAGAAAAGATTCGCCGATTTTTATTTTGATAGGACTATTTTTCATTTGCTCACCCTTTTCCGCGGCAAAACCTTGTGCAGAAATTAAAAATAAAACACCAATAAAAAAAGCCTGCCGGATTAAAGTCGTTTTTTGAATTCGCATATAAAAGGACATCACAAGCCGCTATTGTAGCTCATTCGAAACACAGCTGTCTGCACCTTCAAGTTGCAAAGCAGGCATGACGGAATAGGAGGGAAAATCTTATTTTGCGGAAATGAAAAGAAAACTTAATCGACTTTTTGCGCGGCTAAAAACATCGATTTTTCAAGTGCAGAAAAAAAGTCCTGGTAGGGCTCTGGCTTATCAACAGGCTTAATTCCATATTGCGCATTAGCACGCACCAGAGTTTGTCCAGGATTTCCGTTTCTCACCGTAACAGTCATTTTAAGCTCTTGTCCGCTGCTAAATTTTGTTGCAGTCACACTCCCCAACTGCTGATCCGCTTTTTCGATCACCATCTCAAGATCTTGAACAGTGGCAATCACCGCACGCATTGTTTTTGACTGATCACTTGTATCAAAGGCACGTGTCTGCATACTACGCAACATCACTTGACTCGCATCGGTCGCAAGAACACTCTTCGATGGAGAGCTCGTGCACCCTACAAAAAAAAGCATCACTCCCGCGATAAATATTCTTTTACAAAAATCTGACTTCATATTTTTTGTTCCTCAAGAAATACCGATTTAGACAATTTATCATAAAACCCTTGATACATCGTCGCGTCTTTCAACGTTTCAACTCGAGAAAGCTGCCCCATTTGATTCCAAACCAGTTTTTGAAAAACAGTGCGGACAATAACCTTTGATCTATCTTCACTCAGTTTTGTCACAACTGAAGCGCGTATCTTTTGTTGCTTGTCAGTTGTTCCATAAGCATTTGAATATCCGCCCCCTGCCGCCGCAAGCACATCAAGCATCACTGCCGCAGTAACTTGACCGGCGCTCACAGCACTTCGATCCTTTGATGCTAATACCACGCCAAGTGAAGTTTCACTATCGTCTAAGGTAAACTCCATATCCTGGAGCGCCATAGCGGCCGATGTGATCATTTTATTTTCATCGGTCGTGGCATAAGCCCGACTCTGGAGCTCACGCTTTTGAACCGCATCCGCTGGAGATTTTAAAATATCCAGCGGCATAGACATACAGCCGGTCAATATTAAACAGGCTGAGACAAAAGCTGCAATGCGTTTCATATTTTTAAATCCGCACAAATCAGTTCTATTTTTAAAATTTCGAGCTGTGATAAGCAAAGTCTCGGACCATTTTTTTCTCATCAAACTTCACAACAACAGTTAAAGTTCTTTGAGTAGTCGAAACCGATCCAGCATCTTTACTATAGCCTAAAAGAATTAGCGTGCCATAGCCTGAACTGTTTGAATATGTGGCATCGGAAGCAACTTTATCATAAACCCAAACTTCGCGGCGCTGCTCATCCGTAGTTACAACATTGGGTGAACCTAGTGCCTGAACCACATCAGCACCGCTCATGCCAACATGAATTTCTCTTTGCACATTTCCCACAGTCAAACGATCCGTGGAGTCATCCTGAACCGCCGCACGATGGCTGGCCGCGTTACATCCACTTAATAAAATCATAACTGCAAATACGGATGCTAAGGTTTTCATATTTTTCTCCTGTTTATTTTTAAGAATCATAACTACGAATCTATTTTCTTAGACTCACTACCTTTGAAAAAATTCAATCTTTGCCCCAGTCATTTATGCTTAATAAGTCCATAAATAAGAAGCACGAGTCCAGCAAGCGTAAGGATGCGAAAAAGATCGCGAATAAGGCCGCCGATTTCAGCATGGACAAGCAATACGCTGATAAGCAGCGACACAAGAAGAATGATTAAACCGATGTGCCAGAGTTTCATTTTAAATCATGAACCAAATTTTCAAGGCGACAAGCGCTTTCGAGAATATTGCCGCCATGGATGTTATGAGAATCTAAGGACCTAATGATTGATTTGGAATTTTTCTTATAATATTCAATTCCTTTAAGTTTAATTTCAAGCTTCACCGAAATAAAATAATTCAACCATATCTTTCTTTTCTCTTCAGTCCACCCTTGCTGTTTTTCTTCTTCTTGTAAGGGCGTTTCTAACTGACGAATTAAAGCTTCTAGTTGAATTAAAACTTTATTAATCATTAATACTTTCTCCTGCCTGAAAAACAAAGCTATCTTTCTCG
Source organism: Candidatus Omnitrophota bacterium (assembly GCA_043732705.1). Lineage (GTDB taxonomy): Bacteria > Omnitrophota > Omnitrophia > Omnitrophales > Aquincolibacteriaceae > Multiplicimicrobium. Next base: position 59,126 of record JAYTHE010000026.1, on the reverse strand, counting down.
AGGACTATTGATTGCACAGAACCATCACCACTTCCGGCAATTTTACCTTCTAAAACCAGCGTGGGTTTTTCCACCATAACCACTTGTTTATAACTTGCTAAATTATTAGTTGGCTCCAAGTTTAATCCACTAACAGCTTGAGCGACATCTGAATAATTACTTTTGGTTAAAAAACTACCAGCTCCATTTTGTTCACTGGCATATCTTAGAACAGAGATCGGAACATTTCTAAAAGTGCCGGGTTCGATTACTAACATTTAATTAAAGCCTCATCAATTAACTTTGAATAAGCATCTTCGATCGCTAAAAAGCTACGATAACTCTCCTGCCGACTCGCTGCATCCTTGCCCATTCCCTCATAATATGGGTTTGGAGTTATCATTCCATCCTTTTCACCTAGCGCATAATACGTAGCACTCGTCCATTCGTAGTCCCAGGCATTCTTCACCATGTCCGCTTTGACAGGATTGCGCTCGATATACCTCCCACACTGGAGGTAGTAAGCCTCTCTATCAATTAATGGGCTTCGAAACCGTTCCTGAAACACATGCCCAACAAATTTATATTTTCGCTTAAAGTAACGCGCATATCCCAATTGTGCTCTATGCATCACTTTCGACAAGTCCTCGCCCCTCTCAACCTTCATCAAAAAATGAAAGTGGTTGGTCATCAAACAATAGTGATAGATGCTCGCCCCAAGCTCTTGCTTGATTTCATATAAATACGAAAGGAAAATTCCTGCATCCTCTTGATCACAAAATAAATCGTGTCGGTTATTTCCACGATTAAAAACATGATAGATTCCACCATCTACTAATACTCTTGGTCTTCTTGGCATAACTTAATATCTTTTTCAACTTTTTGTCCTTTTAGACCTGGCACTTTTAGAAATGTTCCGATCTCTCCTGTTGTTGCTGCATCTCCAAAATACTTCTCTGAACATTATCAAATAATCTTGATCGTAATTTGCTTAATTCCACATTGGCTTCTCTTTCATTACTTACAATATGACCATTCTCTTTGTAAATATTCAAATCATTCAATGAGCCCATGCCACCGAATAGCTTGTCGATTTTTTCTAAAATACTTTTTCCACCCTGCTGATCTACTTCGGCTCCACCAAAAACCCTGTCAAACTCCGAAAGCATTCCACTCAAATATTTAGTCCAAACTAAATCATTGTGCACTTTCAAAAACCCAACTATTTCTACAATTGATTTGCGAGTTTCGGATAAAGATTTAATCATGTAGTACTTCTTTCTAAGATTTCTGTAGCTAAAAGAGCCACATCTTTTTCTTTTGGATTTCTCAAAAACATTTGAACACCTACCCCACCTTCTACCCCACCTTCGTAGACCACTGTGCCTTTTTTAATTATATACGTAGAAACCTCTTGCACATCATTGCCATGCACAACGACATTATAGAGCCGATCCGCATCGTAAGCATTAATAGGTTTTTCAGTGCCAAAAAATGCGCCATATTTTTTGGCCAATCCACCTTCTGCTCGATACACTACAAGATCTTCCGATAAAACTCTAACTTGATACTGTCCGCCTTTAAATGATCGTGCTGTATTAACATCCAAATTTAAAAAGCCGCGTTGAGCCGCCTCAGTCACATCTGTTGCACTCTTATATTCTTTAAATAAGACCTCCTGCATATTGACTTTATTTCGTAATAATCCCTCGATCTCATTTAAGTTACCGCTGGTAGGATTTCCAAGCAATCTTGATACTCTTTCCCCAAAAGTTTCTCGAACAATTCGAATATACCCGCCTTCACTCCTAATGAGCTGTCCAAAATCATCTTTCAGAGCAGATACTAACCCCGTAGCGAAAATTCCTTTGTACGGCCATAAAACCTTGACCATTTCTGCGGTGCCAAAGGCATTCATGACGCGCATGGTTTCGTTGCCCATAGACGACACGGCTTGATTTAAATTGGGGGTGTTGACTCCAAATACGTTAGCCACAGAAATCAAAGGATTAGTGAGAAGCGAATTTTTCCAATTATCAAAATAATTCTTCGCGCCGGTTTCGAATTCCCCGGTTCGAATCGCTTCTTTTAATGATTCCACCGCCAAGTACGTGTCTGTTCCAAAATTGCCAATATCGAACACGCCTTTAATGGCTCCTGCCGCAAGAAAAACACCCAAGGAACCGCGATTTGTCAGAGGACTGCCGTTCACCGCATAAAAATTCTCCTCCCATGCTTGAACTTTTTGAATACCTGTTTTCGCAAATCCTGCCGGTGTTCCCTGCCAACTGGAAAGATCATTCATGGATTCTTTTAAGCCCGTCAACGCCGCGCTGCTTAAATCATCTGACCGCATTCCTTTTAGCGCCGCGGAATTGATTCGATATTCATAATTTGTGAATTTTCCATCTTCGCCAAGCAGCCCTGCCTGCTCAAAAAGTGGAACTTGCTCGCCGCCGATTGAATTCGGTGCGATTTCAAGCTTAAGCGGATTGATAACTTCAATAATTTTTCCGTTGCGCACAACCGTCTTTGCGCCCGAACTCAAGTCTTCAATAATGCCGTCACGCAATTGTCCGTCTGAATAAAGAGTTAATTTCTTACCTTGCTCAGGGTACCAATCCGCGCCTTTACCATCACCGACATAGCGCGAAAAAACAAGATTGCCGTCTTCATAAGTAAACTGTTGCACGACGCCATTGGCTCCAGAGGTTAATTCCGAACCGTTAAAAGCGTATATATTTCCATTCGCCCCAAGCCGCAAATCGCCTTCTAAAATATGCCCATTGCTGCCATCAACGCGCAAAAGTTCATGTGTCGCCTGATCGAATGTCATAATGACGGTTTTACCATTTACATCCAAAGTGACTTCTTTAGCCGGCGAACCGTGATAATTAACGATCGTGGAGTGATTGTTATATTTGTCTTCAATATAATCCGAGAGGTTACCGACAGTTCCAATCAAACCTTCAATTGAAGAGCGGTCAAGCGCGCTTGCTACAATGTCGGAGAGAGTTGCTTTAAGTCCATTTTTCGCAACTGATACGTCAAACCGCACTGACTCTGTTCTAAGAGTCTCCAAAACAGTATTGAAGGCGCGTTGAACGGCATTTTTTAATCCTTCCAGCACGCCTTTCAATTGATAAGTTGTTTCAAAAATAGGCGCGCCAATTTCCAAGCCCGGAACTTTTTTGACCGGAACCAATCCATCAATCAGCCCCGAAATAACTACCCCGCCTAAGCCGGCCAAAAGAGGGTTAATCGGTAATGCATTCAGTCCCACTTGCGCCCCGATCGAAATAAAACTAGCAAGTGCTTGCTGACTAAAAAGCGCCGTTTTGACGGAGTTCAGAATATTAGCTGCTGAAAACCCTCCTCCCAAAAGTGCGCCCGTAAATAAATTGATCGGGGTTTCAAGCAAGGCAGCGAGCCTGAGGCTTTTGCTCGTCCCAAAACTAAGCAACCCCAGCGATGAAAGCTCTTTCGTCAAAAATGGAGTTGCTTCTTTAAGCGCATTCATTGCGCCTTGGATAGTTCCGCCGATAACTCCACCAATTCCAAACGCGCTTAATGCCTGCGCACCAATGGAAAGAGCATTGATAAACTGCGGTGAAAGATTTGTATAGGCATGGAGCAAATCCGTTGTTCCCGCGCTGATGAATCCGAATCCAAGAACACTTCCAGCGCCCGTTGCGATAAGACTGACACCCGTGATAATTTTTCCAAAGTTAATAATCGTTTGCGCGAATTTTGGGGACAAACCCGTCAATTCTAAAAGCTTTCCTGCACCCAAGAATTCAGCGCCTATCAAGCTTGAGAAAACCACGCTGCCGAGAAAGGTTCCGGCTTTCAGGCCAAGCACTCCAAGAACCGCATTAGGACCGTACGTAATCGCATTAAAAACAAGTCCGCCGAGCGAAGTCAAACCGTGAAATATTCCGGTAAAAAATCCAGAGAATGTTGTTAAGAAATTTCCGAATAATCCACCAAAGAACGTGGTGAAACCGGTAATGATTGTGCTAACACTTGCTACGAGTGCGCCGATAATCGCCGTGATCGCTGCGATAATTGCGCCAACAATGGCATGAATAGCTACAACGATAGCAGCTACGATAATGGGAATGAGAAAGAAGAAGGAGCCGCGAACCTGCATTTGCTCTGTGAAATTTAAAACACGGAATTCACTTTTTTTAGCAGCCGGAGGCGCGCGCGGCGAGAGGATATAACCCATAGCTGAGTTTTGTAAGTTAGATGCATCCGGGCTGTCTAACTTTGCGGATTGATTAATCCAATACTTCAAAAAATCATCTTTGGATACGACAACCGCTTCGTCACCGTTCTTGCCCGCGCCCGGATCAGTATAGTGAACTTCTTCGATAGTCTTCCCATCTTCAACCCGCGTAGTAATGCCTGTAACTACAACGTAATGATTACCATCCATATGCGCAACCAAACGGAATCCCGCGCATGAACCATGCTCAACGCACCAAGTATCAAAAATAGACTTGAGGGCGTCGTAAGTTAGTTTGAGTGGCGATAAATTTAAACCAAACCGGGCGGCATAGGCATTCATCGCATACATCGAAATAAGCAAATCACCTTTTTCAATCGGAGTAAGAGTACCGGTAATAATGTCAGTTAAAATTAAATCCCGCGCCATATTAATGCGGTTGTGCGCAATGCCCGCATCGTCAAGCAGCGCTTCTAAGGAAATGAAAGCGGATTGACCAAAGTGCAAGTTTTGCTTATCCATCCATACAAAAATTGCATCCACTTCAGCCCGAGCAAGAGACACTCTATTTTGAGAATTAATTCCTAAACCTGCGACAAAGGCTTGCTTGCCGGCGTCATCTGCCGCTAAATAATTAAGCAATTGCGTCTTAACTGCGGCTTTAATCGCGGCTACTTCCGCTGTGCGTTGGACATATTCAGGGCTATTTTGAAGCTGCGCCTTAAGACTTGTAAGGTTAAATGTCCCCGAGCTATAGTTGGCCAAAGACTTGGCAGCTTCATACTCCGACTCAGAGGGATCGCGACCAAGAATTGTGCGGTACCAGTGATAAACGATCGGCGAAATTTCCTGCGTCAGGATTGAATTTTGAACTTCTCTTTCTTTATTTGAAATGTCCGTGTAAGCCTGCGTTGTTTGGTCATTAATCTGCGTATTAAGATTTTTCACCTGGCCTTGTAAATTCGCGAGCGCTTGCGTACGATTTTCGAGCAATTGGTATAAAGCCTGATTCACCTGCCCGAGACCAACATTAATTTGCTGCATCGCGTCCGATATTGAATTTTTACCGGCTTTGCCTTTAACTTTAATCGAGGCTAGTTGGTTTCGCTGCGATTCAATTTGCGCGCGTAACGCGATTAACTGATTGCGTTGAACAATGTACTGACTTTCTACTGTTTCATTTAAAATCTGCTCGCGTTCTGCCACATCAAGTAAAGACTGATACTGTTTTAAAGCTATTTCAATTTTAAGATCTAATATGGTCTGATCAAGTTTGCGGCGCGAGCCTTCTAAATGGATCGCGGTAGGATTGCCGGCTGCATCATAGTCATAATCAATAATGCGATCCCCTTCTTCGGAAACCACAAAGTCAATATGCCCGGCAGCGTCATACATTTCCCGCCCACCTGACGCGAAAAGCTGCGTAACGATCTTGTTGCCCGTCTTTGCATATTCCACCTGCACAACTTGGCTGTCCGGCAATTGATATTTATCAAAATTAGCCAAAACTTTCTGATTCCAAAGCTTGACCGCTTCAGCGTAGTGAAACTCGGCGGAGGAGGAAGGATTTTTTAATACAACACGACCTGTAGTCGTCGTCTCTGTGTCGGGCTCAATAGAAATAACGTGGCCAGCTGCGGAAGTGACAGAGTATGGCAGACCATTCTTAAACTCAGTGATCGTTCCATCTTGATGAAAAATGACCACGTTCTTGGGCTTGGTAATTTCAATATCATTACCATTAACATCTTTGCTATTTTCGGTAATCATTCCGTCGAAAGTCATCTTAAGGCCCGTTGATAATTCAAGACTGCTTAACTGCGAGCCTGTATAAAAAGCAATATTGCCATCTAAGTCGGTAAGATGATCGAGTGTAACCTGATGAATGGTTTCGCAATTAATTAAACAGTCTGTCAAGGTAACTGTCGGAATTTGAACTGTAAGCGTGCGTTGCGCGACAGGAATTGCTGAACAATCTTGCTTTGCGGAATCGCACAACACAACTGTTTTAGTGGTTATAGAAGTCTCTATGGTTTTAGCCGGAGCAAATTCATGCTTGTAATAATAGCCATCGGTTGTGCGATGGCCGACAATTTGTCCTTGCTCATTATAAAACTCGATTGAGCCCGATTCGGTTTTGAGCGCGTGAAGGCCGTCCGCAGTAATACTTTGCTCAAAAGTTTCGCGTACGCGCCCCTTATAAGTAATTTCGGTGCGCGTGAGCTCAGCGGAAGCATTGTAGGTGTAGCGAGTTTCAACCCCGTTGGCCGCGATTTGCGCGACAATTTTATTTTCGTCCCCATTTAATCCGGAAACCGCCCGTGATTTTTCAGTTTCATTAGAATCAGGATCATAGATAACTGTAATCTCTCGATTTAATTCATCAAATTCATAAGAATATTGAAGCGGTTGTTTATGACTGTGGTCACGAGTCACACTTCGCATACGATCATAAGCAATCATAGCTATCTCAGTGTAGTCATCCGTTAAATTATCCGGTGTTCCATTGTCATAGTTAATGCTTTTTGTGTAGCTATTTGAACTACCTGCGGTGGGAACTGTGGTTTGAGTAACAGTTCCATCGGTATGCGCCACAGTAATCGTGGTTGTGTTGCCCGAAGTTTGAACTTGTGAGGTTTCACCATTTAATTTTTCGGCGCCGCTAACCGCGCCGGTTGCATTGAAATTAATTTTGGTTTCGACCGCGAGCAGTTTTTTCCAATCAAATGTGTCTTGCGCATTAACGACTTGAGCTAAATCATGAATCGCCGGATCATTCGCCGCCGCTTGCACGGCATTAATCACATTCCCTTCCGTAAGCAAATAATCTAGCCATTCCGTACTTGCATTGGGATGCAACGAAATTAAACTTACATCATCGACTAAAATTTGCGGATCGGCTGCAACTACCCCTGCATTAAGCTCCCAACGCGCATCCAGATAGCGGCCGCCTGTTTTTGCACGGTCAATCGCCAAATATTGATCTTTCCAGCTATTGTTTGCGCCCGTAATTTCCCATTTTTGAACTTCTTTATTATTTTCATCGATAAGCCTAATTACCAATTTGCCATTTTGAACAAGATCAGGATATTGAGCGCGCAAACTTATGTGCGCATATTCGTATTTAGCCGCATTAAATGCTTCTTTGTTCCGAATACCCTGGATTTCCATCGGCTGAGAAGGTAAAAAGCCGTGCCCTGTTCCATACTGCACAACCCATTGATTTGTTCCTTCCTTAAAAAAAATATGGTCGGGAATTTTGTCGCCATTTATATCAATTAGTTTTGATATCACGCTTACATTCGAACTCTGCGTCGCGGCTCCTTCAATACCTTGGGAAGGCGCGATTTGGGCTAAAGCACTACCTTCCACACCATCCCAAGCAACAGCATCCTTAAAAGTTTTTCCATCATTCACTTCAACCCACCACCGATTTGCCGGAACCATGCTCCAAGAATCTAAAGTGATGCGGTCCGGAAGGCCGTCACCCGTGACATCCGCTAAATAACTCAGATAGCTGCGTGTCTTTTCTTTCTGATCCCAGGCAAAAAAAGATTGAATGGCGGTGGATGCTCCCTGCTGCGCAATGCTGCCCGACACACTGCGAACTTGATCATCAAAAAGAACAGCGGGATCAAAGCCGCTGCCATTATTCCATTGGATGTACCAGCTATAGCCCGAATTAGCATTACTCGGATTCTTCTGTTTAAGTAAAATTCGATCGGGCCGGCCATCGCCATTCATGTCCTTTAGAACGCTCGTGGTTAGAATATTTCTTTGGACAGAATCAATGTTTGAAAAAAGTGCGTTGGCCGCTTGGTATACGTTTTCCTTTATATATTGAGTGCATATGTTCTTTACACATGTCGTTCCGAAAAGCTGCGGTTCCAGGCTATTAAGCCAATTCAAGATTCCCGGAGGCCCTTTAACCATTGACTTAGTTAGAAGGAAAGTCGCACGGTAAGCATTAATATTTTTGCTAGTCCAAGCGTTATTAAAACTTGCATGGGCGCTTGTAAATGCAAGGCGCAGATCTTCATCAAACCAAGTTGTACTATTAAAAAAAACGTTCATGCCGCTGCCGATCTTAGGATCCAGATCAAAGGAATTGTTAATCCCTTTCCAAATGACAGCTTCATCAAACCCATGTCCGTTATTTTTTTGAAAAAACCAATGATTGAATGGATCCGCGCCAGGAACAGGGCTTGCTTGCGATTGAATAATGCGATCCGGCAAATTGTCACCATCCATGTCAATTAAATCAGAGATAAAAAACTGATTTTGCGAAGAATTCTCGCGAACTTGTAGCGCGTACTTGTTGATAGGATCGCCGGCATTGATTTGGATAAGCGGCTGCACATTACTCCAAATTTTAGCCGGATCAAAACCGACACCATTATTTAATTGAACATACCAAACGGGATTTTCATTTACAGAAGCTACTACGCGATCAGGCCTGCCATCCCCGTTCATATCCAGCAAGTTACCCATAACCGCGGTGTTTGAGTCATTAGAGAATCTTAAAGCAAAATTATTGACTGTATTTCCAATCGCCTCTATCCCGATCCACTTCTCAGCAGAAAGGAAACTTCCATTTTCAAATTTTTGAACCCACCAAAAATTTTTCGAAGAATCAACAAAGATCCGGTCTAAATCACCATCTCCATCTAAATCTAGTAAATCAGAAGCAATCATCCCCATGAGACTTTTGCTAAGATATCCGCCGTTATAGTTGCCATCTAAATTATAAATATCTGATAAGTTTGGATCAAAAATCCCTCCTACGGAGTAAGTATCTCCGCGATCTTGGTCTTCAACTATCTTTGATAAATCAAGTAAACCATGAGCGCCTAACTGTGTTTGTATTCCACCCGCAAAAATATCTTTCGCAGGGCGAGGACTTATGATTTTTGAAAATTCAGAATAAGGATTAGCTAGTAAATAGCTTGCGAGGCTCATTTCAACCGTAAGTCCGGTGGCAGAAGTACCGGGGCTTAAGACATAATTAACTTTAACATCCTCAAGGGCACTAGAGTTTTCCAAGTAGGTAAGCTGATAAATTCCCTCTGAATTTTCAACGCGTGAGATGCGACCATTGGCACAATCAATCTGTGTTCCATTTTTAAAAGTTATACGTAAAAGTTTGCCATCCTGAATGAGAAGTTTTCGTTCGTCTGATAAAACAACCTCTCCGTTCAGATTGCCCTTAGCATTAAAAACGGGATCTTGTATATTTCCAAAGCGCGTTGAAAGACTCTTAATCGTGCTATCTTCGACCTGCGCGGTTAAGCCTGATGTCAAAATAGCGGTAAGCTTTCCATCCTCATCGTAAACAAGCATGCCATCCGCACTAACCAGATTTAATCCAACCCAATTTCCATTCACATCAAATTGATGCTCAACAAATTCCTCGGCACCATTCGCACGGATTATTTTTTGAGCTCGTCCATCTATTGAGTAAAAAATCTGAACCCCATCAAAAACACGCTTTTTTAAAATTCCATTTTCAAAAAAACTTTGTGTGTTACCATCAATTTCAACATAGCTTGCAATTTCTTTTTGTGCGTTAAGCTGCACTTGCTCAAAACGCTTCCCATTTGGAAACAAAATCTGCTGAATACTTGTACCGCCATACTTCACAACTATGCCATCCTGAAATGCCCAAGTATCAAGTTCTGCCTGTCCGTTATGTATCAGATATTTTTTGCCATCTGCGGTAATTAGCTCTCTAAGAATTCCATTTTCAATTTTCTGCTTTATACCTTCGCGCGTCTCGATAATCCCATTTAAAATTTTCCCATTCACATCCAATTGAAAATCCGTGAGTTTATTCCCGCCTGTCAGCTCCAACAGCAAATCGACCGTATCTTGGTCATTGAGCAGACCATCGTGATTAGAGTCCACTTGTTCGCGGGTAATGATTCCTTGTTCCGTTTGAATCTGGCTGAGAAAACCGGTTATGTCATAAGTAAAATTGGCTAAGCCCCGATTCACCATTAGCCCCTGTGCGAGGCCATTGCTTAGCAGTTGACTGTAATTAACCGTCTCACCTTGTGCATTTACAGCCTGTTTAATTTGTCCGTTTTCAAAGGTTACTTTGCTGCCATTTTGAAAATCAAGCTCAAGAACGCTTCCGTCTTGCGCATATTTCCCTGATTTAAGCGTTTGGTCCGACGCAGAACTGGAAAGTGCTCCGTTTAGGCTTAAAAGATACTGGTTCCCACTTTGTGTGCGATCATAAACAAAATGCTTACCATCATGCCCTTTGACTTCTTTTAAAATTCCCTTTTCGTCGTAAGTGACTTCGTCGCCTTGATTCGAAAGAATTTTTGTCCCTGCAACATTTCCGGAGGCATCATAAATTCCGAGATAAGTTTGCTCAATTTCCTCGCTAATTTCCCTGCCTATCGTTCCGTCAGGCAGCATATCTGTAATTGATCCATCAACTGTGATTCTGCGGATCAAAAATTTATTCCACATAATGTCAATCGAACCATTAGGATAAGCAATCACGGCATCCCGTATTTCGGGCACTTCACTTGCGGAGACAGGCGCGGACATCGTTAAATTAAAAAGCTTCACATTTTCCGCAGTCCGGATTTCCTTCAAGACACCTTCTGAATAGTAAGTCTCGATTCCATCTTGCAAATTAATTTTAAGAGCGTTGCTCAAATTAGGCTCTGGGGGTTTTACATTTGAGATGATCTTGATTAATTGATTGGATGCGTCGCGTATTTCTAAAGAGTTTTGTGCGTCATTTAAAAATGTGACCTTTGTATTTCCATTCGCTATGCCCCATGAAAAATTCGCAATCGATCCATCCGAATTATAATTAACCCGGCTCCCGTCCGCATTAACCTGATACTGAATCTTTCCATTTTCAAAATGTTGCAACCCACCGCCGGCAAGATTGATGTCTTCCGTCGTAGAATATTCCACATTCCATGTGCGAATTGTTTCATTTCCCGCAAAGTCTATTTCCCGAATTGAAATCGCATTCATTCCGGAGCTAAGCGTAAAAGCTTTGTCTTTTAATACGCCATCCACACGATACTGAGTCATGTAACTTGCGCTATTTGCATGAGTCGGCGCATTCAAAAGATCAATAATCGGTGCGATAGTGTCCAGGATAATGGACTTTGAGTAAGCGACACTCCCATTCCCCGCTTTATCAAAATATTTTACATAAATCGTTTTATTCCCATCATTGTCAGAAAGCATCCATGCTTTGGAAGCCGTAAAATTTTCAAGCGCGCTCCAATTAATTCCATCTACTGAGAAACTCATCTTATCGATACCACTGCCAGAATCATTTGCTAATAAATTTAATGTGATATTTTTTGAGTTTGTGTAAGCAGTGCCGGAGTTAATATTGATTGCCCCCGTGGGCGCGGTGACATCCAGAAAAATGCTATTAGAAATTACACTTGACCAATTACCGGCCTTATCAAGAAACTTAACAAAAACAGTTTTAAGATCTTCGCCAATCGCAAGCACCCAATTTTTCTCGGCAGCAAATGTTTCGGCCACGCTCCAATTCACACCATCATTCGAAAAACTTACCTTATCGAGCCCCGTACCGGAATCAGCTGCGGTTAAATTAAGAGTTACGGCTGTCTGACTAACAAAAGACTCGCCTCCGTTAATACGCATCGTACCCGTTGGTGCTATCGTATCCAATAGAATGGATTTTGAATAAGCGACACTCACATTCCCCGCTTTATCAAAATATTTTACATAAATTGTTTTATTCCCATCGCCGGGAGAAAGCACAAAGGATTTGGTAGTCGTGTAAGCTTCCGGCACTGTCCAATTCACATTGTCAGACGAGAAACTCATGCTGCCGATGCCTGCTCCCCCAAGATCGGCAGCAGAAAGATTAAGCGCAATCTCAGGCAAATTAACATAAGCCGCTCCGGAATTAATATTAATTGATCCTGTCGGTTTGATTGTATCCATCAAAACAGCTGCTGATATCGGCGTTGACCATTTACCCGACTTATCCAAAAACTTTACATAAACTATTTTATTCCCATCACCCGCTGAAAATATCCAATCTTTAGTTGTCCCATAGACTTCTGCGGTTGTCCAAGAAGTCCCGTTAGTTGAAAAACTCATTTTGCTGACACCGGATCCAACGTCTACAGCTAAAAGATTCAACATTGCTACCCGTTGATTAATCATCGCCACACCATCATTCACTTTAATTGTTCCGGAAGGCGGTAAAGTATCAACAATGATTGATTTGGAATATACGGCGCTAGCATTCCCCGCTCCGTCATAAAATTTCACATACACCGTTTTATTACCGTCGCCTGAGGAAAGCGTCAGAGTTTTTGCAGTCACATAAGTTTCTTGAGCACTCCAATTCACTCCGTCCGCTGAAAAACTCATTTTTTTGACCGCGCTGCCGGCGTCTACCGCCGAAAGCTTCAACGCCACATTTAAGTCAGTGGAATAAAGAGCCCCTGAATCGATTATGATTGTTCCGGTTGGTAAAACAGTATCACGCGTTATCGCAACCGTAGATGCCGCACTGATTTTTCCAAGCGAATTTTTGACAATCAGACTGAATATATATTTACCTTCTATGGGCAAGCTCACCTGATAAGACCAGGCTGTTGAGTTATTACGCGGCATAACTTCAACACCATTAATCAAAAGTGATGTGTTCGCTTCTTTGGCTCCTGACAAGGTAATATTATTCACATTTGAAAATGCGGGCGGCGCAGATTGCACAAGAGGCGCAGTTGGCGAAGCGACATCCAATCCGTTCAACCGAACATTCAAAGTTCCCGATCGGGCTGTGGTTGTAGTATTCGATTGATCAACAATAAAATTAATTTGAGTAATTTTCGCTTTATTCACTGAAGCAGAAAAGTAGGCCGTTGGAATCTTCCAAAACTGCTCGACTGTGTTTGAAATACCTGTGAGTAAAATCTTATCGTGCATTCCGGATGAGTCCACGATTTCGAGTTGAATTGTCGAAGCAGTGCCCTTCAAACCCAAGGTCATTTTTGTTAGGCTTTGCGTTTCTATCAAGGCCGTACTTGTATTATCAAATGAAACAGAAAATCCTGATTTGTCGTTAGTATTTGGAACACTATAACCAAAATTGAATGCATTGTTTACATAGCTCAGATTTGTCGCGGAAGTTGAACTAGAAAGAATATAAGGTTTAGGGTTCCCCAACAAACTTGATACGTTGGTAGATTTTAATGCAGCTGTAGGAGCAATTGAAACCAAGGAGACTGCGGCAGCGGTTGTCACCACAGGTTGTTGCGCTAAAAAATCAACGGGAACCGTTCCCATCTGAGTAGTACTTGTATTCGTGGCAAAAGGATCGGTAACAGCTGTGGCTTGCCCATTAACCATTTGAATCGGCTCGACTGCCGCCCAGCTATTTGCTCCAATTAAATTTGTCCAAGAAAAAGTAACTATCAAAAAAAGCGCGGTCACTTTCTTGACTGTTTTTTTTAACCTCATAAACTCCCCCGTTCATTACCGATGTAGCGCAGAACAATTTGCCGAATTAGGTCTGAAACCATCATGTCTTTGCGCTGAGCTTGCTTTTGAAGGAATCGATATTCCTCCGGCTCAACAATCAATTTGATTTCGATCCAACTATCTGTGTTTATTTTTTCAGGATGCGTCATGTTTGGAGTTTAAACAGAGACTCAGGAAATAGCATGCGCGAATGAAAGAAAAGCGGAAGAGCGGATACCAAAAAACGATAAAAAACGTTTATTAATATCATTCACTTGAGTACTGAAAACTTTATAAGAAGGTTTAACGAGATCGATTTATTTCTGATTTTGAGCTCGCGGAGATAAAATCGCGGACCTTCAATCAAAAGACTTTTCTTTATCTTGATTTAAATCTGAAGAAATTCCGGAAATTGCCGTTAGAATGAAGCGGAATAAATACTGACTTTAGGGAACGACGCATGCGTCGGAGGGGAAAAAAATGCAGCATTTCAAAAAAGTATCAGCTCTCATACTCATTGTACTCATCGCACTCCCCGCTTCTTCTTATGCCGTCGGCGGCGCCGGTTTCGAAAATGCTACTTTTAGCCCCCGTGCTTATGCTCGCGGCGCAGTGACAGCTGATCCTGATGAGCCCGCTTCCATTTCATCGAACCCTGCGGGATTGGTTGATTTACCGGGCGTCCAATTTCAAGGCAATGCCAATTTTTTAAATATGTGGACACGTATGGATAGTGATTTGCCGGGCGGAGGTTCTTCACGCAGTTCGGGAACAACCATTGTCGCGCCAACAACTTATCTTTCGGTTAATCCGGGTAAAGTTTTCAATGACCGATTAGCACTCGGTCTTGGCGTTGATTCTCCGTTTGGTCTTTCCAATAAATATGATTCCGGTTTTACGGCAACGCATTACACTGGCTCTCGCAACTGGCTTAAAATGTATGCGATCAAACCCGTTGCCTCTTTTCGATTTACAGATTGGCTCTCAATGGGCGGCGGTCCAATGTGGTATCGTATTTTTGACTTAGGCCAAATCGCGGCTTATCCCAATAAAGCCATTACAGGCGTACCCACCACTCCCGACGGACAGGTTCGCGGCAACTTATCCGGGAATGCATGGGGTTGGCATATGGGGATTTTGGCAAAACCGGCGCCCAAACATAAAATTGGTTTTTACTTCCGCAGTCCTGTTTTGGTCCGCGCTAAGGGTCTACTTAAGGGTGAGAATATTTTAGACGACTTTGCCGGAGGCGGGACGACCGGTAAATTTGAAACCGGCATTCACACCAAAGTCCATTTACCCATGAATATGACTTGGGGATATAACTATAAAGCCACTGAGAAAACCGATGTCGGAATTGATTTCGGTTGGACCCGTTGGTCTGTTTTTGACAACCTCAACATTCCTGTGGATCCAATCAGCGGCACATCGTTGGGCGGGCTAAGCGGCTTTCATGATAATTTACTAAACAGTCTTTTCAATACTCCTGGACCAACCGGCGCAGCAGATAAAGATTGGCATAACGGATACTCTCTCGCGTACGGTGTAAGTCATAAAATGACCGATAAATTAACTTTGCGTGGCAGCAACTTTTGGTATTGGACGCCTATCCCCAAAAATCACTTCACACCGGTTGTGCCGGATTCAAACCGCATGATTTGGGCGGCTGGAATCTCTTATGCATTCACGAAATATCTTACTTTTGATGCAGCCTACACTGCTGTTTTCTTTCTCAATCGCCATGTCCAAAATGACATCAGCAACCCTTTAGGGACATCCGTGGACGGCACATACAAATCATTCCTGCATGTTTGGAACTTTGGCCTCACTTACAAGTGGGACGGGCTTCAACCCACCCCCAAAGAAGCTGAAGACTGGGAAGGCTCGACAGTCGCCGCCAAATAGCATTCTTTAATTTAAGGGGAGAGACTTTTGTAGGTCTCTCCTCTTTTTTTGTCTATAATCACCCGCTGTCATTCCCGCGCAGGCGGGAATCTAGCAATACTCAAGACTGGATCCCCGCCTTCGCGGGGATGACAAGTACGGATACAAAAAATTAATTCATATGACACAAATCAAAATCGAAAAAATAGGTTACGGCGGAAAAGGTATTGGCAGATTTGAAGGCAAAGTTTGCTTTGTTGAAAATGCTTTGCCGGGCGAAACGGTTGAAATTAAAATTCTTCAGGATAAAAAGAATTTTATAGAAGCACGGGCCATCAAAATTGAGAATCCTTCTAACGCGCGGGAGACGCCTCCCTGCCCCTATTATGGTTCCTGCGGCGGCTGTCAGTATCAGCACATGAGCTACGCGGAAGAAGTGAAATGGAAAGAAATTCAAATCCGTGAATCTTTACAAAAGCAGCTGCAGCTTCCCGATGAACTTTTTCTGCCGATTGTCGCGAATTCCAACCCTTACAGCTATCGCAATCACATCACTTTACATCACGCAAATAACGGCTGGGGTTTTGTGGATGAGAACAATGAGTCGAAAGTCGCAATCAAATCATGCCTACTTGCTAAAAATGAGATTAACTCATTTCTGGCAGACCTGAGACCAGAGACTCGAGATAACAGGCAGAAGATCCCTGCTTCCGCAGGGATGACTACTGCGCGTCAGACCAACGACCCGCACATGGATCCCCGCCTGCGCGAGGATGACACTGCAAAAGCAAATAGAATCACAGTGCGTGTGGGAGCCGCAGGCAAAGTTACCACAAGCGCTGAAGATACTTTTTTTAATATTCCGGTTGGTAATATCCGCCTGCGAACACATTCGCGCTGCTTTTTTCAAAATAATCTTGAAATGACTTTAAAAATCGCAGAAAAAATTCATGCGCAGTATGAAAGTTTAAAACCGGAACATTTTTGGGATCTTTACGCGGGCGTGGGTACTTTTACAATGCTCGTGCATCCAAGCAAATCTCAAACCTTGTGTGTTGAAAGTCATCCGCAAGCGATTGACGCCTTGCAAATGAATTTGAATAACGCGGGGCTTGCAGCTGAAATCGCCCCTGAAGAAGTGGAAAACTGCATCGAAGATATTTTGGAAGAAGAGCACCATGGCCCCGTTCTTGCCCTGCTTGACCCTCCCCGCACAGGCCTTGATCCCATCGTTTCTAAGGCGCTTTCTTCAGGGAAGGGCCCTGATTCGATACTATATATATCGTGTCATATGGGGGCTTTAGGGCGCGATTTAAGGATACTCACCGAGCGGGCTTATAAGGTGGAATCTGTTCAGGCCTTTGATATGTTTCCGCGTACCAAGCATATTGAAACCCTCGTCATCTTAAAAAAGAGATGATTTCCTTTTTAATGTCATTCCCGCGAAGGCGGGAATCTAGTAATCGTTAGACCTGGATCCCCGCCTTCGCGGGAATGACAAAGATCTCGGACCACGTCCGTGATTAGGTTTTCACCCACTCTTTCAAGGTTGGAAACTTCTTATCTTTGTCAGAAAGAATATACGGCGTGTCGAGCTTAGGCCATTGAATATTAAGCCCGGGGTCATTCCAAATAATTCCGCCTTCGGAGCCCGGCGCATAAAAATCCGAGACCTTATAAAGAAATTCGCAAGTCTCCGATATCGCGCAATAACCATGCGCAAAGCCTTTCGGAACATACATCATGCGGCGGTTTTTCTCGGATAAAATTTCAGCTGCAACTTTTCCGAATGTCGGCGATCCGTGCCGTAAATCAACCGCCACATCAAGCGCTTCACCTTTAATCACGCGCACTAATTTAGCTTGTTCGTAAGGCGGCTTTTGAAAATGCAGCCCGCGCAAAACACCTTTCACCGACATACTATGATTATCCTGAACAAAGCCGTGCTTAATTCCTAGTTTTGTCAGCCATTCTCCGCGGAAAGTTTCCATAAAAAATCCGCGTTCGTCGCCGAAAACTTGTGGTTCAATTAAAATGACATCGGGAATTGCAGTTGCTATTAATTTCATAATAGCAGACCAAAGACTGAAGACTGTGGACTAAAGACAGTTAAATCCACGATTATTAAACCTCTGTTTTTACTGTCATTCCCGCGAAGGCGGGAATCCAGTCAACTTGTTGTACAAATCTTCCCATTCTGGATTTTGATTTTCTATCAATCTTAATTTCCACTGACGATTCCATTTCTTAACTTGCTTCTCACGTAAAATCGCTGCTTCAACGGAATTCGTTTGTTCAAAATAGACCAGCCGGTCAACTCCATATTCTTTCGTAAAACCCTCAACCAACCCCTGCTTGTGTTCATATACCCTACGCACAAGATCATTGGTAACTCCAATATAAAGAGTTCCATTTCTCTTGCTTGCTAAAATATAAACAAAATATTCTTTCAAGTAAACCAAGCTTTAATGAGAATTGCTACTCTGTCATTCCCGCGAAGGCGGGAATCTAGTCAGATTAAAAACTGGATTCCCGCCTTCGCGGGAATGACAGCCGCCCTCTCCGAATGACAAATAAAATTTGTCATTGTGCGTCGACCTTTAGCCTGTAGTCTTTTGTCTCAGGAAAGGAACTTTTGAATTTCTTCGATCAATGTGACAAGGTCAAAAGGTTTTTGTAAAAACATATCGCGGCCCAGGTTTTCGGCCTCATCCATGACCTTTTGATCGACATAGCCCGTCACAACCATTGTTTTTGTGTTTGGTAATTCAGCGCGGCAGACGCGCAACACTTCAATTCCGGAAGCATCGGGCAATTTCATATCGACAATCAATAAATCAGGCCGGAAAGAAGTCACAGCGGCAATACCTGCCTTGACTGTATCCGCCGTAAAAACTTCATAACCCTCTTCCACAAGAAAATCGCGAATCTCATCCACGATTCCGACTTCATCATCCACAATTAATATTTTCTTGCCCATACTTTTATCCGGCCTTTTGCTGGCTCGCGCTTGCAGCCGTTTGTTCTTCTTGATACACCGGCAAAGTCACTGTGAAGGTTGTGCCCTCGCCCAACTTGCTCTTCACTCGAATTGTCCCACCGTGCAATTCGACAATATATTTGCACATATAAAGCCCAAGTCCCGAACCTTTTCCGGGAGGCTTCGTGGTGTAGCCATAATTAAACACTTTCTTCATTGTGTCTTCACTCATACCCGAGCCATTATCCGTAAAATGAATCGCGACCATTCCCGCGGCCTCAGGATCAAGTTCAGCATCGACACGGATTTTCCGAAAGCGTTTGTTTGCCATGGCATGATAGGCGTTAATGAATAAATTAAGAAAAATTTCCTGCAAGCGCTCGAGATCGCCGCGAATCAGCGGAACGCTGCCCGGCACATTTAATTCCACCTCAGTTCCGGATAAGTTATCCATATAAGTTTGAAATTGAACGAGCGGCAAAGTTTCCTCCAAAATTAGCTTCAACGACAGTGGTTCAAACTTCCCTTTTTCTGATTTCTTCAAAAGCCCGGTGAGGGTATTCACAACAGCCTTGATACGCTCAATATTCTTTTCCATTTTGTCGAATACATCGAGAATCTCGCTCACCTTCAATTCAGGATTTTTTCTGAATTTTAAAATTGCGCGCGACACATTCATCGATAAAATTGTGAGTGGATTATTGACTTCATGTCCGACGGATGCGGCTAAACGTCCAAGCGTCGCCATTTTTTGTTCGTGAATCAATTGCGCCTGCGTATCTTGCAGTTGCTTATTCGCGCCTTCCGCTTCAGATAGCGCATTCACGAGCATTTTTTTGGAGTGCTCAAGCTGATCATTGATTTGCCCTAATTGCCTTTGTTTCTTGATGGCTTCATCGTAAAGACGCGCATTTTCAAGCGCAATTGAGGCTTCCTGCGCTAATGTCATCAAAAGGCTGATGTCTTCCGATGTGAGCGGCTCACCAGATTTTTTGTCCCCGATAAGAAGGACATTTTTAAGATCATTGCCCAAGAAACTTGGAATGGCGCACTTTGCACCCAGCATTTTCATTTCATCGCCGATAATTTTCAAATCTCCTCTAGATTCAGATTCTTCAGCACTCTCAAGCTTATCCGTCACTTCATGCAATTGAATTGCTTCACGTGTTTCACGCAACATGGCCATCAAAGGATGATCGGTATTCAAAGAAACTCTTGAGACATTCCCTTGATAACCTCGCGATGCAACCAACCTAAATAAACGCTCACTGTTTTCGAATGAAAGCACCGCAACATTTTCAACACGCATTTTCATGGTGATAAAATGAAGCACAAGACCGAGCAAATGCTTAAGACTTTCAATCTTTGCCATTCCCCGCGAAGCATCCTTCAAAACCTTGTGGTAATCGTAGCCTTTTTGAAATAGATGTTTATCTGTGAGGTTAATAAGAAAGGTTCGAATGGGATCGTAACCAAGCACAATAAGAAAAATTGAAGCAAGGTTTGACCAAAAAGGACGAATGTAAAAAAAGTCGTTTAACACATTACGAACAAAAATAGTTGCCATTGAATATATACCAAAAACGAATGCTAACAACCCCGCAAAAACCACAGTTCTTCGTATAATCAGCTGTAAATCCCACAGCTTGTAATAGTGTATGGCGTGCGCAATCAAAACAACATAACCAACAACTAATATATTCAGCACGGGGGGAATAGGTATGTTATACCAAATAAAGAAATTGGTGCTTCCTCCAGAAAATGCAACTAGAGTTCCAAAAGCAACCAACATGTATTGTTTTTTTTCTCTTTCCACCTTACTATCAATTGCATTTTTAAATAACAAATAGTGCGAATAAATTACCGCTAAAATAAAAAATATCTGAAACAAGTGATAGCTAATTCCAGGAACAGGCCAAAAACGAAACCAATACCGGGACTCAACGTCTTTAATGAAGTAGCTAGTAAAATCTAAAATAAGATAAATAAAACTAAAAGCATAAGCTCCAAACACAAGTTTTTTTTGTTGGATGTCTTTTTTAACATAAATCAAAGCGAAATGTAAAAAGGCGGACGGGATAATGATAGCTCCTGCCATAAGGCACCGCGTCCAGAATAGGGCTGAAGCTTTATTGGGAGTAAATAGCCAAACAAAATAGCCTAATGACCACCATGCTACGCAGGCAGACCAAAGAGAAAAGCTTCGATTTATTTTACTTTTACTATTGGCAAAAAAAAGGAAGACTGAGAGAGCGATACATACAATAAAGTTAACTAAGCCAGAGTATCCACAAAAAATCTGTATCATGCTTAATCATTCATTTAGGGAAGAGGTCCACTCGCCAATACATACTGAAACATTCCTTGTTGCTCATAACGGAATTCGAGATTTTCTTTTTTATAGCCAGCCTCACCAAAAAGCTCTCTAAACTCATCATCTCCCCGATAAATCAGGTTCCAATCAGCTACCCACTCCATAAAATAAATCGATGGGTTGCTAAATTTATCGCGAACATCCGATATAGCTAAAATGCCATCTGGCTTCAGCAGCTTGCCTAAATTTTTTATCAACCTAACAGTAATTTTATCATCTAAATAATCAAATAACCCCGTGGAAAAAATTAAATCAAATCTTTCAGGAACCACCTCTTTTATATTTTTCATTAATGCGATCCTTACCGCATTGTACTTTCTAAATTCCACCCTTTGATCTCCTTCAAAGAGCTTAGATCCAAAAGCAACAGCATTCTCATCCGCGTCAAAGCAAAATAATCTAACGTCATTATTATTCTTTAATGGTCCACTCATTACCTCGTAGACATCTCGGCACGGACCTGATGCCAAATCTAGCACATTCACATTCCGTCCAACTTTGCTTTTTGCTTTATTAATAAAAAAATTCTGAAAATCTTTCTTACGATTACGAACAGCATGACAAATTGCGGACATCTGAAAGTAATTATCGTAAAGTAATTCAATCCCCTTCGTCTGTGGCTCATTAAGATATATGTCATTAATAATTTCAAAGTCGCCCGCATATCCATAGGGCTTATGAAGGCTTTGCTTGAGACATTTCCCTCTAACAAAAACATCTCTCAGGTTTTCAGTAAAAAATCTCTTTAGCTTATAAACAAGCTGCTCTTTCCCCCCTATGACATTTTCTTTCTCAAAAATCATTAAATCGCGAAATACGGAGTTAACTTCCTGATTGAACTCGCTCTGATAACGGCCCCACTCAGCTGGTTTATTATCAAGCTCCACCTCTATTTGGTTAACGCGCTGTAAGTACGCCTTTAGCCTTTTTCGAAGCGAGGTTTCCGGTTTAAATTCTTTTATAAATTTGATCATTTACTCAGTGTCCGTTGCACTATTTCGAGAAGATGATTGATGTCAAATGGTTTCCTTAAAATTGCTACTGGCTTAAGATTTTCAGCCGCTTTTTCTATTTCCTTGTCTGCATATCCTGTAGCAAAAATAACTGGCATTAATTTTTTTTTATCTTTAATTAGATGGTTAAATATATCTTGTATTGTTTCCACTCCATTTTTACCAGGCATGCGAATATCACATATTATTAGGTCAATATCTTCTTCCTCGCTAAAAGCTATTGCATCTGACCCTTTTTTAAATCCAAATACTTCATAACCATGCTTCTCCAGCAACTTAGAAAATGATCTAACCAGTATCTCTTCATCATCGACAACAACAATTTTCTTGTCCATTTTCACCTCTTTTTTACATATATGTATCGGAATAATTAACGGGAAACTAAAGAGCCTCAAATGATCCCAGAAGGTCTTTTTAAAGGCGTCTAGCTAGTCACCCTAAAGCAACAGCTTTACAACAAATTGTGTCCCATTAGCGGCACTAGATCTAATTTCAATTTTCCCACCGCATTTTTCAACAAGTTGTTTGGTGATATAAAGACCAAGGCCCGTTCCCTCTTCTTTAGTGGTGTAAAAGGGCTTAAAAACATTTTTGCGTTGCTTGTCTGTAAAGCCAGGGCCATTGTCTACGATCGTGACAACGATCGTAGACCCAAGGCCGGAGGACCGAGAAGCGAGTCTATGGTCGCTAGTCGATAGTCGTTGGTCTTCAAGAATACGCGCTGACAATTCAATTGTTGGTTGCGACGTATTCTGGAGAGCTTGGCAGGCATTCAAAATAAGATTAAATAAAATTTCTTCGAGATAGCGCCTATCGGCCATCACTTTGGGTAAGTCTTTGGGAACCTCTTGATTGTATTCGATATGCTGATAATTGAGCTGATGCTGAAATAAAGGACGAATATCTTCTAAAACTTCATTCAAGTTAAGAGGCTCAATTTGTGCAGTTTCTTCCACACCCTTTTTTGCAAAATGTGTTAAACGAGCAACGATATCTGTTACGCGATTGATTTGATTCAATAGCTTAATCCCTAATGGAGAGCCTTTGCCTTCGATTTCAATCATGCCTCGCATTAAAAATAAAGGGCTGCGGATTTCATGGTTCATGCTTGCGGTTAAAACTCCCAGCGCAGCAAGCTTATCTTTGTGTGCCGCTAAAATTAAATTCTCTTCGGTAAGCAATCCATATTTCATCATCGAGATAGCCATAAACAAAGGGTAAAGCGGCATGATCAACAAACCATATTGAGGTAATGGAATCCCATAAGCAGGTGGAAAAGTTAAAGCGCCGCCCAAGAAACCAACGCCCGTTGTACAAATTAACCACCAACATTGTCCCCGCTCTTTTCCCGCTAATTTACTTAAATGTCGGAACAGTTCTTTGAAACCAAATGGAATAGATGCAAAAAACAAAACAGTGAAAATATGCCATATAGGACCAGGCTTCGTGTAGTACTTAATTCCAACTATTTCGTGAACACCTGCAACAAATAAACGTGATGAAGAAAACGAACAAATAAAAATCGCAGCCAAGTAAAAAATAAAAAGTGTCGCTTTCTGAGATAAAGAATATTCTTTTCGTTCAAAAGCCAAGGCGAAGTGATACCAGAATGGTCCGATAAAAATCGCCGAAACATTTGAGCACTTAGCAAAGAAAACGGATGTCGAGTAATCAAAATTGTTAGAAAACTGCTGTCCTTCAAACATTCCCCACAACCCTGCAAAAGCCGAAAATAAAAAATAATAAAATCCGACCTTTGACTCAAGCTTAATCCAAACCAAAAGTCCTATCAAAAGAGATGTGATTCCAAAGCAAGTCACACTTAACGCGTACAAATTCATTCGTTAAAAACTCCTGGATTCCCGCCTGCGCGAGAATGACAGACTGAAGATAAAAACATGTGGTCAATCATGTCACGTCGCAGTGAAAGCAATAGTGAAAGCAGCGCCTTTGCCGGTTTCGGATTGTACGGTGATTTCTCCGCTATAACGCGTAATGATACCTTGCGTCACAGAAAGGCCGAGGCCGGTGCCTTCGCCGACATCTTTGGTAGTAAAGAAAGGATCGAAGATTTTCCCGACAATCTCCTTGGAAATACCGCAGCCATTGTCACGCACTTCGGCGCAAACTTTCTTATTCTGCACAAATGTCCGAATTTGAATTTTACCGTCTTTTCTTCCTGTCTCCGCGATGGCATCACGGGCATTTACAATTAAGTTTGTAAAAACTTGCTCGATTTCATTTTGCACGGCAGCAACAGGCGGCAATTCTTCAGAATGGAATTCAATTTCAACATTCTCCTGCTTGATTTGATACGCAAGCATCGCGATGGTATTTTTGATCGCTTTATTCAAATCTGTTTTCTGGCCGGAAACTTCCGTTATCGCCGTACGGGAATAATTGAGCAGTTTTTGAACAATAATTTGACAACGTTTAGCGCCCTCCTCAATCATTCCCAAAGATTCCACGTCATCGGGATTGGCGCCCATTTTCAAAATCTGCGCATTGGTCAAAACAGCTGTCAGCGGATTATTAATTTCATGCGCGACGCCTCCCGCCAAAATACCGAGCGTCGCCATTTTTTCGGCTTGAATTAACTGTTCCTGGGTCTCACGCAATTCACGCGTACGCTCTTCAACGCGTTTTTCAAGATCTTCATTCCATTTTAAAAGTTCTTCGGTCATTTCCTGAACTTTTTCATATTGCATGGTATTCGAAAGCGCAATACTGACAGGAACCGCAAGCTGGGTTAAAAACTGAATATCATCATGCTTATATTTTTGTAAATTCATACGTTTGCCAAGCGACACAAAGCCAATCATCCTATCGCCCACCATCAAAGGCATCATGACCATGGCACGCAACGATTCAAAAAAAGCGTTGATCTCTACTAACATTTTTTCATTCTCAGGGTTTTGCTTGAGCTTTTGAAGACCAGCCACTCGCGCTTCCTTGGAGAGCCACAATAGAAATACCTGGCTGTTGGGGATCGGCTTTAAATTACGAATTCGTTTTGCAATCACAGGCACATATTGGTCATGCTCTTCATCAAAAAGATAAATTGATAAATCGCGGGCATATAAGCTGCGGCGCAGTAAACGCGCAAAACGCTGAAGCAAACTGCGTAAATCGGTCAAAAAAACCATGTCTCTTGAGAAACGTTCGAACTCGCTGCTTAAATCCGAGCGCCGTTTCTGAAAAAACTTATCAAGCAGAGGCTTCACTTTGCTGAAATAAAAATAAAACAGAATCGCAAAAAATGAAAAAAGAATCGACGCCGTCACATGACCTAAGTTTCTCATGCGTTCATGTGTAAAGAAAATAACCGCAACGAACGGCACCAAGGCTACGGCGAGTGTCGCGGCCCACATCGCCGTTTTATGAATGACGGTTTCAATGTCCATTGCGTGATATTTAATGATGGCGTAAGCCACGATCAT
The DNA here is from genome assembly GCA_043732705.1 of Candidatus Omnitrophota bacterium. Classification (GTDB taxonomy): domain Bacteria; phylum Omnitrophota; class Omnitrophia; order Omnitrophales; family Aquincolibacteriaceae; genus Multiplicimicrobium. The sequence continues at coordinate 33,739 of JAYTHE010000026.1, read as the reverse complement.
GATCCAGACAAAGACGTATAAAAATCCCAACGGATAAAGTGAAAATGAAATCAGCTTGGGAACGTAGTCGAGCGAGGAAAAAAAAGAAATAATAAATGCAATGTTGATCAATTGAATCTGCGCAATACGCTGGCGGTTGGTTTCTGTTTTAAGCGCTTTGACGAAATTAAAAAAAGCCGCAAAAAAATAAAAGAAAAAGAAGCATAAAAACAGCCAATTGAGCGGCCCATAAATCGGATAATAGCCCCAATAATAAGTGCGGACTCCCGGAAAACTCCATGAACTGAAAAGGCCCGCCGCGTAGAAAACAACCGAACCGATAAAGCCCAGCCTTACCTGGAGACGTGATTTTTCAGAAAGGCCGAGCCAGACCACTGAGAAATAATAAACTAGTGTTCCAATCCAACTGACTCCTAAAAAAGCAACGGTGCGGTAAAGCGCAATCGCCTGAGCTTCTTTGGTGGCGCAAAAAACACCAGCCTGTCCGATCATCCAAAAGAAAATCGCGATGCATAAAAAAAAGAACGCGCGGTTCGATGCGGACTTGTAGTTTTGTTTATAGATATAAATGCCGGCCAGCGGAATAAATGCCGCGATAAAAAAGACGGGCCATGCGTAGGAGTTGGAACGAAAACTAAGATCAAACAAATCAGGCATGATCGAGGTCAAATAAAATACGCTTTCGCCGCTCGTGTAAGGCCTGCAGTTCTTTCTCACTCAACATTTGACTACCCCAAAAGAAGGGCGCTAATCCAAACCCGTGTTTCTTGGCAATTTCCCAGAGATAACTCATCCGCTCTTCGGTAATATGCCCTTTTCCCCAGGAGTAATTTTCATAACGCTCCTCTAAATCGAGCAAAATTGCTTCGGAGAAACAGCCATACATCGTTTTCTTAGATGGCAGCCCCACGTCAAATCCAAAGTCAAATTCATCTGGAATCGCGCAAATGCCGCCTGAGAAAATCAACAAATCATCGCGGTCACAATCGGCATGCGAAATATTTTTAGGATAGCCGATATCACAAACAACCGCGCCCTGTTTAAAATCGGAAATTTCCACGATTGAATGGGTGGAACTGGCTGCCGCGATCACAATTTCCGCGTCAGCAACTGCTTTCCGGTTGTCATGCGTAATTTCAATTTTGGCACGGCCATAATTTTCTAAACTGCGCTTCACCTCGATCAAATTTTTGGGATTGCGCCCGGTAATCGTGATCTTCTTTACGATACGGGATAATGCGCGCGCGCAAGCGCTTCCGATATCGCCCGCACCGCCGATAATCGCGACATTGCATTTCGTTAAATCATGACACATGATTTGCGCGGCTTTTTTAACGCCTTCCACGGCTAGCACGGCCGTAAAAGTATTGCCTGTCGTCACGGGAATATTTACCATACCAGGCAAACCACGATGATGTTTTTCGGCCGCAATCGAGGTAAATCCGCCCAACGTCAAAATTCCAAGGCCAAGCTTTTCGGCAACGCGGCAGGCTTCCACCACTTTTTTCATAACCATCTCGAGATTATTTTCAATCATATCCGGCAAAATCGGGCACATAATAAAATAGCCGCGCGTCACCTTGCCCGTTTTCGACCGAAACTCTTTCACCTCATAAGAAGCATAAGAAGGTGTCATTTCAAATATTTTTGAAAGAAATTCACGCGATGGCAGCTTCAGTTCGGGATTAAACGATTGAAGGTAGCGGACTAAATGGTTGTAATTATAAGGGTGGCAAATAACCGCAAAACCGTGCACGTCGCTCGCTTGCCGGTCCGTTAAGTTTTTATAACGCTCAAAAACAATCGTTTCTTCGATGACATCCAGCATTTGCGAGAAATTTTTTTTTATTTTCTGGACGATCATCTCGCCGATAATTTCTTCAACCTGAGGAATGCCGACTTTAACCTGAAGATGCAGGTGAACTTCCGTCACATCATCCGATTCTTTCGATAACTTCCAATAACCCGCGAAATCTTGCAAATCACCTTCGGTCGCTTGAAAAGAAACCTGGAAATTTTTAAGATCAAATATTTCCCGCTGCTTCCAACTCACAGGAATACCTTCGATTTCAATGGACCATGCGGTCACCACCCCATCAGGCTCGCGGCCCACTACCTTGCAAGACTTCACGTTAGGCATATAACGGGCAAGATCCTCAATGCGAGTCATCGAACGCAAAAGTTTCCAACGTTTTGACTTCATCTTGCGCTTCAGGTCGACCGAGTAGGTTTTAGGTTCAAACATTCAATATCCTCGCTCTGTCTTCATTTAAACGAATATGGACATTTTATTTTAGGCCTTAAAGGCTCTAAAACTGAAAGCGATGCAGCTCAAAAGACAGAAGCCCGTATCTTTAACGGCTAAATAGGCGGGAGCTTGAACACGTGTAAAAGAAAGCGCCTCGGCTTCCTCAAAATGCTGAAGCCGAGGCGCTTTAGAACAGAGCGACCTTATAAAATACTTTTAAGGTGCCGGAGTTTCTGCCGGAGCATCAGCCAAGCAAATACAGTTGGTGCCATCCACCATAGTGTCATTCATCTTGGGAGACGAGCACATGCCATGACCGCTAGCTGCACAGCTCGAAGAAGCGTTTCCTTCAGCTGCACGACAAACAGCTTGTTGATACTCGAATGATGCAGCCGGATCAACTGCCACAGCTTGGCAGCCTGCAACCGCATCATTTGCTTCATCAGCCCATGCAGTAGCACTCAAGAAAGCTGGTGCGAAAATCATAGCCAATAAAACAAGCCATGCCACGGGAACCATTTTTGCGCTTTGTTTACTTTTCATATCCAATCCTCCTGTTTCATTTATTTTATTTTTAACTACACTTACGCGACTCATCAAGCTGTCCACGACCCATTGCCAGTTTGAATATAAGTTAAAACGGTCGGATCTCCACCCGTTGAAGCTCCAATGCTCGCCAAATCTTCATCATAGTGAATCTTTCCATTGCCTGAAACAGTTACAGCATTTCCTACGACAGCACCGTAAATGCCCCCCGTCCCACCCAAGTCAACACTCGAACGCGGCGCATAAATCACTCCTATCATAGAACTGTTACCGCTTACACTCACAGCCGAAGTACCTGTAACATATATTTTTAAATTGGCGGGAATACTGCTTGCTCCCGCGATACCGCCTCCGCCAAGATCAACCGTGCCGCTAACATAAATAGTTACTGCGCCAGATGTCGCCAAAGAACCGCTAGCACTCACCGAAAGCGACGAGTAGTTGTAAGTTCCTGCCGCAAGTGTTGTGGTTCCTCTACTAACTGAAAGCGCACCAGAAGACACCGTGCTTGTAGTAGGGTTTGTAAAAGATTTATTGGTGGTCTGCGCAGTAGGCGTACCCCCCGTAATTGTGGGATGACCACTCGTGTCAACAACCGAACTTGTCCCTCCTGAACCATATTGGACGGCCCCTTGGATTGTAATTGCACTTCCCGTCAAGCTAATCCCACCAACAGCTGTTGTGTTTGAGCCCACATTAGCATTGCTTCGAGCCGAACCTGCAGCATAAGCCCCACTACTTGAAATATAACTATCAATCGTAGGATTTCCATTAATACTGAGAGTTGTCTTGGAAAAAACAGCATTAGTAAAAGTGCCTGAGGAAGGAAGGCTCACATAAGTATTCGAGCTCGCCGTCTTATAGCCAATCGCAGTTGCAGTACTTCCCGGAGCATAACCTGTGACCGCAATTTGACGAATGTTAGATGCCGGAGTCGTCACTGTAATAGAATAACCACCCTGTGCACTACCGCTTGAAAAATCTTGATAACTCGTTCCCGTGTAACTGCTGCTTGCTGCCAACTGTGTAATCGCCTTATCGATAGCTCCCTCCGCCATCTCGGAAGCAATAATTGCATTTTTTTGGCGCTCAGCATCGCGTGTATAAATATAGGTTCTGCGCATTGAAGCCAGCGTTGTAACAGAAAGGACGGCCATGAGAATATAGGTCGTAATTAAAACGTAACCTTTTTGCCCAGAGAAAACATTTACCTTGAAACAGTCACAAATTTCTTTTTGAAATTTCACGGGTTCCTCAATTGGGCCGTTGCCGTTAATGTTTTAGTTAGAGTTCGTGTATTTTTTAAAGTTTGAGATAAATTCAAAGTAATTGTTACGACACCAGAACTGGGGACAGCAAAGACAACGCTGCTTACAAAATTACTTAATTTTCGCGTCGTTGTGTCTGTTACGGCGTTAGCATCGGTTCGAATCAGTTGTGTTCCTGAAACAGAATAAGTAATGGAATGGGCATTGGTCCAATCCACCGCATAGGTTCCTGCCGTAGTGGGGGAGGATTCGCTCGGAACTGAAAACGTAATCGAACTTCCGCCTGAGCCAAGAGAGATTCTGCTTGGCGCTGTTTCACGCAACTCCAACTCCATTTTCTGCAAGGCACGCATACCCTGCTCTTCCATACTTGTCTTCGTATAAAATAAATCTCCATTGGCATCATAAGCACGCACTGACGCGAAAAGGGCCCCAATCACGAAGCTCGCAAGAAGTGAAGCCACCATAATTTCCAGCAATGAAAACCCTTTTTGATTTTTTAAGATTTTCATAATTTCACCTTGCCGTAACCATGGTTCGAACCGTTTGGCTCGCGCTGTGTCCATTATTTCCCGTCCAAGAAACTGTTACCGTCACATCCAACGGATCAGCCGCCGCGCTAGCATAAGCAACTGACATCGTTTCAGTAGATGATGAAGGCATACTGGTATAACCGGAAATTGAGCCCGCCGGAAACGAAGTTGTACTAACATTTGCAGGAAATGTTCCCGTCTTTGCTGTAAGACGCATTTGTTCAAGAAACCGATGCGCATCTTGAGCTGCAACTTTACGCTCATAAGCTGATTCAGCGTTAACCTGAAGAACGTTTTGACCCGTAACACAAAAGAGAATGGTCAGCGAAGCCACTACCATCGCAATCATGAGCTCGATGAAAGTGAATCCGCTTTCCCCAATGTGTTTATTTTCTGCAATGGCTAATCCATACATAGACACTTCTCCGCTTAAGAAGTCTAACATCAAATCATATCTATATCAATCTATTCAAAGCACTACATAGCACTATGAAGCATAATGACGCTGGGATATAACGTAAGTGATTATGCCTAAAAGGGATGGAATAATTTTAGGGCTTTAGAAAGAGGTTAACACCGAGCAAAAAATCATTACACCAACCCATCCTACCTCCCGGCAGCAGGAGTCTTTCCTACTACCGGGAGGTAGGATGGAATGTTTAAATCCACTGCTTAAGCGCTTCAACCTTTGTTTTCACATCGGACGACGTAATCGAACCGGATAAATCCGTAATTTGGCGGGCTAGCTCCTCTTTGCGTTGGCTTTCAGCGATCCACAAATCAGTTTGACGATTAATTTCTTCCGCCACTTCATCAAAAAAATCCCCCGAGCGCACACGAATATGATCCGGGATTTTACCCTGATTCAATAAAATTAAAGTTTTGCGGCAACGATAAATCGGGCCTGCAACGCGATGCAAGAATTTAATGCCATATGCCGCTACAACAAAGAGCGTCAAAATCAAAATCACCGTCACGCGCATTACGATTTGATAACTCACCTGAGCAATCACTTCGTAAGGATTGACTTTTCCAAACTGCAGCGCCTGGTCTCCAAACGCGGCATGTTGAATGGTGTAGTGAATCGTGAGCGCCACGCAAAATGACGACACGATCAAAAGCGCGATGAGCACGAATGAAAACTCGCGCTGCATCTCCTTGTGAATAAAAAGATTCATCGCCTTACGTTGATAATTACGGGTCGGTTGCTGTTGCATAATTCCTCCTTATCGGAAAATCAAAATTATTAAATTAAAACTATTGTCCAGGCGCGAGAAGTCCAACATCTATCTTTCTACTTTTAAATTCAAGCTCGTGGTCCACAATTTGTGTTTGGGCCCAGGCATCCTCAAAACGATGGCCCTTCTTGATGATCATAATAAATTCAAATAGACAACCGGCAAGCGAAACACCCGGAATCATCAAGAGCGCATTACGCCGAACCACCTGAAGCAGGGAGACCTTTTCGGATTTTAAACTAATTAATTTTAATTTCATCGCTGTCCGGCCAGGTGAAAAAAACATGTCGCGTATGACAGGCAACATCGAGTTCATTAAATTCCATACAATCAACCAATAGATCTTGTTAGGGCCGCTTTCCCAGGGCTTAATAACAAGCGCTAATAGAAAACCATAGAGGATAGGGATGACGATTAAATCAATTATTCCCGCCACAACTCTCCTTTCCTCCGCTATAAAATAAATCAAAATCGGCAAAACAAAAAGTGTCAAAACCGTCCCCATGATCATTCCGCCGATTCCGGTTACCGCCATCGGCGCCCATAGATCACTGGTTGTTCCGATTGAAAAAGCCATGGGCGCAAAACCCAAAACTGTCGTCATCGTTGTCATTAAAATCGGCCTGAACCGGTCCACAACGGATTCAACCAAAGCCTCTTTCATTTCCATTCCATCCGCCAAAAGGGATTTATAGTAATCCGTCATAATAATCGCTGCCGTGACGACATATCCGCCCAACATGACAATACCGATCAAAACTTGCTGACTCAACGGTTTGGCTTGAGGTAGCCACGTCCACTTCTCAACCGGCAGGCCCAAAAGCATGAGCGGCCAACGGATAAAATTGGGCCAATCCAACGCGATCCAAACGCCAATTAATGCCATCGGAACCGTCACCATGATTAAAAGCGGCGAAAGAAAATCTTGAAACAAGCATGCCATGACCATGTAAACCAGGAAGACTGTGATGAGGACCGCTACAAAAAGCTGTGACTTACTTGCCAACAAATCTTCGTAACCTCCGCCAAATCGCCAAAAATAATCATCCGGCATTTTGATACCAGTGAGAACTTTGTCTATATCCTTGGCAATATCTTCAACCGGGCGCTTGATATCGCATTTAACAAACACGTAGCGATATTTATTTTTACGGTCAATTGTCTGCGGCCCCACAGTCGGGTAAAAGTTAGCAATTTCCTGCAATGGAATTTGAACGCCTAAATCAGTTCCTATCGGCACCAGCTTCAAATCGTCAATTTTTTGCCTGTAAATCGGCTGCAGCCGCGTGATCATTTCGATGCGTTCCCCTTTGGCAAGCTCATGAAATTCGGTCGGTCGCATTCCACGAATTTGCGCATGCAAAGAGTCTGCCACTTTTTTAACACTGAGCCCATATAACGCGGCGCGGCGGTCAACTTTGATCGAATACTCTGGACGTTTGCGCAGGTCGGTCATCACGATATTAGAAATTCCGGGAACATCGCGGACCTTCTGAGCGAATTGCTTGGCCAGCTTTTCCAACTCATCATTGTCATAGCCAAATATTTCGATCACCATTTTCTTTTGCTCCGATGAACCCGAGCCTTCATCGACAATCAAACTAAAGTCATTATGAATTTCTTTAATCGCGGCATTTCCCTGCTCATCGATCATTTTCATGATCTCACTCTTGGAATACTTTCTTTGATTCTTTGGCTTGAGACGCACAAAAATTCGCAAATCATCTTTGCTGATCGTGGACGAAAAGATTTGAACATCAGGAATTTTATTCAGAATTTGTTCAATTTTCTTCATGGCCTCGTCATTGGTTTCCAGTTTGGCGCCTGCGAGCGGAAAGGAAATAACGGCGAATTCATTTTCTTCATAAGTGGAAGGCCAATCGATGCTCTTCTTAAAGAGAAGCGTGGTGCCCGTCACAGCCACCGCCGCAAAAACAAGTAATATCACTCCGCGTTTAAAAGCCGTGCCGTCTAAAATGCCTTTCATAAAGCCGTGATACCAGTCGCAAAACCGGTCTAAAATGGTGCGATGATGAACTTTTTCAATCATTAATTTCCCGCGCGCAAACTGCGAAAACATCATCGGAGCAAGCATCAACGCAACAAAGAAGGAAGAGATGAGGGAAAAACTTACGGTAAAAGCCAGGCCGCTGTACATAATTTGAACGCGTTTATCAATAAACAAAATGGGCAAGAAAACAATTAAGGTGGTCGCGAGAGAGGTCAAAAGCGGCAGCCAAACTTCCTCCGCGCCTTCATGAATCGCCGCAAAGTCTGTTTTACCCTCTTCCTTTTTGGCCAAAACAGACTCCGTAACCACAATCGCGCTGTCCACGAGATTACCCATCGCAAGCGCAAGTCCCGTTAAAGTCATGACATTAATGCTGATATTACAAGCTTCCATAAAAATAAAAGTAATCATTAATGAAACCGGAATTGTCAAAACAACAATAAAAGCCACGATCGCGCGATCTAAATACATTCCGACAAGCGTCGCGACCATCATAAAGAAAATCGTCAAATCAAAAAGATTATTTGGATCATGGAAAATTTTCGCGAAGGTAAAATAATAAAATGCCGCGACGGGTATCCCCAGAAAAGAAACAAAAATAGATTTTGTCCGCTTTAAAAAAACACAAATCGTATAAACCGTGAGAATTAATCCCATGAAAAGCTCGCCCGAAACCGTTCCGATTGCGTTTGCGATCGTATCCGCGCGGTCATTCACGGTAATGACGCGGAATTCGCCTTTATAATTTTTTTCATATTGATTCACGGCGGCATGCGCAGCTTTAACAACGGAAATGGTATTCGCCAAACTTTCTTTTTTAATATAAACCGTAACGTTCTGTTCCAGATTTAAACGCGCGTGATTGCTGGCTTCCATGTACGCGTCTTTAACCGTGGCAATTTCTTTGAGCGGAATGATAGTTCCCTGACGCGTCGCTTTAATACCGGTTTCCGCGATTTCACTTACGCTGTTGAACGCGCCCATACTGCGGATCGCAAGCTGCAGCTTCCCTGTTTTAACGCTTCCGGCGAGAAGGTTAACATTACTTTGCCCGAGAATATCCATCACGCGCTCGATCGGAATGTTGTACTCCATCATTTTGTCGCGATCGAGCTCGATCATAATTTTGCGTTCGCGGCCGCCATAAACTTCCACGCTGGCGACGCCATCTACGCGACTCAAAATAGGCTTTAATTCGTTATCTACTTTTTCACGAATGTCTTCGGTGGAATATCGGTCTGATGTCACCGCAAAAATAAGAATCGCCGCCTGCGCGTCATCATAATTAGCGATCACAGGCTTTTCAATTTCTTTGGGAAGAAGCGGCCTGACACGTGCGAATTTTTCACGAATTTCAAGTGCCGCGAACTTCATATTGGTGCCGGGTTCAAACTCCATCGTCACACGCGACTCAGCTTCCCGCGAATTGGAATAAAGTGTGTGAATACCGGTGACCGTTGCCACGGCTTCTTCGGTGGGCTTGGTGATCATTTTTTCAACTTCGGTGGCAGGCAAACCGCCGCGAGCGCGGATCACGATACTAATAATGCTTTGGTTTTGGCCTTGATAAAGCTCAACTTCCAGAGCAAAAAGGGAGATTACACCAAAAATACAAAGCGCGATGTAAAACATCATCGTCGAGATCGGACGTTTAATGGCGAGCGAGGGTAAGCCCATACCTAAGCTTCGGGTTCCCCATCGATGGGCGGCGTCACAGGAGCAATCATTTCACTTTCCCGGTCATCCGCTCCAAAATAAGGCTCTTCGATATAACGCACCATCAAAATATAAAGACAAGGCAAAAGAACAAGAGTCAAAATAGTCGAAGAAAACATTCCGCCCATGACGGTCACCGCCATCGGTCTTAAAATATCCGAACCAAAAATAACAGGAACCATGCTGACGATGTTCGCGATGGCAGTCATTAAAACAGGCCGTGTACGAATCCGTGTGGCATTCCATACCGCCGAAACCAATTCTTCACCTTCTTGCCGGCGTTGATTCATGTATTCAATCAAAACAATACCATTATTAACAACAACTCCACCCAACAACACAAACCCCAATAGTGAGATCACATTCAGTGTTCCGCCGGAAATTTTAAGAAAAATCAACGCTCCGCAAAATGAAAACGGGATCGTGAACATAATCAAAAGCGGCTGCAAAATGGATTCGAACTCCGCCGCCATAACCATGTAAACGAGAAGAATGGCGAGAATAAACGCAAACATAGTTCCGCCAAAGCTCTCACGAATTTCTTTTAATTTTCCGGAAAGCGCCACGGCTGTGTCGGGAGGAATATCCACCCCGGGCTGAAGCTGTGCCAACATACGTTGAACCGCCTGAAGGACGTCTTTATCGCGCTGGCCTTTGTCAATTTCGCCGGAAATCGTGATGGTGCGTTCTTGGTCAATACGGCGAATTTCACTCGGCCCTGTCCCGCGGTCAATCGAAGCCAATTCCTTCATCGGGATATGCTGATCCAACACTTTGGAGTAAAGTAAAAGATTTTCGATGTTTTCAATTTTATCGCGGTCTTGCTCGCGCAACCGAACGCGCACATCAATTTCACGTCCCTCTTCGCGGAACTGCGTCGCCACCGCACCCTCAATCGCAGTTTTTGCCGTGAGCGAAATATCCAATGCCGAAATCCCATAAAGCGCGGCGCGTTTTTTATTAATATCCAATTTAGTTTCGGGAGATTTTTCACCGCGGTCATCGGACAAATGAATCACACCGGGAATATTACTGAGTTTTTGACGAAGACGGTCAGCAAAAGCTTCAAGCTTCGTCAGGTCATAACCCTGAATCTCAACCACGATCGGCTTAACACCTCCTTGAGCAATCGCGAATTCACTTTCCTGCTGAATAAATTCAATATGTGCGCTCTTTCTGTCGAGCTCAAGCGCGGCAAGTTTCTCACGCACGGAATCAATCACCTGCGACGAACTTTGTTTGCGTTTCTTTTTTAATGTAACTAATATCTGGGCTTGAGAAGGACGTAAGGCTTCAATTTTAATTTCACCTTTGCCTGATTTTTCACTGCCTACCGCCACCGCGACGTCTTGCACGGAATTTTCAGATTCGAGTACACCTTCAATTTGACGACTCACTTGATCGGTGACTTCAAGCTGAGTTCCGATCGGCATTCCCAACTTAACATAAAACTGGCCACGGTCTACATGCGGCAAAACTTCTTTATCCAATGTCGGAACGATCAACAAACTCAATGCCATAAAAAGGCCGGCCCACATCAGCATTTTAAGCATCAATTTATTTTGCTGCTCAGGTTCGGGCATGGAAATAATATGCTGATCTAAATTTCCCGTGATCGATAAGGGATGATAACCTTCTTGCTTAACCTTCAGGTAAACACAAACCATAGCAATGACGGTCAACGGCAAAATAAGCGCGATCAGCTGTGAAAAAACAATTGCCCATGACAAATCTTTAAACATCTGCCCCGGAATACCGGGAACAAAAACAATCATCGGAAAAAAAACAACGATGATAGTCATTTTTGAGCCGACTACGGGCCAAGTAACCTCGTTTGTTCCCTCAATCGCCGCCTGTTCTGGATCCATACCCTGCTGGCGTTTCCTGAAAATATTTTCAATAACAACAACACTGTCATCCACGATCAACCCGATGGCAAGCGTCAAACCGCCCAAGGACATAATATTGATCGTAACTTCGCCCATGAACGGCAAATATTTTGTGAGCGTCATCATAAAGAAAACGCCGAGAATACTCAGCGGAATATTTAAAACAGCGACAACGCACGCAACCCAATCTTTCAAGAAAATTAAAAGGATAATAAAAATCAGTACTCCGGCTTCCATTGAAGCTTCGCATAAATCTTTTAAAGTCTGATGGATATAAACGGAGTGATCATAAATAACTTTGAACTCGATTCCATGCCCCTTTAACTCTTTTTCCAAGCTGCCCAATTCTTTTTTAAGGCGGTTTACGACTTGAATCGTATTTGCATTGGATTGCTTTTGAATCGAGAGCTGAATGTTGTCGTGTGTGTTGTAGCGCGAAAAGCTGGTCGTTTCCGCAAGTCCATCTTCGACATTTCCGATATCGCGCACAAAAATGAGACGTTTTTCTAATGTCCCTTTGTCCAGTTCTTCGCGTAAACGCTCAATTGTATCGCGCGGTCCGTCTTCGCTTTTTTCAATAAATGAGTTGTCATCGCGCCGCATATTTTGGACGGCATCCGTTCCCACCACCGTGGTTGAAATTTCCTGAATAGTTTTAAACTCACCCATGGTGCGGATAAGATATTCGTAAAGACCCTTTTTGATGCTTCCTGCAGGATAAGAAATATTGGCCTCATCCAAAGCACTGGTCACTTCCGTCAAGGACAAATGGTTGGCTTCCAGGCGCGCATGATCAATATTCACCAAGATTTCGCGGTTCACGCCGCCCGACATACTCGCGGAAGCCACGCCATCCACTTTCTCAAGGCGATCTTTCAGCATTTTTTCAGCAAGATGCTTAAGGCGTACCGCCTCAAGCTTCGGTCCCGTGATGGAAATCAACATAATTGGAGTCGCGAGCGGATCAAACTTCAGAACGATTGGGTCATCCGCCTCTTTAGGAAGGCGCTCTTTAATCAAATCAATTTTTTCACGGATTCCCAAAGCGGCAAAATCAATATTTTGCCCCCAATTAAACGCGGCCGTAATCGTCGACCGGCCTTCGCGTGAAACCGACTCAATGCGCTTAATTCCCGAAACAGAACCAATAGTTTCTTCAATCGGGCGCGTAATCAGAGTTTCAATTTCTTCCGGCGCGGCATTCGAATAATCGGTTACGATCGTAATTTGCGGGAATTGAATTTTTGGAAAGTATTCTTGAGGAAGAATAGTGGCGGAAATCACGCCGAGAAGAACCAGCGCGGAAGTGGCCATGACCATGGCTACTTTTCTTTTGACCGCAAATTCGGCTAATGCCATGTGTTAAATCCTAAGTTCTAAATCCTAAAAAAATACAGTCACTCGATGTAACACCACTCAAAATTGGAATTTGAAATTTATTTAGAGTTTAGGATTATTTACATTTCGGCTTGTTGAGTATCGAGAAGCTTGATCGCTTTACCATCCTCAAGATTCTCAAAGCCGCTCATGGCGATCACATCGCCTTCCTGCAAACCGGCGTCAATCTGAACATAATCAGGGCGCGTGTATCCGATTGTAATTGGTGTTTTCTTGACAACGTTCAATTTTGCATCGATCAAATAAACAAATTGATCGCCTTCCTTGCCCTGGACTGTTTCCGCGGGAATCGCGAGTGTATTGGCCTTGCTATAAAGCAAAATACGAATGCGCGCGAACATGCCCGGGCGCAGCAATCCTTCAGGGTTTTCAATGCGGACTTTGACGGTCGCGGTACGGCTATTGCCAGAAATCACACCCGACACGTTTTCCACGACACCTTCAAAATTCTTATCGGGGTAAGCATCAATAAAAACTTTGGCTTTTTGCCCCAACGAAACCTTGCTCAAGTCTTTTTCAACGATGCCAACCTCGACATAGACATATTCCGTGTTGATATGTTCGCCGACAAGCGTATTTTGAGAAACATTTTCACCTTCTTCAACGTTCAGCTTACCGAGCATCCCGGAAGACGGCGCGTACAAATTAGATTTCTCAAGCATCGACTCATTAGCTTTCATTTCAAGACGTTGAGCCTCAGATTCATACTGAGCGGCATCCAATTCATTTTTCTTTTTATCCAAAGTCGATTGAGGAATCGCGCCCATTTTGAAAAGCTTTTCATTCTCAGCGGCTTCATCCTTCTTGATGGCAACTTCTGATTCCGCTTTTTTCCAAGCCGCTTGCGCGCGCTTCAAACGCAATAAAATATCATCCTGCTTAAGAGAGATCAGCAGCGCGCCTTCTTCGTACTTTTCGCCGGTGCGGTAATTGATCGCGCTCACCGAGCCGGGAACCTCGAAGCTTAATTTGATTTCCTGCGCGCCCTTGACGGTACCTAAAACCTGAAGCGGGTCCTCGTAATTGACACGGCTTAATTTAAAACCCTTGACGGAAACGGCTGCCTGAGCCGCGGCCTGCTGTTCTTTTTTAACCGTTTCAGCCAAAGAAAGTTTTTTTACCTTTGGTGAAAAAATATTTTTTCCGATCAAGAGCAACAAAATAGCGGCAACGCCGATAATCACCCATTTTCTTGAAATGGGAAATTTGGGCCGCGGAGAACCATCCTCCGGCGGACGAAAAGAAAAACTGAATTTTGAGCCGCGGTCGACCGGTTGCTTTTGATCTTCTGAATTAGGATTTTCCATTTTTCTCCATTGTGTCGAAACTTGCTTTCGCAACTTCTTCTCTGTCCCGGACTATCATAGCTATGCGTCCGGAATTATTTTAAATTTCCGCCAGCAGGCGCACGAAAAACCTGTGCCTACTTCACTCCGGAAGTTTTTTGCTCATTTATTTGAAAATTGCTTCCGCAATTTCTTCTTTATCCCGAACCTTCAAAGCTACACGTTTGGGATAAATTCGCACGCTAAACTTACGCTCACTTCGCTCCGTAAGTTTTGTGCTCATTTAAAAATTCTTGAACACCCACGGCATAATTAAGACTTGATTTCGCCGTGTAATAGTCTTTCAGCGCCGTATGAAATTCTCCGCGCTCTCTTAAAAGATCAATTTCGGATTGAAGATACTCCGAGATCTCGACTTCTTTTTGTTCGAGGCGATGCTGCGCGAGGTCACGCAATCTGCGGCGCCATTGCACGCGTTTCATCGCGGATTTCATTTGAATCAACGCTTTCTGGTAATCGTAATAAGCCCGCTTGACTTCTTCCAAAACTTTCTTTTCGGACTGCTCAAGCTCCACAACTTTATTCAGCTTTTCAACTTCGGCTTGCTTCACGTCCACAAAACCATCTAAGCCGTTCAAAAGCCCGACCGAAAAAGACTGACGGTTGGTAATCGTGCCGGCGCCCGATTGGAACTGCGTCACGGAAGGCGCGCGATGATCCATTTCATTGGTATAAGCAAGTTTATTACCCATCGCGTTCCAATCCACCTCAATCATTGCCCGAAACTCAGCATGATGATCCGGGTTATTGGAAAGCTCTTTAAAAGATTCCGCGAGCGCGCCCCATTCCACAAGCAAATCAGCCTTAGGAACAAAGCCGCCCCATTTCGCGCGCTCACCGTAACGTGCGGCCTGAAGCTGAGAAATTTGAACCGCTAATTCGGCACGGTGGCCATAAGACATCTCAACCAAATTCTCAAGCCCGGGAATGGGTTGGCCATGACTGAACGAACCCAACGAAGTTTCAATTTTTGCCGCCGTTAAATCATCCTCCGGCATGCCTGCAATCACTTTATCCACATCATACTCAGGCCTTAAATTTAAAGGGTCTTTCATGCCCAAACCCAGATAATGCTGCAAATCAAGCGTCGCGATTTCGAGTTCCTGCTTTGAAGTTTCATGATCAAACTCAATTTGACCTTCCAAAGATTGCGCGTTTAAATGCTCAATTTCTGATGTGATTTTTTCTTTAAATTTTTCTTCCGAAATTTTAATTTGCGGTTTCACGGCTTCGATCGTTTTGGCTTGATCATCCGCAACCGCACGGGCGCGCTGATATTCAAAGTAAACCTTTGAAACCTCAAAAACAAGATCGTCGATTACTTTCTGATAGTTGCTGCGCGCTGATTCCAACATTTTGCGCTCCTGCAAGAAACTATTCCATAAAACTCCGCCTCTGAAAAGGGGTTGACGCATAGAAAATTTATCCCCTCTTGAGATGTATTCTGCGGCAGAAAGTGAACCATCCCGGTGCTGGTACTCAAATGTCAGTTCGGGGAACATTTGCCGAATTGCCAAAAGCAGGCGGCGTTGGGCGAGAGCGATGCTTTCTTGAGCCGCGCGTGCCTGGGTATGCACCATTTGCGACCGTTCAATGACATCCGCCAGTCCATGGCCCTGACGTGAAAGAAAATCCTGCTTATTTTGAGTTCGGTATGGGGCAAACATCAGTTCAATTGATTCCTGAGTGACGTCGGGTGATTTAAAAAGATTCTGCGGCGAAACAGGATGCCCGGCTTTTGCCGTTTCGGGATTGGACGGTTGAACGCCCTGCATGGCTTTTGCCATCTCGGATTGGCGGTCAACATTTTTAGGCTTATCGGCCCTTTTGGACCAGAAGGAAGGTTTATGAGAAGACGGCTGGGGTTCTTCTTTCTTCTTGGGTTTTTCTTTTTTTGAGGGCTTTTCTTCCTTAGCGGAAACCGTTGAAACCGCAGGGTGACTATTGGAACCGTCCACAATCGTCCATTTAATCTTGGAAGAATCCTGCGCCGTGGCGGGAGCAGCATGCAAACCCATCCCCATCAACACAACCCCTGAAAAAACAATGAGTATTTTATTCATTTCGATTTATTTTTTGTTGGAAAATCATTTTCAAAATACTATCGGCAAAACTCAAATTTACCTTAACCCGGGTGATTTGATTATGATTGTGGGTTAGTCTATATAAATATGCCCTCATAAACCAGTATTTTGTGCTTGTTTTTATGATTTTAATGCCCCGCTGCGCTTGCGGACAAGAAAGAGGGTGAGGTAACCACTAAAAGAGCCGCATTGCGATAATTCGGGTTATAAAACGAAAAATCAAATGAGCCTCGAAAATAAAGATTCTCGCCTTCGCGGATTTCAAGCTCATGCTGTTCCATCTTCACGCGAAAATTCCCCACCAAGCTCATGGCGAAAACAGTTCCGTCAAAACGAATTAAGTTACGATCCAATGTTTTGCGGCCGCCTATAATAAATTTTCCGCAAAAAATTCCGGGAGTGAAGGGCGTAAACGACACCAACTCAACTCCGGGATCAAACTGAAGGTGGAAAACCCCTTTTTGTGAACTTCTTAAAAAAAACTTCTCGCTCCCTAATTCCGCCTGCCGAAAGATTGCGCTGATCGTCACGCCCAACCCGCGCGCGATACCTTCAAGGGTTTGAATCGAAGGGTTACGGATGCGTCCTTTTTCTACCGCAGTCAAAGTTTTGGGGTCCAACCCTCCGGAACGCTTACACAGTTCCGCGCCCGTAAGCCGCTGCTTTTCGCGCAGAAACCGTACGGTTTGCCCTACATTGATCGAGGTTATTGGATCTTTCTTTTTAGCAGAACTATTTTTTTCCGCCATGCGGTCCCTCCAAAATAACTTTCCCCAGTGTAAACTTTTTTAGTTTTCCTTCGCTTCTGAAAAACCATTGTAACTTGCGATGCGAATGGTCAGCATCCACATCATGCAAAGCCGGGCTTAAAGAGACCTCAAGCCCCGGCCGCGGAACAATACCGAGCTGATCCCAACGCATACTGCCTTCGATGACATAGCCGCGCGCATCGCTATAACTTTGCGATTTAACCCAACCGGCTTGGACCGGATCTTCACCCTTTTGAAACCAAGACCAAACCATGGCCCCATCACTCCCGGGAACCGGACGAAACCCAATTTGAAAATCACGCTCATCTTCCCAATAAAGTCCGTCGCCCTGGGGGTCAATATACATTTCTAATAAATCATCCCGCCAAAGCTGCGTTCCGCTTTGGCGCGCCACGATACTGTCATCTTCCACTTCTGCGGCAAAATATAAATTGGTTTCATCCCAAGCAAAGCGAATTTTAGCGCGCGCGTCATGCTCTTTGCGAAAGTCGCCAAACTCCGCAAAGCTTTTGTCCAGCGTAATCACATCCATCCCGCCCGGCCAATCTTTCATAAATCCATCGACTTGTATTCCGCCCGCTGCATAGAAGGCACGCGTATGAGGCGGATCAACCCATGCCAACTCTTTTGAGCCGGGTTTAAAACCAATTTTTTCAAAAGCCTTTTGGAATGCGGCAATGCGATTCGTCGTTTTCCATAAAAGTCCGCTCGCTGCATTTTCAATCATGAGCATCATGGCGCCTTGATCAATCGCAAGCACACGCGGTGAAACCCAATTTTCATCGTCGTTCAAAGCATCAGCAAAACCATACCGCCCCCATAATTTTTTTCCGTAGGATTCAAAGTGCCGGAGAACCGCAAGCGATTCTTTTGGCGTAAAAGGCATACAACTTCCTGCCCCGCTTGGAGCAAGCGTTCCATCGTGAATCGCCCAGCCCGGCGGCGCTCCGTAAGCTTTATAACCATGCGGCCCGTCGCTCGCGGTAATTCCCCATGCGGCCGGACCATACGTTTTATAAGTCTCCGATTCATCCATCGCGAAAGCCCGGTTCACCTCACAAGCTGTAACCGAATGATTGAAATAATTCATCACACCGTCTTGTTTGTTACGCAAATCAAGCCAGATTTGCGGATACTGATGCGTAAAAAGCGGCGGCATCGCGACCATATGGTAAGACTGATAACTTCCCACGGGACGCGCCAAGGCATGCCAGGAGTCTGCGTCAATGGGGTGCGTCGGCGATCCGATCGCAAGCGCGTAAAGCAAAAGTGATTCATCGTAATGATCCCAATGCTTGTCGCTGAATTTTTTTTCAGGCGTCCAAAATAACGCAAAAAATTTCCCGCCGTTTTGCATCCAAGGAAAGTCGACGCGTTCATATAATTTTCTAGCCAATGCCGAAATTTCCGGATCTTGATAATATTCCGCGGCAAATAAAGCTCCTGAGATAAAAAGCGCGGTATCAATCGGGGAAAGTTCGGATTGTGAAATGCGCTTCCCAGAGCTAAAACTGACGAAGTGGTAAAAAAATCCATGCTCAGACTCGACGCCTTGCAAGGCAAAACGCAACGCTCGTTTGGTGCGATTCATACCTTCCTCGCGTAAAATCCAGCCATTCTCAACTCCAACGGCATACGCACTCAAAGCAAGTCCCGAAGCGGCAATCGTTGCGGGGGAAGTGTCGGCTTCGCCCGCTTGATTAGGAGCATAATCGCGCACAAGCCCATTTTCAAGGCTAGCTTCTTTTAAAAAGTAATCGAGCGCGCGCCGCTCGATTTTTTGCATAAAAATTCTGTCATCATTGGAGAATTCAAAATTCTGCGCCCGGCAAAAAGCCGGAAACAAAAGACTAACAGCCAAAGACAGAAGACAAAAACATGCACTACGATAAAAAACTTTTCTACAATTCAAAAATATTCTCCCGAAATGGTAAGGGCTGCTCAAAGAGTCCTTATTAATTATCACGTCATTGCGAGCAAAGCGAAGCAATCTGACACGCCGTGTCATCCCCGACTTGATCGGGGATCCAGTCTGGATTCCCGCCTTCGCGGGAATGACAAAAAGCGTCAGATCGCCACGTCGCCCTACGGGGCTCCTCGCGATGACGGGCTGGACTCCAGACACCTTATGAAACTGCTTTCGCGCTAATAAATGGACTTTTTCAGCAGTCCGCGAAATATACAAGTTTTTTGATGGTCGCCATCAAATATGCCATCGAGCTGTCGCGATATCCCTTCTCCACAATCACCGGCGAACCCGTCTTCTTAATCGCGTCTAAATCACCCGCGGAAATCGCGTCAAAAAAAATAATGGTCGGGATTTTTTCATTCTGCTTTTGAAGCTTGCAATAAACCTCGCTGCCTGTCATGAGCGGCATTTTAACATCGAGAATCATCGCGTCAGGACGTTTTTTCTGAACCCACCCCATAGCTTCACGCCCGTTTGCCGCACGCAAAACTTCAAAAACCGGAGCCTGCCGCCCCTCAAAATAATCACAAATCATCGCGAGAATATCGGGATCATCATCCGCGACAAGCAGCCGAATCGATTCGGGCAAATGAATTTTCTCGGATATTTTTTTTGAGAATTCAAAAAGATGACAGGAAGCCTGAAACGTTGCGTCAAAAATATCCTGGGGTGCGGACTCGAATTCACCCAAGCCAAACACACGCATTTTTGGGTTCAAATTCCGCGCCACGCGAATTCTTTGAATCATTGCCGTTTGGCAAAAATGAGTCTCGATAAAAATAAGATCGGCGTTTTGAACCGCGGAATTATTTTCCGGAAGCTTTTCGAATTGCACTTCTGAGAAATACTCATCCACAAGCGATTGAAAAGGACTGGGTGAACGCAGGGAAAAGACAATTTTTCTCATGATTGATCAGATTAATTTTAATAAATTATAGGATTTAAAAATTATCGCTGTTTGACAATCTGGTTTTGGGAGGTTGGGTTCCAATTATTTTTTGATCATAACCGCGTCCGTTCGTAAAATCGATTCTATAAACCGCCTGTTCTTCCGGATCCGTACTACAAACTCCGTTTTTGTCTTTCACAGAAGACTGTATCTCACCCAATCCCGTTATCTCCCCTTTCGAATCGGTTGATGGAACAACCTTCCAGCTATAACAAAAATGCGGAGTTAAATCAGCTTGATTGAGAAGACCTTTGGTTTCGAGTGCCGTCAATAAGTCGGTAAAACTCCTTGAAGTAATATTGTTATTAAAAACGCCGGGGGTCCCGGCTGAGGAAATAACATTATTCTCAATTCCGTAAATCCGAATCGCATTTGCGATAGATTCCAAAGAGCTTGCGGAACGTTCAAGTTTTCGAACATCCCAGACGCGCTGCATTTTGGGCACGCCAATCGCAGCACCGATGGAAAAAATCACCATGACGAGAATCACTTCCATCAGCGTGTTACCCGCCCTGTCGATTTGAAATATTCGCAGCGAAAAAATCCTCATCTTATGCGCTTCCCTGATCCGTTGTGCGCGTTAAACGCTTGAGCATAAATGTATTAGGTGCGGCCGGGGGCGGATCCGTGGAAAGGCTTTCGTCATAATCGAAAATTCTTTTCGGAGGAGTGTAATAATCTGTACGGTAATATGCCGGCCCATCCGTTCCAATTAACTCGCTGGATGACCAAGGCGCAGTTAAAGTTCCTGAAAAATAGAGATGGCTTTCATGCATAATGGGACTATGGTCAGGGTTTTCACCGGTTCGATAACTCCAATTAGCATCAAAATTAATTAGATTTTCCATCCCCCCGCTGTAACGCACGATATAAGGAGTGCTGCGCTCACCCATATTAAGTTGATAGGACGGATCCCAATATTGAATGTAGGGTTTGCGCGAACTCGCATGCCAGTATTCATCGTCATAACATGGATGCGCTTCCGTAGGACAGCGATTCAAAAAACCCACTCCGAGCAAATACGAATGTCGAATCGGCATCTCTACGAAAGTACCTGACCATGCCCCAAACTGAATGCATCCCGGAGGAATAAGCTCAACATGTCCCGGAATTGTTTCAGTGCCTGGAACCCATACTTGCGTACAATTTCCGGTGCCTTGAGTCGGTGCTGCAAGCAAATAACCTTTAATGCCGCGGCCACTATTGTGATCCATCATCACGCCCTCTAAATTATCCCATACCAAGGTGCTATGCACGGTACCCGCGAAATCAGGCACAGCTCGAGGCCTTAATCCTTTACGCCGCGGACTCACGCACTCCCATCCTCGAATAACATGGTTCGAACTATCCAGGCAGGTTCCATCCGACTTCAAGGGGATAGGCCAGTCCGGAATTATTCCAAAATCAACGGCAAACTCCCACCAGAAAAAATCACGCATTTGAAACGCATTCGTCGCGCGATTGTTAAAAAGATTCGGCAGCGAGTTAGCCGCCGCGACATTACCGGTATCGACTTTCAGCCAAACCGGAAAAGTGTCCTCCGGGCCAAAGCGCCTCTCATAAACTTGAATTTGCTGCGCCGGCGGAGCACCAGGAAATAATTTATGGGGAATCATATTCCGTTCATCATCAGTCAGATTGTCTACAAACATTTGATCGAGAACGGGCGTGCCTGCATTCGTTTTTACTAAATAAGTCATAATCCCCGGAGAAATATCTCCCGGTCCCCACTGAATATTTTGAACTGGAAAATTCGCGATATAAAAATTATCATAATACGCTTTTAAATCCACAACCAACGCTTGAACGTCGGGATCAGGGTCGGGGTTAGAGCCGCCCGGGTTCAAAAGACTTTGAATCCTGTTAAAAAAAGCGGTTACTCGCGGGTCGGTCGGATGCGCAGCATCAAATGCCGGTGTGGGATAGTACTTGCAATCCAAATCAGGCAAAAAAGATGTTCCCGCGTATGCTTTGGTTTGTAAATAAGTCGCAGCTTCATCCTGAATAGCATCAAAAAACATTTTAATCGCGGCAATTCGCCGGTAATAATAAGCCCCGTCGTTAGGATTGCGATAAAACCGGCAATAGTTATGCTGAAAAAGCGGATCTTTTGTGGGTTTATCCACGACATTAGGATCGGGCGCCCAAATCACAGGCTTACCGTTAGATTGAAGCCCCGCGGGACACATATCAGGAGAGTAACGACCATTCCCAGTTGAATGAGGAAAAGCGGTTAGCTGGGTACCCGGAGTGGGGTCTCCACCATTATTCCAATAGTGGCCGCCGCACAGATCCGCTGTACCGGTCGGAATTTCACCCGCGGCATTCGCATGACAATTAGGAAAGCGCGGTTCCAGCGTTGATTCGAGATAACCCGTGACCACGGCCGAGTTTAACACATAATCATCGTTTACTTTTCCATCGTCAGAGTCTTTATCCACCAAAATCCCCATCGAGTCGCTTACGATTGCCGCGGGAGGTAGATCACATTTTGGCCATTGTTGATTTCCCGGCGCCGAACCAAAACCCAATTCACCGGGAGCATAACAACGGTCGCCGCTTTTATTATAAACATTATAATGATGCTCATCGCCGGCACTGTCCGGCTCATGCGCCCGTAACCAAAGCCTTCCATTCGTAACAACGGTCATACCCTTGGCAGGAAGTTTTGCGGTATTCGACAGAACAACCGCTCTCACTGGACCGGCCAAACCCGTACAAGAATCATATTTTTTGGCCGGATTTGTGGATCTCAACGTCTCTCTGTGATCGTCCCAGTACTGCCCCAGCGGATGGCTCGCTCTTAAATTTGCTGCGAATGATTTTGTCTCAATATAAATCACTGGTTTATCAATACCGTATGTAGGCTGGCTTACAAAATTATTCAAAGCCTGAATATCAAGGCTCACCGCTCTAAAATAACCTTTCATCAAACCATTATAAGAACTATTAGGGGAAATCTCTCCGCCCAAGCGGTTATCTGTAATGCAGGTGTTATCATTGAAAACCCCCGCCGGAGGGACAACCTCCGTACCCCCCCCCCCATTGCGAATGACAAGCTTCGAAGTTACACAATCTGCATCCGCGCAGAGAATGAGCACATTGGCTTTACCCATAAGTTTATTTTTTTGCACACTCGTCGAATCGGCCGCATCAGCCGGCTCAATCAAAACGTGCCTTGAAGTATTCAACGGTAAATCTCCGATCGGTAAAATAATCGGTTGAACACCGTCTTGCTTGTCCGCGACAACGCCGCGCAAATTGGAATTTTTAAAATCCTGCCAGCCCGGGTTGACCGGCGGATCATAAGCAATCAGATTTTGCCCGTCCGGAAAGTGTTGACTACTGCCCAAGTCGCGCATCGCTTGCCTGTAAGTTCCCAGGCTTGAACCGTTTTCAGGTTCATACGCGGGCGAAATACTTAAGGCGCCTCCGCTTGGGTCGCCATATAAACTGGCGTCATAATGACTTGTCACGAGACCAGGCTCAAGAAAACTCCAGCCACCATACAACCGCTCATACGTCACTTTCGGAAACTTTAATTGAACCTGGGACCCGCTCCGCTTTTTTATATAAATTGGGTGCTTAGCCCAACCATCGCTTAGACCAGTAGTCTCATCCAAATCATAAATTTCATTTTTGAAATAATAAACCATCGGTCGTGGTTTGTTTTCAAGCGCGGGGTTCAACCCATCAGCGTCCAAATAATCTTTAAAATAAATTTCATATCCCGTGCCATTACAGAGCCCGCTCGCGGTCGTTTTTCCGGCCGGGTACAAATAAGCGTCCGAAACTCCTCTGCAATATTGCGGATTAACATCGCTCATATAATTGCGTGCGATCACCGGCTTGTAATAAAAATAAATATTTCCGGCGGATTTTAAAACATAATCTACATTCGCCGGCGGAGGATTCCCCGCGATTAAGTCCGGCGCGTTGAGAGTCAGAGTTTCATTGATGCCGCTCATCAAAAAAACATTCCCATTTGTAAAAATCGGTCCTTGATACTCTGCCGACGGCCCGGGCGTAATCTCAAGGTCATGCTCGTAAAAAGCGGCATAATCAAAAATATTACCTTTACCGAGCTGAACATCCTGCGTTAAAGCCGCCTCGGCTTTGGTATAAGCGTGCTGCACATGAGTTTGAATTTTATAGCGGTTAAACGCGGGGTTATTCACGCTGGGATCAGCGGGATCATCCGGTAATTGCGTCATATCAAAAGAAGAAATATTAAAGCCCACAAAAACCGGATTCGCGGAAAAATGCGCCAAAACCTTCGCTCTAATTCCGCCCATCTCATTGGCTTCAGGCATACGCGACTCAGAACTCACAAACCGATTCAGTTCCGCGACTCCGGCATCCAGCAGCGATTCAGCAACCCAATGAGCATTCACGCTGTTGATCCCCCGCCCTGCGTCGCGCTGATGGCGTGACGCATTTAAAAAAACTCCGGTGATGATTGCCGCGATACCGACAATCAAAAAGAGAACCATCGCGAGCGCGAAACCTTTTTGAGAATTATTGTTGTTTTCCATTTTAAATTAAATCCACGGGATGCAGCGCCACAGTCTTTGTAAAACCTTGCAGCTTTTGTTCATGAGTCGCCGTGCGCGTATTTGGATGCCTTGGTTGAAAGCTAAGATAAAGCAGCGCCCGGTCTTTAGAAAGCTCCATGAAAGGAAAAATGCTTTTATCCAAACAAGCTTGCGAAACATTGACGACCGTAGGATCATCAAAATTAAATTGGTAATTACTGCCCGACTTATACGGCGCGCACTCGGCCGCGAAACACAAGCTGAAATTTCCCAAACAATCTGTGCGTTTCGCGGCATCAGCCGCATCAATATTTCCGTTAAGATCATAATCTTTCAGCCTCGCCCAGGGCTTGAAGCCATTTACGACAAACCGTTCTACTCGCCCTCCGGCTAGCAAACCTTGAATTTCCATATAATTTACCAGCGCGGGATTGGTTTCATCCACAGCCGAAGAATAAACGACTGTGATCTTCGATACGGAAGGGGGATTGGCCGCGTTCGCCAAAGCATCTTTAATTAAAATCGTCTCGGTCAAATCACCCGCCGCACCAAAAACAAAATTGACCTGATAACGCATATCTCTTCCATTTTGTAATTGCAGCATTTCATTTTCAACACGGCGAAAAGAGAAATTGAGGTCTTGCTGCATATTTATTTTTTGCTGTCCCATCTTTGTGGCACGTAATGTTCCCGTCACAAAACCGGAAGTTCCCAAAGTCACAATCGCAAGCATGGTCATCGCCAAAACCAGCTCAAGCAATGTCATTCCAGCACGGGATTGAATCAATCGTTTATCGATAAACATAAGTCACCATGCTCGTAGTTTGACTTTGTCCCAATCTGTCAACCCAACCCAATGCCACATCAATTCGCCGCATGCCAATCTTGATCTTAAAATCGCAGGACGTCACATTATCTTCTTCCAAACAAGCGGTGGACAGTTTTGTCGCTGAAGGCATATCGAAGCGCACAGCCGTTTTATCTTCCCCTGTCGGAAAAGAACCGTTTGTAATATAAGCGCGGCGCATTTCAGCCATTTTTGTTTCGACAATCATTAAAGCCTGCATGCGCTCAACGTTACGGACCGAACCTCGTGAAGCTAAGGACAAAGACGCGGCAGTTCCCGTCGCAAGCACAACCAATAAAGTTGTGCTTAAAAGGATTTCAAGCAAACTAAACCCGGCAGAGTTTCTTAGCTCTACTCTCTTAGCCTGCTTAATTAAATGTAAACTAGGTTTTTTCATAACTTTAGTAAGTACCCTCAGTCAAAAGCTAACACTCTTAACCCAGGCATTCAATTTGATGCATTGCTTTATTATATAATGATCTATATTGCTATAAATATAACATCTCGGTTCTATTCAAGTCTCGAGAAGAATTGCAGCCATTCAGTCCCCACAGCCAAACAGAAAATCATCAACCCAAGACTGTAACTACAAGTCAGTCGCGTCAGGCAATGAGAGGATTTTTTTTAGATTTGCCGCAAGCGAAGGTATTTTATTTTTTACTACATCCCCAATAATTTCGGCATCAACTCCAAAATATTCGTGAACTAAAATATCACGCAATCCTGCAATTTTCTTCCATTCAACTTCAGGGTGTTTTAAACGAAATTCTAACGGGGTTTTTTTGGCGGCTTCTCCGATAATTTCGAGGTTTCGAACAACGGCATCAAGCGTTTTAATATCTTGTGAAAGCTGCGCGACAGGAGAATCTTTTGTATATTCAGCGATACGGCGGCAGGCCTCATACATATCTTCAAGATAAACTTTCAGGTCACGCGGCATCAACTAGCTCCGAAAATATTTTCTTACGCAGGCGGGGCTTAACTGATTCTTTGATGACTAAATCGACTTTACGCTCAAATAAATTTTCAAGAAAATCGCGCAGCCCCATGTAATTATCAAAAGTTTTATGTTTGAATTCCACGAGAAAATCGAGGTCGCTTTGCGGGGACTCCTCACCGCGGGCGAACGAACCAAAAAGCCCAATTCGCTCGACGCCAAGCAAATCGATTTCCTTACGATGACTGCGAATTTCGTACAAGATGGTTTGTTTATTTAACATGGGCTCTCCATTTGGAGAAATTTTAACCGATGACTAGAAAAAAGTAAGGACTCATTTTATTTTTCAACCAAGCAATATACAAAAACCGCTTCAAACACTATTGCAGATTGGGCCAATTTGCGGTTCCGGGTGCAAAAGTTCCCGCGCCATTCCATGCGCCCGTAGTAAGATTCTGAGAAATAAAATTTGCGCCTACGACAGTGCCGCGATATGCAAAAATAACTCCGCCGGCAACTTGATACATCCATCTTTGAGTCGCCCCGCAAGTATTGACCAAATCGAGACCCAAATTATTTGAAATAGCAGTCAAATTAGCGGGTACACATTGATCAGTGAAATCAAAAAAAGCATTGGTGGGACTTTCATCTCGAAAATGATATTCCGCGCGTTTTACAGCGCCCATGATTGCCACAGCCTCGGAAGCAATCGCTTTTTCGTTTTGATTAATAAAGCGCGGCAAAATAAGGCCTGCGAGTATCGCAACCATAATAGTCGTAATTAATACTTCCACAATCGTAAATCCATTCTCGCGCAAACAATTACGTCGGAACATTGGGGTGAGTTCCCGTATAAGTTCCTGTTTCGTCCAGAATGACAGTCGGGGGGGTCGCAGCAACATAAGCAGCGCTGCCACTCCAACGAAAATTTTGACGGGTGGCTGTCGCTGTAAAAGTGGTCGCGGTCGGAACAAGGACAGTGTAATTCCAAAAAGCATTATTTGGGTTAGCAGTCATTCCTAGATCCGGCCAGGTACAGGCAGGCGCGGCTCCATTCGGATCGCAGTAAGTCCCTTTATCAAGGCGATAAGCTTCTTCTAGCTGCCGAATGGCGCTCAAAATTCCTACCGCTTCGGCAACATACGCTTTCTCTTTTTGTGGTGCGAATCTGGGGAGAGCCACCGCAGCCAAAATTCCAAGAATCACAACCACCATTAAAAGCTCGGCAAGCGTAAAACCTTTTTTTTGCTTACTCATTTGTATCCATTCCCAAAAAAAGGGCCAGAAATGCTTCCGGCCCTTTTTTCTAAGATTTGTTGCACGAGTACCTAATTATGCACAGCCTCTTGTAGCGTCTGCCGCATTTGCAAGAGTATAGTTGCCTCCGCAAGCATAAACTCCTGTATCACGTAAAGTAATAGTGGAACCCAAAACAGGCGCAGTCGCGCCATCAGGCCCAGCAAGACGTGTTGCTCTGCACTGAATACCTGCTGGTACAGCTGGAACAGGTGGAGGACCAGGCAGTGCGGCCACAGCAGCCTGACCAAGACAACCATACTGATAATGTTGACCAACAGCCGGAAGAACTACACCCATAGTAGCAAGTTCCGCTGCAGTACAAGGCCCAGCAAGACCAAGAGCACAAGTTGGAAACACTCCCGCAGTCGCAGTATCAGCAAAAGCTAAAGCCCCGCGACGAATAGCACCTAACGTGTTTTGACCTTCAGCGATGACCGCACGCTCTGGTTGACTCAAAAAGCGTGGCAAAATCAATGCTGCTAAAATAGCTAAAATCACCACGACAATGATAATTTCAACCAGGGTAAAACCCTTTTTGTTTGCTTTCATTTTCATACTTACTCTCCTTTTTTATTGAAACAACTACCAACAATACTTAGTTCAGTGATTAATAAAGATATAACCAATATAAATTGTAATGTCAAATAATCTTACTATAGCAATTTATAGCAAATAGGTCAAACTAGCTGCCGCCTGTTGACAATTGAACGATTGGCAAAAAGATCGAAATAACAATCCCGCCAATAATTACTGCCATAAAAACAAGCATAATCGGTTCAATCAACGTCGAAAGTCTTGCCAACAGTTGACTTACCTGCTCTTCATAATAATCGGCCAAAAGCTTTAAAAATGGAGCAATTTCTCCGGTTTCTTCACCCACACTCACGAGTTGAGTCATAAAAACCGGGAATGCCTTTCGGATTTCTAGTTGAACGCCCAACCCATGCCCTTGTGAAACAGACTCCCGTGCCTGGTCAACCTGTTTTTGAATATAAGCATTTCCGGTTAAAACGGATGCCGTTTCCAAACCTTTCAATAGTGGAATTCCGGCTTTCAGCAAAGTTGACAGCCCGCGGCAAAAGCGCACCACTGAAACCTGCATCAGCATATTTCCAAAAACAGGCATTTTGAGCATGCTTCTTGCAGTTGCCACTTTACCTAAAGGACTTTTAGCGTAAGCGCGAAAAATGAAAATGCTCATAATGACTAAGCCTGCAACGATCAGAAAATAATTTTTTAAGATCAAACTGATTGTTAAAACAATCTGGGTAATCACCGGAAGAGTCAAATGTTGACTTTCAAAAATGGCTTTGAATTTTGGAATGATTACCATCATCAAAAACAGGACCGCGCCGCCGGCAATAAAAAATAGCACTGCGGGATAAAAAAGAGCGGAGATCACTTTCGATTTGACACGCTCGGAGGCTTCTTGATATTGGCCAACTTCCTCTAAAACATCGGGCAAAGTCCCCGACATTTCACCAACATCCACCAAAGTCATCCAAAGCCAAGGGAAAATCTTGGGATATTTTTTGATTGCTTCCGCAAGCGAATGGCCTTCACTCACGAATTGCGCCATTTGTTTAATCGCGCTTGAGAAGTAAGGATTGGCCGTGCCTTTTTGAAGAATTTCAAGCGCGCGCACAAGCGCGATACCGGCTTTCAACAAAGTCGAAAGCTGTACAGCAAAAAAAATCAGTTCACGCGTTGTAACAGAATTAAACAGCGAACCGCCCGTTTGGCGTTTGCTTTCAAACAATATTTTTTGTATCGAATGTTTGACCGCGCGGTTTGAGGCATTCGGCTCCCGCACTGAAACTACCAAATTACCGTCGCGCTGCAAGCGGGAAACCGCTTCTTCTTTGTCAGCCGCTTCAATATGAATGACCTCAATATCTTGCGGATTTCCGCGCGAACGCACGCGGCATTCAAACTTACGGATTTCATGATTCTCAGACATAAGCGATACTCATGACTTCCTCAAGTGAAGTTAGGCCTTCGTTTACTTTTTCAATTCCACTCTTGAAAAGAGTGGGATAACCTTTTTTCTTGGCCATTTCGCGCAATGTGTCGGAATCTTCACCCTTCGAAATCGCGCGGCGCAAATCTTCGTCAATCGGCAAAAGCTCATAAATCGCCAAACGGCCCCAATAGCCGATGTTGTGACAGGTTTTACACCCTTTTTCATTAGCCTTGAAAACCATCGGCACGGTAATTCCAAAATCAGCTTTGATTTTGGGATCAATCGTATCAGCGTGTTTGCAGTCCGGGCAAAGTTTACGCACAAGCCTCTGCGCCACAATCATCAGCAAACTGCCCGCGACAAGGTAAGGCTTAATACCGATATCTACGAGACGGGTTACCGCCGTCGCCGCGTCATTGGTATGCAAAGTGCTCATAACCAAATGTCCCGTTAAAGCGGCACGGATACAAATTTCGGCTGTCTCTTGATCGCGGACTTCACCCACCAAAATAACATCCGGATCTTGGCGCAAAAAAGCGCGCAAACCGGCGGCAAAAGTCAGTCCGATTTCCGATTGCACTTGAACCTGATTAATTCCGTTGACTTGATACTCGACCGGATCTTCAATCGTCAAAATATTAATTTTGGGCGAAATGCGCCGGTTCAAAGCGGCATAAAGCGTGGTCGATTTTCCGCTTCCGGTCGGGCCTGTTACAAAGATCAAACCATACGGCTTTTGAATTTTCTCTTCAAAAATAGCGACTTGCTCAGGAGTAAAACCAAGCGACTTAATATTCATCAGCTCCACGCGTTTATCCAAAATACGCATAACCACTTTTTCGCCTGAAACTACGGGAATGGTTGAAACGCGCACGTCTACCTTGCGGGCTTTGTAATTAATAGAAAATGACCCGTCTTGCGGCAAACGTTTTTCAGCAATATCTAGTTTGGAAAGAATTTTAATGCGCGAAACAAGCGCCATATGAAGTTCGCGCGGCGGCGTGGGCAATTCATACAAAGTGCCGTCCACGCGATAGCGAATCGAGATACGGTCATGAATCGGTTCAATATGAATATCACTCGCACGGTCATCCAATGCCCGCTTAAGCAGCATATCCACTAACTTAATAACGGGAGCAGCATCGGCATCTTGAATGTCAACGTCTTTGAGCTTTTCACCTTTCTTTTCAGCGTAGGATTCCGTCGCCTTGGAGAATTCGGAAGACGTCACGACTTCTTGCAAATTAGTCGTCGAATAAAAAAGATCGATAATGCGGATCAAATCATCCTTGCCGGCGAGAACAGTCACAATTTCACAGCCCGTGATTTTCCGCAAATCCCCCAAGACAATAATATCGGGAATTTTGGCGCAAGCGATTTTGAGCTGATCATCCTTCAGCTCAAGCGGCAAGATAACATGCTCGAAGGCAAGTTCTTTGGGAATATATTCTTTCAGGCGCTGATCAAGACGCGGGTGGATTTCATCGGCACCCAAAAACGGCATCCCCAATTGTTCGGAGAGAACCTTGCGCAAATCTTCTTCTTTGACAAATCCGAGACGCACCACGACTTGGCCGAGCGGCTCGCCTGCGTCTCGCTGCTCCTCGAGCGCTCTTAAAAGCTCGTCGTCCGAGAGAAGCCCTTTATTTTTAAGCAGGTCGCCTAATAGAATATTGAGTCGCAAATCGAATCCTTTTTAAATTACTTATTAACTGGTGCGATAATCAGTTTTAGGAACAACTAAAATCTAAATCCTAATGCCGTAAGTGAGTTTTTGCCTTTACTCTGCACGAGGTGTCATCCCCAACTTGATCGGGAATCTAGTCAAACAAGAAGACTCGCAATTTGCAGAGCTCAAATTTTAATGAACTTCCCATTTCAATTCGGTCGGCTGCCCGGCTTTTTGAAATTCTTTTTTCATCGCGGAATCTTTTCCGCCTTGAAGCTCTCCGGCCATTTTATCCATGACATTTTCACGCACCTTAAAGAAACTATCATAATCAATCGGCGCCTGAGGCCCAGCTGCCGCCACATTTTTATACCAAGTTTTCTTTTTATACTTCCAAAAATTGGCATTCACATCATCAAAACGCTCTTGGCGATCTGGCACATTGCTCGGGTTCATCGCTGCTGGATTTTTGATAATTTGCGGAGTAATAAAAAGCACTAATTCACGGTCTTGAATCGTTTTATGGTCCGAGGTAAAAATTCGGCCTAAGACTGGAAGATCTCCTAAAAAAGGAATCTTTGTATCACCATCAGATTGATTGCTAAACAAAAGTCCGCCCATCACTAACGTTTTTCCGGAGTTCACCATGACTGTCGTTCGCGCGGCGCGGACGGTTGTGTCGCCTGTTGCATTACCCGTTAACGTGACAGTTGAATCATCCAATGTCGCAAAAATAGGTTCTATCGTCATGGTAATTTGGTCTTGAGAGTTGATCTGCGGAGTAACTCGCAGAATGGTACCAACCTCTGCACGCTCGGCTTCCGTGCTAGTAGTTGATGTTGAATCAGCCCCGCCCGCTGTTGCAACAGTTTGATTACCAATCGCTGCGTTCGTTGCAATTTTGATAATCGCCGGGTGATTGTCCATCACAAGAATATTGGGTTTAGCCAAAATCCGTAATTTTGAAGCGGTCTGCAAGGCTTTCGCTGTTGCAGTCATATTCGCAAAAGTTATATTGCCATTCACCACGGCATCCGTTGTTGTGAAATCGCCGTCGCCGTTCAGGTTGTTAAGAAAGTTATCTCCTTTTTTACCTGACGCAAAAGGAATACTGTCACCTAAGTTATAGGGGAACTTTGTACTTTTTGCTCCGGCGCCTGTCAACTTGCCAACATTGCCTCCACCCCACTCAATCCCAAACTCGCGATCTAAATCTTCAAATGTTTCCACAAGCAAGACATTGATCAGCACTTGGTTCAACGGTCGGTCAAGCTCGGCCACCACGGTTGCGACACGATCAAGACGATCTTCCGTGTCAGTCACAATTAAACTGTTCGAGCGATCATCCACCGCCACCGAACCACGTTCAGAAAGCATTTTTTCCATGATTTTAAGAATGGGAATAACATCGCCTGCCGCATTACTTTTACCTGAATTAAGTGATTGTAGTCCACCTCCTCCTGATTTGGAACCGGAACCGCCGCCCGAAGACGCTCCTGCATCGATCTCTTGAATTTTAGAAGCACGTAAAAAATAAAGTTTGAAAACTCGGGTATAAAGCGGCGCGAGCTGTGGTGCATCAGAAGATGCACGGAACATAATAATGTTGGATTCGGGCATAAAGGCATAAGTCACATTACTGCCATTGGAAATAGCATGCAACGCTTGTTCGAGCGTGACTCCGTCGAGGCTCATATTCACTTCGCGCTTCGCAATTTCACTACCAGCGACGAAGTTAATTTTGCTGATTTGTGAAAGCGAGTTCAAAACATTCAAAAGCGTGGCGCCTTTAAAGTCTAGATACAGCGCTCCGTTCGCATCTTGTTCAACTTTGGCGTCACCACTTTGAGCCGTCGCCGCCATCGAAGCGCTTTGCGCCCATGCATGTCCAGCTAAAGAGGCAACCGCTATTAAAAGAGATGCTGTAACGACTGTTAACTTTAATTTTTTAAGACGCATCATTTGGACTCCTTATTTGCTGCCGCAAGCGACTCTGGAAGTGGTTCAGTCGTTCCGGTCGGCTTAGCTTCACTAATTGCCGAGTTAGCATCCTCAAAAATCGCCGGGACAGAATTTGTCTCGGACGCATTATTGGCTTCAGATGCAACCTTTGCCTGTTTTTTTTGACTTTTCAATTCAGGCATCAACCGGATCGTTCGCATGGACCCGCCCAAATTAATATCGGCTTCTTTCTTGCGAACCTCAACTAATTCGATGCCGTCCCGCGCCTCGTCACCTTGAACATAAGTTTTGCCATTAATCACGGCTGTCGATTTTTGGTTCCCAATGGCAAGCCCTTGCAGAATAGGATCCGGCACAGCTAGGATCGGTTCACCGGGCGCGGTATTGCCCTGAAATGGGTCTTCCGCGCCATTATTAAAAGGGTCCGGAATATCTTGATCTGCCTCGCTCCCCGGCACAGTTTTGTCTGATTCTTCAACCGGCACGGTGGTTTCGGTTTTCGACAAAGGCACAGGGGCACTCACTTTGGTATCCGCGAACGCGAGAGAATGAACTGTGAAAA
>JAYTHE010000025.1:0-65180 GCA_043732705.1 Candidatus Omnitrophota bacterium | reverse complement strand
AAGCTCTTTGATTCAAGGGCTTTATTACTATGCGGATAAAACCGAACAGGAAAGTATCGGTTTGATGCATTGGGAAATCGGCGGATTTAAACCTTCTGATATTGAAGTCGTAGCCGCTTTTGATATTGACGCGCGCAAGGTAGGCCAAGAAGTAAACGAAGCTATTTTTGCCGAACCCAATTGCACGGCGATTTTTTGCGCTAAATTACCAAAATCAGGCGTCAAAGTTCAGATGGGAAAACTGCTCGACGGTTTCTCTGAACATATGAAAGACCGCGACGACAAATTTACATTTGTTCTTTCAGACCAGCCTCAATCAAGCAAAGAGCAAATCATTGAATCGATTAAGGCAACGGGCGCGGAAATTATTATCAATTATCTCCCTGTAGGCTCGGAAGAAGCCGCTAAGTTTTACGCGGAGTGCGCTTTGGAAGCCAATTGCGGTTTTATCAATTGCATTCCTGTTTTTATCGCTTCCAATCCTGATTGGGCGGCGCGTTTTAAAGCTAAAAATCTCCCGATTATCGGCGACGATATTAAAGCTCAGCTCGGCGCGACGATTACGCATCGCGTTCTCACGGACCTTTTCCGCAAGCGCGGCGTGAAGCTCGACCGTACGTATCAAATTAATACCGGCGGAAACACGGACTTTTTGAATATGCTTAATCGCAGCCGGTTGGCGTCCAAGAAAATTTCAAAAACCGAAGCGGTTCAATCCGTCACGGGTGACCGCATGGACCCGGATAATATTCACATCGGACCTTCGGATTATGTTCCCTGGCAAAAAGACAACAAAGTTTGTTTTTTGCGCATGGAAGGCCGGATGTTTGGCGATGTACCGCTTAATATTGAATTGCGTTTATCGGTAGAAGATTCCCCGAATTCTGCGGGCGTGGCAATTGATTCGATTCGCTGCTGCAAAGTTGCTTTAATGCGCGGTGAGGGCGGAATTTTATATGGCCCCTCGGCTTATTTTAAGAAGCATCCTCCGATTCAGTATACGGACGATGAAGCTTATCAAATGACCGAAGACTTCATTAAAAAGCCGGTACCGGCTGCTAAAAAGGCAGTTCCGGCCGCGGTTTAAGCTTCTCAAACACCGCCCTTTCCAAGAGAGGGCGGTGTTTTTTTATGCCTATCTCGGACTATTTTAGTCCGAGATAAAATGATAGAATATCTAACTTATGCGCTTTACCACTAAAACAGAATATGGTCTGGTTTGTCTTGTATATATGGTTCGCCATGGTTCTTTGAACCCGGTTACGGTCAAGGATATTGTGCGTGACGAACAATATCCCTCCGCCTATATCGAAAAAATTCTACAGTCTTTGCGTGCGGCAGGCATTGTGTCTTCCAGACAGGGCGCTCAGGGTGGCTACGCTTTAACGCGTACGCCCGAAACAATTACACTTAAAGAAATTGTCAGCGC
This sequence comes from Candidatus Omnitrophota bacterium, assembly GCA_043732705.1. Lineage (GTDB taxonomy): Bacteria > Omnitrophota > Omnitrophia > Omnitrophales > Aquincolibacteriaceae > Multiplicimicrobium. Next base: position 63,751 of record JAYTHE010000025.1, on the reverse strand, counting down.
TTTGGAAGGCGGTTTGTTTGATGTCTTTTGCGAACCGGATGTTCGTAAGAACATTACCTGCACGCATCATGAACTTTGTGGCTTAAAGCCGGTTTGGAATTTAACAAAAAATACACTCGCGCAGCTTTACGAAAAAGTGACTTTGCGGATGATTGCGGAAAACCAGCTGGAAGCTTTCGAGGTGCAGTTACATTCAAGCTCTGCGGCTTCGGCACTGCAACTTAATCGCTCTGAGCCACAGGCTCAGCCGCAGTTTAAATCTACCGAGAAAATCTCTCTATGAAGAAAACTGCCAAAGATTTTATTAATCAAGATTATCAATATGGTTTTGTAACCAAGATTGACGCAGATGCTTTGCCTAAAGGCTTGAGCGAGGACGTTGTTCGCGCGATTTCTGCCAAAAAAAATGAACCGGCATGGATGTTGGAGTTGCGTCTCAAAGCTTATCAAACGTGGCTACGCATGGAAGAGCCGCATTGGCAGAATGTCAGTTATCCGAAAATTGATTATCAGGACGTCATTTATTATTCTGCGCCAAAGTCTTCCAAAGACGGCCCCAAAAGTTTGGACGAGGTTGACCCCGAACTGCTCGAAACTTATAAAAAGCTGGGTATTCCTCTTGAAGAACAAAGCCGTCTAGCAGGTATCGCGGTGGATGCCGTATTTGACAGTGTTTCGGTTGCAACGACATTCAAAGATTCGCTTAAAAAAGCCGGCGTGATTTTTTGTTCCTTTTCGGAAGCTGTTAAAGAACATCCGGATTTGATTAAAAAATATCTCGGGTCAGTCGTGCCGGTCAGCGACAATTTTTTTGCGGCATTAAATGCTGCTGTTTTCAGCGACGGTTCTTTTGTTTATATTCCAAAAGGTGTGCGTTGCCCGATGGAGCTTTCGACTTATTTCCGCATCAATGCCGCTGAAACAGGGCAGTTTGAAAGAACACTGATTGTGGCCGAAGAAGACTCGCATGTTTCTTATCTTGAAGGTTGCACGGCCCCGATGCGTGACCGCAATCAGCTGCATGCCGCCGTGGTTGAGCTGGTTGCCCACAAAAACGCGCAAATTAAATATTCTACGGTTCAGAATTGGTATACCGGCGGGCGCGAAGGCAAAGGCGGAATTTATAATTTTGTGACGAAACGTGGCAAATGCGCGGGCGAAAATTCTAAAATTTCCTGGACGCAGGTTGAAACCGGATCGGCCATCACATGGAAATATCCGAGCGTGATTTTGCAGGGTGATCATTCAGTCGGTGAATTTTATTCCGTGGCGCTGACGAATCATCATCAGCAGGCGGATACGGGCACAAAAATGATTCATATCGGAAAAAATACGAAGAGCACGATTATTTCCAAAGGGATTTCAGCGCGCCTCGGAAAAAACACCTACCGCGGGCTGGTCAAAATTTTACCCAAGGCGCAGGGCGCGCGGAATTACACCCAATGCGACTCGCTTTTAATCGGTTCGCAATGTTCAGCGAATACTTTTCCGTATATTGAAGTTGAAAATAAAACGGCGCGTGTGGAACATGAAGCGACTACATCGAAGATCAGTGAAGATCAGCTTTTTTATTGCCGGTCGCGCGGCATCGGCGCCGAAAACGCAGTTTCCATGATTGTGAATGGTTTTTGTAAGCAGGTATTTAAGGAATTGCCCATGGAATTCGCCGTGGAAGCATCCAAGTTATTGAATGTCAGTTTAGAAGGCAGTGTGGGATAAAAAGGTTAAGGGTTAAATCTAAAAGCTCAAAGTTACAGATCAAAACTGAAAGTGTCCGAACAGTTAGAGGGTTTTAAGTTATGGTTTTGAGCTTTAAGCTTTCAGATTTGGCCTAAAGGAAATTATGCTCGAAATTAAAAATTTACATGTGTCTGTGAATGGTATTGAAATCTTGAAAGGGATTAACCTCTCCGTCAAAGCGGGGGAAGTGCATGCGATTATGGGGCCGAATGGTTCCGGAAAAAGTACGCTGGCTCGCGCGCTTGCGGGACATCCGGCCTATACCGTGACACAGGGGACCGCCGTTTTTCTGGGGAAAAATTTGTTTGATATGAGTGTCGAGGAACGTTCGCGTGCGGGCGTGTTTCTTGCATTTCAATATCCTGTCGATGTTCCGGGCGTGAGCAACTCCTATTTTCTGCGCACAGCGGTAAATGAATTGCGTTTATCGCAAGGCGGAAAAGAATTAGATGCTGCGGAGTTTTTAAAGCAAGCGCGTGAAGAAATGAAAGCAGTGGAAATGGACGCAGGGTTTTTAAACCGTCCCGTGAACGAAGGCTTTTCGGGCGGTGAAAAGAAGCGTAATGAAATTTTACAAATGGCGATGCTAAAACCAAAGCTCGGACTGTTGGATGAGACAGACTCAGGACTTGATATTGATGCGCTGAAAATTATTTCGGAAGGCGTGAACCGCTTAAGATCCAAAGAACGCGCTTTTGTTTTGGTGACGCATTATCAAAGGCTGCTCGGTTATATTCAGCCTGACTTTGTGCATGTCTTGATGGACGGGAAAATTGTGAAATCAGGCGACAAGTCTCTGGCATTAGAGTTGGAAGAAAGAGGTTATGACTGGGTCCGCGAGGCTGCAGCCAAAAATTAAATTTATGATTCCTAGCACAGACAAGAAAACATGGAATGAGAACTTAGGGAAGGAAGCTCAGGCACGGGATTCTTTAAAAGAAATTCGCCTGCACGCGCTCAAGAATTTTGAGGAATCCGGATTCCCAACTCAAAAAGATGAAGCTTGGCGTTATACCTCAACTGCATTTATTGCTTCGCGCGAGTTTCATTTTTCGGGCTTATCAAAAATAGATGCCCATACGCTGGAGCATTTGCGTATTCGTTTCGAATCTTTTAAGAGCTCGGCACGGCTGGTTTTTATCGACGGCTGGTTTATGCCCATGCTTTCGGATATTAAGCCTCTGGCGGACACAGTTGATTTTTCAAGCATGCGTGAATTGGCGGCGAATCGTCCCAACGCACTTGCGATTGCGCCGGAAAAACTAACCGGCCTTGCGGCGATGAATGCCGCGCTTTTTCAAGACGGGGTTTGGCTGCATGTTCATCCGGGGGCCAAACCGGAGGCGCCGCTTTTGATTTATTTTTTGCAGAATTCCACGGAATCAAACCGGACAGCCCAGCTTCGGCATGTGATTTCTTTAGGTGAACAAGCGGTGTTGAAAATCGTGGAGTGGCATGACCACTTAAGCGATACGGATTTATTTTTAAATCAGGAGATGCAGATCAGCTTGGCGCCGTCCGCGCAGCTTGAACATTTGCGTCTTCAGCAGGCGGGCAAGGGTACTTGGCTGCGTTCCGCTTCTGAGATTCGATTGGAAGGAAAAACTAATTATCACCGTCTTGATTTGGATTCTGGCGCCAAGGTTTCGAGAAATGAGATTAACGTTGAATTTGCCGGCAGCGGAGCCGTTTGCTCGCTCAAAGGTATCGGCCTTGGAGCAGGCGAGCGCCATCTCGACACGCAGGTTATGGTGAATCATGCTGTGCCTGCGGCCGCGAGCGATCAATCCTACCGGAATTTACTTTCAGGTAAGTCGCGTGCGGTTTTTGGCGGACGGGTGCGTGTTTGCCGCGAAGCTCAAAAAACCGACGCGCGCCAGGTTCATAAGACGCTTTTACTTTCCGATGAAGCGCGCGCGGATACCAAGCCCCAGCTTGAAATTGACGCGGATGACGTGCAGTGTTCGCATGGCGCGGCCATCGGCCAATTGGATGAAGACAGTTTGTTTTATTTAAGGTCGCGTGGGATCAGCCGCGCGAATGCCGAAAAAATGCTTGCGGCGGGATTCGTGGAAAAAATTTTAGATTCAATTGCATGCGGATCTTTGCGTTCTTTTTTTCAAGAACAGCTCAAAATTACTTTGATTGGGCTGTTTAGTTCTAGCTCTGAGCCGCGGAGCTGATCCTATGACAACTATCCCGGGGTTTAACCCTGAAACTTATCGCCGCGATTTTCCGATTCTTGCGGAGAAAGCCCACGGTAAACCTTTGATTTACTTTGATAATGCCGCAACTTCGCAAAAACCGCGTGCTGTCATTGATGCCGTACGCTGGTATTACGAAACTCAAAACGCGAATATTCACCGCGGTGTTTTTTGTTTGAGTGAAAAAGCCACCATGGCTTATGAAAACGCGCGCATTAAAATTAAAAAATTTCTGAATGCCGCTTCTGAAAAGGAAATTATTTTTACGAGAGGCGCGACCGAAGCCATTAATCTTGTCGCGCAGACGTTTGGCCGCGCTAATCTGAAAACGGGTGATGAAATTTTGATTACGGCGCTTGAGCATCATTCCAATATTGTGCCATGGCAAATGATTTGCGCTGAAAAAGGCGCAACTTTGAAAGTGCTGCCGGTGAATGCCAAAGGCGATTTAAATTTACAGGAATTGGATCAGCTGTTAACAAGCCGTACCAAGCTTTTTGCTTTCAACCATATTTCAAATGCAATCGGAACCGTGAATCCCGTACGGGAAATGATCAGGCGCGCGCATGCCAAGGAAATTCTGGTTTTAGTGGATGGCGCCCAGGCCGTGGGGCATATGCCAGTGGATGTACGCGAGTTGGATGCTGATTTTTATGTTTTTTCAGGGCACAAAGTTTTATCGCCGACGGGAATCGGTGTTTTGTACGGCAAAACAGAATATTTAGAAGCCATGCCGCCATATCAAGGCGGCGGTGACATGATTGAAAAAGTGACGTTTGAAAAAACAACTTATAATCAATTACCGTATAAATTTGAAGCCGGCACGCCGCATATCGCCGGCGTAATTGGTCTGGGTGCGGCGCTTGATTATTTATCCGGCATAGGGCTTGAAAATATTCATGCTTATGAAAAAGAAATCACGAGCTACGCTTTCGAAAAAATGAAAGCAATTCTAAGTTTACGGTTCATTGGTGAACCGCAGGAACGTTCGGCAATTATTTCTTTTACGCTGAGCCAGGCGCATCCGCAGGATATTGGAACCATTTTAGACCGTGAAGGTATCGCGATTCGCACGGGCCATCATTGCGCCATGCCTCTCATGGAAATCATGGGCGTTGCCGGAACGGCGCGTGCTTCTTTTTCTTTTTATAATACGAAACAGGAAATTGATCATTTTGTGGATGCGCTTTACAAGGTTATAGAATTATTCCGATGAAGTATGAATTAATCAAACTTACGCGTGATGTGATTGCGGCACAGGTTCCAAGCGGGGAGGAAGTTTCTCTGCCGGAAGGCATGGAAGTACGTATTACCCAGGCTTTGGGCGGCAGTTATACGATTATCGCGCAAAACGGGCAAATGCTTCGCATTGCCGGACAGGATGCGGATGCGCTCGGAAAAGAAGCTTTACCGCCGATTCCGACCGAAGTGGACGGAAAATCAAGAACGATTGAAGAGCAGGCTTGGGATTGGCTGAAAACTATTTTTGACCCGGAAATTCCGGTAAATATTGTCGAGCTGGGCTTGGTTTATGACTGCAAAGTTTATGCGCTTGAAAATGAAAAAAGCCGAGTCGAAGTTAAAATGACTTTGACCGCGCCAGGCTGCGGAATGGGCGATGTATTAAAAGTTGAAGCCGAAAGTAAATTAAAACGCATTCCCGGCGTAACGGAAGCCAAAGTTGAAATCGTTTGGGAGCCGGCCTGGGACCGCGGCAAAATGACCGAGGCCGCGAAACTTCATTTGGGGATGATGTAACATGCATTACATTTTAGATGGTTATAACATCATTCACAAATCTCCGGCATTTGAAAAGCTGCTTTCTCGCAGTTTGGAGGAAGCACGGCGGGGGTTAATCGGTTTTTGTAAAACGTTATTGCAAACCCGCGGAGATGTTGCGAAAATTACAATAGTTTTTGACGGTAAGTCCGATGTCTTTTCTCCAGATGAATCTGTCGGGCGACTTGAAGTCATTTATACGATGACAGGCGAGGAAGCTGATGATCGTATCGTTGATTATCTGCGTCAAACTCAGCCGCGTTTTGCATCGATTGTTTCAGATGATAATTATGTTTGTAACAGTGCACGCGCTTTTAAGGTAAAATCAACGTCTGTAGCAAATTTTTTAGGCTTGTCGCGGAAAGAGACTTCTCAGGGGAAAAGGCGAAATGCAAAGAGTAATCTTTCGGGGAAACAGATCAGTTCTCAACAAAGCAATGATATTACGCAGGCCTACGCGGAATATTTGGGGTTGAATCAAGCATGAAACACGTGAAGATTATGTTTATTTGGGGCTGTATGGCCTGTGCTTGGGGCATGACCGGTTGCGGGCCTCAAAAAGAAAAGGTCTCTCCGAAAATTGAACAAGTACCGCCCGCCCACGATCCTCATCTCATTGTTCCATCTCCCAAAACAATGGATATAATTTCATCCCAGGCAAATCCTGCTGCCAAGCTCGCAACCGTTGCGGTCGATCCGAATGCCATTTTCTTTATTAAGTCGCATGCCACCGCGGAAGCACCTACAGAAAAAGCTGGCGCGCAGTTTGAGCACGCGATCGAATTGAACGGAAAAATTTTAACGTTGCGCGGCGTAACTATTCGTAAATTTGAAATGAGCGCAATTTCGCTGCTGACTATTTATTCCATTGCGCTTTATGTTCCTGAAGGTGTGGATATTTCAGGGGATATTCCAGATGTGGAAAAAGTTTTGATTTTGGAGTATCGCTTAGATGTTCCTAAAGAAAAAGTAGTGAATGCGATCCGCGAAAGTGTTTATGCTAATCCGGATGTGAGCATTCCCACGGTTGAGGCTGATTTTCAAAAATTAAGCGCGGCATTTGATTCACCTCAAAAGGGTGATCGGTATGAATTTCCGTACATTCCTGGGAGAGGAACTGCCATGATTAAGGCTCATAACATTATGATCCGGATTTCGGGGCGTGATTTTGAACAGGCTTTTTTTGGGATTTGGCTTTCGCCGCATGGTAATGATTTGCAAATGCGCTGTGAACTGATGGCGCTGCCTTGCCCCGAAAAGTCACTTTTAAATCCGGTAAAAGCCGTTTCGTCAGGGTTGGGCGAGGCCAAACAAACCCTTGGGAAACTTAAAAAGCTAATTCCATAACGGACATAAGATGATATTGCACTTTCTTAGGCATGCTCAGGCTGAACCGATTCATTCGAACAATCATCATGATGATCGTTCGCGGGTTTTAACCCGCGAAGGCCGCGAAACCCTGCGGAGCGCGGCCAAAGGTTATCTGAAAATGGGACTGGAATTTGACCGTATTCTCTCTAGTTCTTATCCTCGTGCTTTGGAATCGGCCCAAATTGTCGCAGATGTCTTCCAATTTGAACGGGAGATTGCTCTTACCGATAATCTCACTCCCGACGCTTTATTCCATAAATTCCGCAAAGAACTGCTGACTTCCTGGGCTCAGTTCAAGTCGATTCTCATCGTGACGCATCAGCCGTTTGTAAGCGAGTGTATTTCCTGCCTTTTGACGGGCAAGGATGTGCCGATTGCCCTGGACATGGGCACCGGAACTTTATGCACTTTGGAAATCGACACGGCTTTCCGGGGCCCGGCGATCTTAAGCTCAATGATCCGGGTCGAAGACGCTGCTTGGGTGGGCAATGATTCTCTGCTAAAAAAGGGATGACGGGCATGGTTGAAGTTTGTACACTCTATCCTTATCTTTCGTTAAGAATTTATAAAATAGTTCGTAATTATATAGTCGTATTTCATCATTTTTTTCAGGAGCAGCATGAGTTTTAAAATTCGAAAAATTTCCGCGTTATTTATCGCCATTCTTTTAATTACTTCTCCCGTTCGCGCTCAGGAGCTGGAAAAAACATTGCCGCCGCTTCCGAAAGGACCTTTGCTTTTGACAAGCGACACGCCTGAAATGTTTAAGGCTGATTTTTGGATCAATCGTCTCAAAACCCCGGATAAAGTAATCAAGACCGACGCTCAGGTTGAAAGCTTCAACGATGAAATCGTCCGGTTTTCGGATGACCGCATAAATGTTTTCAAAATTAAAAACACTGTGTCCGGCTCCGAAGTAAAAGCGCTCGCGAAAAGTGAATATGGGGCCATCGCGAACCGCAAATTATTTAACAAAGATGATAAATATATTCCCAAAAGTTTTTTTGAAGATGACATCAAACCCAATATGCGGCTTGATAGCATTCCTTTAAAAATCAAAGTGCGTTGGGCTGCGGCAGTTAAATACGCTTCCGCACGCGCGATTCCGACGGATGTCGGCATGCTCGAGGAAAAAGGCGATGTTGAATTTGATATGGTGCAATACAGCAAAATAAAAACATGGTCGCCTGTCGCGATTTATCACACGACGAAAGATGGCGCATGGTCTTATGTTCAGGCGCCGTATGTGCGCGGTTGGGTGAAGACCCGTGATCTTGCTGTTTTTGATTCACAGGAAAAGCTGAAGTCTTATGTTATTCGCAAGCATGACTATTTAATTGCGACCGGTTCTGAAATTCCGGTTTTTGCGAATCCCGGTTTAACGGAAGTACGCACGGAAGCAAGCATGGGTACGCATTTTCCGATTCAAGGCGAAACGGCCAATTATTATGAATCACTTTTGCCGGTGCGTGGTAAGGGCGGCGATGTTTCTCTGGAGAAAGTTTATATCGGTAAATCAAGCGACGTCTCCAAGGGACGCTTGCCTTATACCCAGCGCAATATGATCCGCCAGGCGTTTAAGTTGCTAGGCGCGCGTTATGGCTGGGGAAATTTTTGGGGAGGCCGTGATTGCTCCGGTTTTACTTTCGACGTATTTATGAGTATGGGGATTGAAGTGCCGCGCAATTCCAAAGAACAGGGTGTGATCGGAACTTTTTTGAACAGCTTTGAGCCCTTTACCGCCGAAGGCCAGAAAATTGCTACTTTAGCGATTGCACGCGAAGGCATCACGTTGATCCGCATGCCGCATCACATCATGCTTTATCTGGGGCAAATCAATGGTTTACATTATGTGATTCATTGCACTTGGGCTGAGCGTTATTCCATGACCGATGATAGCAAAAACCGCATCAATCAAGTTGTGGTGTCGGATTTAACTTTGAACGGTAAATCCCGCATTGGCTCTTTGTTTCTCCGCATTGTCTCCATGAACGAAGCCGACTAACATGCTCGTTGAAAAAGTTTCATCTGCTGCGTTGCAAACTGCCAGTGATTTGCTTTAGCAAATCGCCAAACGATTTGCAGCTTGTGAGGCGTAGGTTTTACTACGCCTCCGCGGGCACTTGTTTGCGCCTTGCATCTAAAGCTTTTTGAACGAACATGGGAAAAAGTATATGAGCTCAAAAAAATCGCATGACTTCTAAAAAAATTGAGCTAACTGGCTCGCAAACAATTGCATGGGAGTCATTGCTCAATTCCGCACGCAATGTTTTTCTCACCGGCGGCCCCGGTACGGGAAAAAGTTTTCTTATCCGGCGTTTTTTCAATGAATCTCCCGTAGCGATTGATATTCTTGCTTCGACGGGTGCCGCGGCGATTGTGATTGGCGGACGAACCTTCCACAGTTTTTTTGGCCTCGGAATTATGCAAGGCCCCGTGGCCGCGATTTTAGAAAAAGCCGCGTCCAACGCGCGCGTTAAAAAACGCATCAAAAAGTGCGATTGTATCGTCATCGACGAAGTTTCCATGATTCCCGCCGATGCGCTTGATTGTGCCGAGCAAGTCGCGCGCATTGTAAGAAAAAATAACGCGCCCTGGGGCGGTATTCGTGTCGTGGCCGTAGGGGATTTTGCGCAGCTGCCGCCGATTTCGCGCGGACAGGAAAAACGCTGGTGCTTTGATTCTCCCGCCTGGCAGCGTTCGGATTTTCAAATTTGTGTTTTGAAGGATCAAGTCCGTACGAAAGACAGCTCGTTTTTGGAAGTGCTGAATAAGATTCGCATTGGAAAATTGGATCTTGAGGTCAAAGATTTTCTGGATTCGCTCGTTATTTCTGATGAAGAGGTGGAAGACGGTGTGCCGCGCCTTTTTCCGCGCCGTGAGCAAACCGAAAAATATAATCTAATTTGCCTCAAACGCCTCACGAGTGATTCGCAATCCTTTCCTACAGAATATTTGGGTGCAGAGCCGTATCTCACTCAAATTAAAAAAGACGCGCCCATTCCAGAAGTTCTCGAATTAAAAAAAGGCGCGCTTGTAATGTTTCGCATTAATGACCCCAAACAGCGGTTTGTAAACGGTACGGTCGGCAAAGTCGTTGATTTTTCGGAAGAGAGTTTGGCGGTTGAAGTCGACGGCGAACAAATCGAAGTCACGACCTTTGGTTTTTCGATTCATAATGCGGAAGGCGATGAAGTCGCGCATGCCATGAATTTTCCCGTGAACCTCGCTTATGCCTCCACGATTCATAAAATTCAGGGGGCGACCCTGGACCGTGCGCATGTGGATTTAAGGTCGCTTTGGGAGCCCGGACAGGCTTATGTAGCATTGAGCCGCGTCCGTACCAAGCAGGGGCTGACTTTGTCCGGTTGGACGCCTTCCTCGATCTTTGCCGATCCCGCTGTCTCCAATTTCTACTCCCTGCTTGAATAGCCGCAATAATCGTGTTGCCGACTATAGACAATTGACCATAGACTATAGCCACATCTTTAGTTATTTTCTTTAAGTTTATAGTCCATAGTCGATTGTCTATGGTCTTTTTTTATGGAGGTTTCATGCCTAGTATTACTGAATGGATTAATCAATGTCACGGAAATGCCAAAGCCAAGGGCTTTTGGGAAAAAGACCGCAATGTTGGCGAAATGCTCATGCTGATCACATCTGAGCTTGGTGAAGCAATTGAAGCGCATCGCCACGGAAAATTCGGCACCGGCCAAAAAGATACGTTTGAAGATGAATTAGCTGATACTGCCATTCGTCTATTTGATATGTGCGGCGGATTGGGAATTGACCTTGAAAAGCAAATTGAATGGAAAATGTCGTTTAATAAAACACGTGAGAAACTGCACGGAAAAACTTATTAATGAAAAAATTATTTCTGATTTTGGGATTGATGGTTTTGCTGCCGGGGTATCTATCGGCACAGATTTATTTTAAAAGAACAAAGGAGCCGGTTGTGGCGAATACTCAAAAAGCTTATTTCGCGGGCGGATGTTTCTGGTGCATGGAAGCGCCGTTTGAAAAAACTGCGGGCGTGATCAGCGTTGATTCCGGTTATGCCAACTCCAAAGTTCCGAATCCGAACTATGACCAGGTTTCGGAGGGTAATACCGGAGCTTATGAAGCGATTGAAGTCATTTATGCCCCCGCAAAAGTGACGTATGAAGACTTGCTGAATGTTTATTGGACAACGATCAATCCCACGCAGGCAGGCGGCCAATTCGCCGATCATGGTCCGCAGTATTTATCCGCGATTTTTTTTCAGAATGACGAAGAAAAAATGATCGCGGCTGAATCCAAGAAGATTTTAAATGAAAGCAAAATCTTTAAATCGCCCATCACGGTGGATGTTCAGCCTTTGAAGAATTGGACGCGCGCGGAAGAATACCATCAAGACTATTACAAGAAAAACGCCACACATTACAACATGTACAGCATGGGCTCCGGCCGTAAATCTTTTCTCAAAAACCAATGGAAGGACAAGCCATATTGCCCTTTACGCAGAATCAGCCTCGAGAAAGTTAAAGAGATCGAAAAGAAAAAGTAAAACATGCATTACTCTTCGCTGCGCGCATGTTTGGATGATCTTGAAAAAAACGGGCAGCTGATCCGGATTAAACAGGAAGTCGATCCGGATTTGGAAATGGCGGAAATTCATCGACGTATCCGTTCCGGCGGCAGCGGAAAAAATGTAACTGCTCAATTGGGCGGCCCAGCGATTTTGTTTGAGAAGGTCAAAGGTTCGCCGTTTCCATGTGTTTCGAATCTTTACGGTACGGAAGAACGCACGCAATTTCTTTTTCGCGGTACTTGGACGCGGGTTAAGAAAGCCTTTGAATTGAAAGCAGATTCCAAAAACTTCTTTAAAAGCCCTCTTCGCTATTTGTTAGATATGCCGCTTTTTGCGCTTTCGGCATTACCGCAAAAAGTTTTGCACGGGCCATGCCTCGAATGTGAAACGACAATCGATCAACTGCCTCAAATCCGCTGTTGGGAAAAAGACGGTGGGGCATTTATTCTTTTGCCGCAGGTCTATACCGAAAATCAAAATAAGCCCGGCATTATGAATTCCAATCTGGGAATGTACCGCATTCAACTTTCTGGTAACGAATACGAGCCCAACAAAGAAATCGGTTTGCATTATCAAATTCGCCGCGATATTGGCATACATCACCAAGCCGCGCTCGAACGCGGCGAACCGCTTAAGGTAAGCATCTTTGTCGGAGGCCCACCTTCGCATGCTTTTGCCGCAGTGATGTATTGTCCGGAAGGTATTCCCGAAGTTTTATTTGCGGGTGCATTGAATGGACGGGGTTTTCGTTATGCGATCCGTGATGGTTTTGTCATTTCAGTTGATGCTGATTTTTGTATCACAGGTACAGTCGATCCGAAAGCGCTGAAATCCGAAGGGCCATTCGGCGATCATTTGGGATATTACTCATTGAAGCATGATTTTCCGTTTATGAAAGTTCACAAAGTTTATCACCGCAAAGACGCGGTTTGGCCGTTTACGGTGGTGGGCCGCCCGCCGCAGGAAGATTCCCAATTCGGAAAATTAATTCATGATATGGCCGGTACCGTGATTCAAAGTGTGATCCCGGGCGTTAAAGAAGTGAATGCGGTTGATGCCGCCGGCGTCCACCCGCTTTTATTGGCCATCGGCAGTGAGCGCTATGCGCCGTATCAAAAGCGCAAGCCACAGGAGCTGCTGCAATTAGCGAATGCGATTCTGGGATATGGCCCGCTGTCACTTGCGAAATTTATTTTTCTGTCCGCGAGTGAAGATGATTTAAAATTAGATACGCATGACATTCCCGCTTTTTTTAAACATATTTTGGAGCGTTTCGATCCGCGCAAAGATTTACATTTTCAAACTATGACGACGATTGATACTTTGGATTATTCGGGAACAGGCCTGAATCAAGGTTCTAAAGTTGTCATTGCTGCCGCGGGGGAGCTGATTCGTAAATTGCCTGAAAAAGCTCCCGCAGCCGATCCTAATTTAGGCGAAATGCGCTTCGTGATGCCGGGTATTTTAGCGGTTCAAATGACAAAGTTTCACAGTTATGAAAAGGCGCGTAATGAAATTTTGGCTGTCATTGCGCAGATTGATCACAACGAACCTGTAAAAGAATTTCCGCTGATTGTTCTTTGCGATGACGCCGATTTTGTGGCAAAAAATACGGATAATTTTCTGTGGGCCACTTTTACTCGTTCTAATCCTTCGCATGATATTTATGGTTTGGGCGAATTCACGCAATTCAAACATTGGGGCTGTGTCGGCCCGGTAATCTTGGATGCGCGTCTTAAGCCGCATCATGCACCGCCGCTTATTGAAAACTCTGAAGTTGCCCGCAAAGTAGATTTCCTGAGCCAATCCGAACCTTCCCTAAGGCAACTTTTTTCTTAACGATTCTAACTTGAGGGCGCAATTTGTGACCTCAGGGATTATGCTTTTATTTCATTAAAATATGATATATAATAAATTTAAATATGAAAGACTTGGATATTATCGAGAGTAAAATCTACCTGATACAAGGCAAGAAAGTTATGTTGGATCATGATCTCTCTGCCCTTTATGGCGTTGAGACAAAATATGTGAACTTAGCGGTTCGCCGTAATAAAGACCGCTTTCCCGATGACTTTATGTTTCGGTTAACTGAAAAAGAAATGGAAAACTTGAGGTTGCAATTTGCAACCTCAAGTTTGAAATATGAGGAAGACGCTATTTGCCCTATGTTTTTACCGAAAATGGAGTTGCCATGCTCTCGAGCGTTCTTCGATCCAAACAGGCGATACAGGTGAATATCCAAATCATGCGGACTTTTACCCGGCTAAGGGAGATGATTCGCAGCCATGAAGTAATTTTGAAAAAATTGAGGGAGATGGAAGGAAAATACGACGGGCAATTTCAAGCGGTCTTTGAAGTGATTCGGAAAATGGTTGCCCAAGAAGAAAAACCCAAACCTAAAATTGGGTTTCATCCTTAGTGCTGTGCAAGTAGAATGCCTCCATGAGTTTTTTAGTTTCCCAAGCCAAGGTTGATGCGCTTAAGCAAAAGATGGAAAAGTTCGGTATTCGTGAAAATGATATCGAAGAAATCTTCGCACGTTCGGGCGGGGCAGGCGGCCAGCATGTGAATAAAGTTTCGACTTGCGTGATGCTTAAATATCATCCAACAGGCTTGATTGTGAAATGCCAGGAAACACGCTCACAGGCGATGAACCGTTACTTTGCGCGTGTTTTGCTCGTTCAAAAAATCGAAACGCAGATTCTTGGTGAGCAAAGTTCCGAAGCTAAGCGTATTTTTAAAATTAAGAAGCAAAAACAGAAACGGTCTAAACGTGCAAAGAATAAGATGCTGGATGCAAAAAAGCATCAGGGTCAAAAAAAGAAAATGCGTTCTAGACCCTTCGGAGACTGACATGGTCGAACCAGACTACGCTTTTTCGTGCCCACATTGCGGCGTTGAACTCAACGCGCGCCTCGATATTACAGGCGGAAGTTTCCAAAGATTTATTCAAGATTGTGAAACCTGCTGCCGCCCGATTCAAATCACCGTCGAATTCGAAGACGACGAAATTTCCAGCTTTTCAGCTGAGGCTAGCGACTAGCGCTTCTTGAAGATTTAAATGACGAGTCGTCATTTAAAACAATACTCAGCGCTGTGCCGAGTCTGCTGAAAAATAAGTCGTGGCGAGGCCTAGGCAGATTCGTTGGAGGTTTTTTGTTCGTGGGTCAAACTGCCTAAAAATTCACGATTCATCTTGGCGATAAACTTAATTGAGATTTCCTTCGGGCATGAACTTTGGCATTCGCCATGATTGGTACAATTTCCAAAACCTTCTGCATCCATACGATTCACCATATTTTGCACGCGGGTTTTAGCTTCGATTTGTCCTTGAGGAAGATTCGCAAGATGGGATACTTTAGCCGCAACGAAGAGCATCGCGGAAGCATTAGGGCAAGCCGCGACACAAGCGCCGCAGCCGATACATTGCGCAGCGTCCATGGCTTCATCCGCTCTTTCCTTCGGAATCAAAATCGAATTCGCATCCGGAACACCGCCGGTTGCCGCAGATGTATATCCGCCGGCTTGAATGATGCGGTCGAAGGAACCGCGATCGACGACTAAGTCTTTTAAAACAGGGAAGGCTGCCGCGCGCCAGGGCTCAATCACCACGATTTCACCGTCTTTAAAGTGGCGCATATGTAACTGGCAAGTTGTTGTCGCTTTTTGCGGGCCGTGGGGCAGTCCGTTAATGACCATCGAGCAGGCGCCGCAAATACCTTCGCGGCAATCATGGTCAAACGCGATAGGGTCTTTGCCTTCGTGAATGAGTTTTTCATTCACAACATCCAGCATTTCAAGGAAGGACATGTGTTCGTCAGCGTCGGTGTGGTAAGTTTCGAATTTACCTTTAGTGCTTTGGTTTGGTTGCCGCCATACTTTTAGTATTAATTTCATATTTTCAACCTTGTCATCCCCGCGCAGGCGGGGATCCAGTTCTGGATCCCTGATAACGCTTCGCGTTTCTGGGATGAAATTCGTGCAAACAATTTACTTTCACTGCGTTCCGTAAATTGTGCACTTATTTCATTTTTCTGCCGCCAAACTTTTAAAGTGAGCTTCATTTGTGTAACCTCGTACACATCGGATGTGTACAGGGTTATACACATCCGATGTGAGCCTGGGTGCTATTTATAAGACCTGGTTTGAAGATGAATCGATTCGAATTTTAATTCTTCTTTGTGTAATTCGGGTTTTACGCCCTCGCCTTTATATTCCCACGCCGCGGCATAAGTAAATTTTTCATCATTACGTTTTGCTTCGCCTTCTTCCTGATATTCCACGCGGAAATGGCCGCCGCAGGATTCTTCGCGGGTGAGAGCGTCAATGCACATGAGTTCGCCGAATTCGAGAAAGTCCGCGACGCGGCCGGCTTTTTCGAGCGATTGGTTGAGCTCTTCATTAGTCCCCAAAACTTTGACATTTTTCCAAAAATCGGCACGCAGCAATTGAATTTCTTTGATCGCTTGTTCCAAGCCGGCTTTGGAGCGGGCCATGCCGCATTTATCCCAAACAATTTTTCCGAGGCGGCGGTGATATTCATCGACGGTTGTGCTGCCGTTGACGGAAAGCATTTTTTTAATTTTATCTTGAGTTTCCTTTTGAACCGTATTGAATTCCGGTGCATCTGTTGTAACTTTTGCGGGTTTCACGCTTGCGATATAATTCGACACGGAGTGGGGAACGACAAAATAACCATCGGCCAAACCCTGCATCAATGCGCTGGCGCCTAAACGATTGGCACCGTGATCGGAAAAATTGGCTTCACCCACAACAAAAAGTCCGGGAATATTGCTCATCAAATCATAGTCCACCCACAAACCACCCATGGTGTAATGCACGGCGGGGTAAATGCGCATCGGTTCGGAATAAGGATCTTCACCGGTAATACGGTTATACATATCCAAAAGATTGCCGTATTTTTCTTTGATTGTTTCTTTGCCAAGACGTTTAATTGCATCCGCCAAATCGAGATAAACGCCTAAACCCGTTGGCCCGACTCCGCGGCCTTCATCACAAGCTTCTTTCGCGGCACGGGAAGCGATATCACGCGGCGCAAGATTGCCGTAGCTCGGATATTTTCTTTCAAGAAAGTAATCGCGTTCGTTTTCAGGAATTTGAGCCGGAGCGCGTTTATCGCCTTTAGCTTTTGGCGCCCAAATGCGCCCGTCATTGCGCAAAGATTCGGACATCAATGTCAATTTGGATTGATACTCGCCGCTGACAGGAATGCATGTCGGATGAATTTGGGTATAGCAGGGATTCGCAAGTAAGGCACCGCGTTTATGGGCGCGGTAAATAGCGGATGCATTACAGCCTTTGGCATTGGTCGAAAGATAAAACACATTACTGTATCCGCCGGTCGCGAGAATGACGCAATCCGCAACATGCTTTGTGATTTCGCCCGTGACCATATCGCGTGAAATAATTCCGCGGGCCTGGCCGTTCACAAGCACCAGATCAAGCATTTCGGTACGTTCATGCATAGTCACTTTTTTTGCGGCAATTTGACGTTCAAGCGCTTGATAAGCGCCTAAAAGAAGCTGTTGGCCGGTTTGTCCGCGAGCGTAAAAAGTGCGCGAAACCTGCGCACCGCCGAAAGAACGGTTCGCGAGATAGCCGCTGTATTCACGCGCGAAAGGAACGCCCTGTGCCGCGCATTGATCAATAATACTGCCGCTGACTTGCGCCAAACGGTAAACATTCGCTTCCCGCGCACGAAAATCGCCGCCTTTGATTGTGTCATAAAACAAACGGTAAACACTGTCATTGTCGCCACGATAGTTTTTCGCGGCATTAATTCCGCCTTGGGCGGCAATACTGTGCGCGCGGCGGGGCGAGTCCTGATAGCAAAAGGATTCGACGTTATACCCAAGCTCGGCGAGAGTTGCGGCCGCAGAAGCACCGGCTAAACCGGTTCCGACAATAATAATTTTATGTTTGCGCTTGTTCGCGGGATTAACGAGCTTGTATTCGGCAAGACGGTTTTGCCATTTGTCTTTGAGGTCTCCCGCGGGAATATTGGAATTAATTTTTTTCATTTTTTGTCATTCCCGCGCAGGCGGGAATCTAGTTCTAAATTATTCAAATTTTTAATCCTAGATCCCCGCTTTCGCGGGGATTTAATTCCGACAGATTTTTTATATTCACTTTGTTCCATAAAAAATGTCGTCATTAAATTTTTACCAATCCAAAATAACAGGAAAGGGGAATAGAAATATAAGCCAAATAAAGAATAAATGAAATCGTACATGAAATTTTTTTCGCAACCGGTAAACTTCTTTCGCCGAGCAGCCCCAAGGATTGAAATAAACTCCAAAGCCCGTGGCTTAAATGTAAAAACAACAGCGTTAAAGCGGCGACATAGGTAAAAGCAAGTTCGGGGCGCTGAAAACTTAAAACAACTAAACGGAAAACATCACGGTGTCCATTAACATCAATACCGTTTGAAAGTTCAGGGTGAGTGATACGCCAAGTGAAATGCATCAGATGGAAAATAATAAAAGCGAGAATGACTGTCCCTGTAACAGCCATCGTGCGTGCGCCGACGGAGGTGCTTTGATGTTCTTTCTTGGCGTAGCCGATGGGGCGGGCCACTCTATTTTTAATCGTCACGCAAATCGCGGAAAGAATATGAATGATAATCAAAGCTAAAAGTGAAATGCGCGCGATCCACAGCAGGGGTTTGAGCTCTTCAAGATGATAGGCATAAGAGTTAATCATGGTCCGGCCGCCGAAAATCGTCAGATTGCCGAGAAGATGGCCCACGATAAAGCCGGACAACATGAGCCCGGTTAGCGCCATGAGAACTTTTTTTCCGATGGATGTTTGAGAAGGACAGTCGCGGTTCACAAAAGCTCCAAAATTCAGAAGCATGAAAAACGAAGCGCATTATAACAGACAAATATTTAGATAAGTAGTGTAAGAGAGAGCTTGCAATATTTCATAAAAAACATATTTATAAAGTTTTGTTAAAATAAAGGACGTTCTGCGAAGTTAATATATAGCATTATATAGTAAAATATAACATAATTTTGCTTATACGAAGGATTGAGGTTAAATTTATTTTAGAAAATTTATGTTTACCTACAAAAATCAGTCATGGAGTCTGCTTACAAGAAGAGGGGTTGCTCTCGGCCTTGTCTTTCTTATGGTCTGTCCAACAACTTCTTTCCCCTCACAATCTTCAAGACTGTATTCCGGTTCAATACTGCCTAATTTAGCCCCATGGGGACGAGTGGAAGAGACGTATCAATCAGCGGATGCGGCGAAAAAGATTATTTTTATTCAAGACGCGCATGATTCACTTGAAGCACAGCTCAATACCGCTAGAATTATTTCGCAGCTCATTCGCAAGTCCGGCGTAAAAACTGTTTATGAAGAAGGTTATGAAGGACAAGTTCCGACCGAAGATTACTTTGGCTTCATCAGAGATAAACAGTTGAAAAAGAAAGCCGCATTTTACCTCATGGATCATTTGCGGTTGGGCGGCGCCGAATTTTTGCATGTATTGAATCCTCAAGCCTTTGATTTAATCGGCGCGGATAATTTTAAATTACATCATGAAAATATCCGCCGTTACGGCGAAAGCAAAAAAATAGAACCGGTCATTCAGGATGAGCTGCGGCAAATTGACGCGGAATATCAAAAGATCATGAATATAAATTATCCGCGCGCTGTGAGCGAGTGGCTGAAGGAATGGCAGCGCGCACAGGATGGACAACTTTCGTTTGATCAGTATTGTTTGCGGCTCGCGAAAAAAATGCGTGCCGCATTTCCGGGTAAAAATCCTTTCGAATCCTATCCGCAATTCGCAGCTTTATTAAGCCTGCTTGAGTCGCCGCAATCAAACGTAAAACGTAACATTCAACCCGCGGTTTTATTTGCGGAAATTAAAAGTAGCGAGCGTGACTTTGTAGCACGGCAGCTGGCTTCGGAAACCGACCGCCGCATTTTTACGAATTACCAATTATTGCAATCGATTAAAAAAGTCGCCGCGCTCAAAGCTGCGCCCGAAGAGTTTGAATGGGTGAGCCGTTATGTTTTTGCCTCTGAGCCTGCGGCTCAACCGGCAAGCATTGCTCTTTCCGGTTTTTCACAACGCGCGGCCGCGGATGCGGCTTCAGTTTTAAAAAAGCCGGTTGTGTATCTCGCGGCTTGGGAAAAGCTGATCGACCCAGCCATGGAGTTTTATCTCACCGCCGAAAAACGCGATGCCAAGCTTGCTCGGATCTTAGAATCTAACCCGTCTTCCGCGCCGCAAGTATTGGTTTATGGCGGCTTTCACCGTAAACGAATTTGTGAATTACTGCGCCGGCTTGGATATAGCTATTCAGTCGTAACGCCTTCGATTAAAAATGTTTCCCCTAAACATCAAAAAATTTATGAAACGCTGATGACCGCGCGTCGCCTGCCTGGTGAACCACTGGGTTTTGCGCATAGTGGTTCGCGTCCCGAGCCCATCTTTGATTTTCCACGCAACGAAGTTCGTGATTTCTTAACCCAAGTTTTGCCGGCCTTGCGCGGCGAAACGCGGCGCTCCAAAATGCGCGACGGGGGTCTGTCCTCCGCAGTGGGACTGACCCCTATGGTTTTTAATCGCTCCGAAATGCGGCTAGCTATGACGGATATTGAAACCGTTGGTGATAAAGTAAGGGCACTTCTAAAGAAAAATCCTCAGCTTCCCATCACTCAAATTATTGTCAAGCCAATCAAAGCAGAATCTCCTGAGCAGGGCATGAGTATCGCTTTCACTTTGAATGAAGCGGAATATATTCTCCCGGCCGGCGTTTTCAGTATGTTGTCAGCCGTAGTTGCCTTTGCAATGATTTCACGATTCATAAAAGTGTCCACTCATGAACTACGTGGGCAATTCGACAGTGATTACACCTCATCAATTGTAGCCTCAATTACAAAGGGCGGCGGTCATATTGTTTGGAATTATACAAAAAAAGATTCATCGCTTTCTGTAGATGTCGAAACCGTGCGTTCCGAAATGCGGGATATTGAAGGCGAGCCGCGCGTCATTGACAAAACCGAAGCGATGGACGCGCTGGATTTTGAATTGCATAACCTCGCCAAGCAGCGGTCGTCAAAAGAAAACCGCGATGTCCCATATCTGCGTGTCCGTCTCCGTGATGACCGTCACCGGATTGAGGTTCAATATTTGGCTACGGTTCAGCCGGACGGAACGCGTGTCCCACAAATGGGGCTCATTGAACGCGTAGTGAGGGGGGGCGGAATTTTATTTTTTGATACCGAAGGCGCGGACGCGCGGGCCTTGGAGCAGTTTAACGCGCTCTTCGATGCTAAACCGTTTTTAGGAAGCTCGGCCACGCCCGCGGATCCACGTTTGCAGGTCTTTGTCGGAATTCATCCGAAAGAAGCGGACCATTTTTCGATCACAGTTTATTCGCGCGCGCTGCAAACGGATGATCAAAGCACCGGACTTGATACGGGAGCTTTTCATTCAGAGTTCGACCGGCTCATGCAGGACCACAATCAGCTTCGTGAAGATGCCGTGTTGGGACCAAATGACGCGGTGATTGATCTTATGAAGAGGTCCGATTTTCAGGATATTTTAGTTGAGCATATCGGCATTAATGGTCAGGGTGAATGGGAGTATCAGGAAGGCCCGCTCGTGAAAGCGATGAACGGCAAGAAACGGCTTGTAATTCAGGGGCCGCGCAACGACCCGGATTTCCGCTATTTTATCGATCAAATTTTGGTTTACCGCACCTTGATTGTGAACGGCCAAGTGATTCAGGTGCCGCCTGATTTTGAAATTGTCTTTCAGCAAAAAGATTATTCACGTTTATCCGAGCCGAAAACCATTCATTTGGGACATGCGTTGGAAGGTGACGTTTGGATGATCAATCAAGTTACCAAAGATATTCTCTTTCAACGAGTTGAGATTGATGCCCGCACAAACCGTTTGCGGCCTTTGCCCGGGATTTTGGCGCAAAAGAATGTCAAAATCAGAATCACGGAAAATCTCGAAGATGAAGGTATTTGGAACGCGATTATGCATACGCCAGGCGTTCAAGTGGAAGTTGCCGCGGGAGTGGAAGTGCCGTTCGTTTATTCGCATTTCGTTGCGATGAAGCCCGCGGCTGTTGCGGAACCGGAAGAGGCAACTTCGGATTTACCGGAGATGGAAGCAGGCAGTGTGCATTTGCTCGAGGCTGATGATTTGCCTTTTCTGACCGAGAGAATCCGTGCCGCAAATCCCGCCCAAAAAGTAACGGTCCAACATATGAGCTTAGGATCAAGCGCGAGCGCGATGATTGATACGGGCGAGCTCATGAGCGTACATGACAAATATTTTGAAATTCGCAACGTGAAACAAAAAGTATTGGCCGCGCTTGAGGCGGGTGAAACAGTTATTCTTGAGGGCGTCGAACGCAGTCCGCGTTTGATGAAAGAACTTGAGTCGCTTTTCTCCGACGTGCCTTATTTGATTGTGAATGGCGAACGAAAGAATCTCTCCGAATTCAAAGGGAAGTTGATTTTAACGGCGACTGGTTTAAATGAAGGCCGGTCGCGCTACGAATATTCCACGCGCATCGCAAAATCTGAAGATCAAGACGCGCTTTATTTCGAGCAGTTAAAAAAAGAATTTCCAACTCTTGCGGCAAGCGGCAAGCTGAATGAAAAATGGAATCAGCTCAAGCAATTGCGCGACCTCTTTAAAAATCTGCCTTTGCCGTCAAATCGCGGCTTGACCAACGAACTGTTTCCGAGCGAATTTGATTGGAGTTATGCGCGGCTAAAGGTTTATTTCGCGTTGCTGCAAGAGTTACAAAATCCTTTCGAGGCTTTTCAGCATACTTGGGGCGTGCATTATCGCCGCGACGCGGTCATCGCGAATTACATTCAGGTTCAGGCCAAAATCATGTTGGGCGCGCAGGAAGCCAAACGTGGTGTGTCCGGAAGCATGAACTCGGCGATTGCCGGGCGAAGGCTGAACAAAATTCTAAGTCACATTCGGTCTGCGGAAGATTGGCATAAATTTTATTGGCAAATGGTGAATACTTTGAGCTGGGACACGCTCGAGGCCTTAAGGGATGAGCTCGCCGAAAAGTCTTGGAAAGGAGATTTGTCCGAGCAGCCGCTTGCCGTCATTAAAGAGGCCGTGGTTTTAAAATACAAGAATGACCGCACGGGTTTTCGAAGTTTTTTAAGAGACACTTTAAATCACGCCGGTGTTGGCAATCTAACAGTTCCTCTCATCGACGATGAACTTGAACTTGATTATTTAACAGCCGATGAACGTCTGGCACTGGTGAAAAAAATTACGCAGGCGGTTCCGATTGTTTTTTTGCAGGGCGCGCCCGGTACGGGCAAAAGTAAATTGTTGCCCGATTTAGCGCAAGCGCTTGGCTATTCCGCGGAAGAAAGATTCGGGCCTTTTACAACGGGTTCTAATGTCGAAGAAAGTGAATTGACCGGTACCGGCCCGCGCGGCTTTGTGGGCAATTGGCGTAAAAGCCTACGCGGTATTTTGCTTTGGGATGAAGCCAATACCGCTCCGGCTGATTTTCATTATTTTTTATTAGATAATGCCGGCAAAAACAAACCCATTGTGATGACCGGCAATGATGAAACAACGGAAGACCGCAATGTCTTGCGCGTCGCGCAGGAAAGAGGTGTCACGGTTGTTTTTGATGACTTTGACCGGGCTTTTTATGAAGCGCAGGCCGAGCGATATTTAGCGGGCGTGAAGGATGCCGAAGAAATCATTCCGATTTTGATGAATATGCATGAAATCGCGAAATTAATCGGCCCGCAATATGAGTTTTCGATCCGCGAAATTCAAGAAGCCAGCAATCGCGTCAAAGCATTCGGCCTCAGCGCATCGGACCAGGACAAAAAAAGCGAATTGATTTATCAAATCTGGCTTGTTTACCGCGACCGTTTCAGCGAAGTCGAACAAAGCGCGGTACAGTTCATATTTCAGAAAAAAATGGGCAATGACGAACAGGGAAGGCCGCTGCTTGATTTTAAGGCGCTTGAAGCGAAGCGGCTGGAAGCAACGCGCGCGCAATTTGCAGACTATGCGACTTTGAATGACGTAGCGTTGACCGGCCAAACGCTTTCCTATCTTGCGTATTTATGGGATTTGATGCGCTTGCGTCAAGCGCGCGCGGAGGGCCAATTTGTTGAGCCCGGCAAGGTGTCATCGCTTGTTCTGGGTCCTTCGGGTTGGGGCAAAGATTTTGTACTCGAAAACTTTTTAGCGGAATGGCAAAAACGCAACCCGGTTTCGAGCGCTTCCCAGGCCATTCATTATTTGAACGGTTCGATGAGTGATGATGAACTTGAAGCGACGATTCAAACTGCGAAAGCGGATGGTTCCATCATTGCTTTGCGCGAAATGAATTTTTTGAAATCGGGCGTGCTGGAAGGGAAGTTGAATGATATTTTGGCCGGCGGGAAAAAGCCGCATCCGGGTTTTCTTTTCATCGGAACTTTAAATGGCGCGCATTTTTCAGGCCGCAATAAAGTCTCATCGCCTTTGATGAGCCGCTCATCGGTGTTTATGGCGCGGCCTTATGATGAGCCGAGTTTGCTTTTAATCACCGCAAAATTGGCGCAAACCGCAGGGCTGGCGGAAGATGATACTAGAGTGGCCAGCATTGCGCATTTTCAGGCTTGGATTACCGCTCAAGTCCAAAACGAAGAGTTTATTCCTACCATTCGTGAACTGACCCGAGCCATTCAATATTTAGTCAAGCATCCGCAAGCTGGTTGGGCGGATGCCGCGCGTTTTGTTTATGGGCCGACATACGAACGCTGGCAACTTGCGGAGCATTCCGCTGATTTTGAGCGGCTTTATGCCGTGTCGCAGCTTACCGAAAATCAGCCTGACACAGCTTCGGTGAAGCAAGTCGCGATTTATCAAAAAATCGTGGATGTCTTAAGTCCGCCTGTCATTAATAAAATTCACGTCAAAATCAATCGAACCAATCAACATTCTTATTTTGAGCATAAGGACAATGCGCTTGTAATTAGCACGGCGGATATTGCGACAGGAAGGGACTGGTTTTTTATCAGTATGACTTTGGGTATGCATGCTTTTACGCGCGGTGAATATTTCCGTGTGCAGGGGGAACAATCCGAAAAATTATTTATGCAAATCATGGATTCTCTTTTCAATGAACGCTCCTGGTCGTCGGATGCCAATAAAGGACTTGCCGCGGATTTGTTTGATGATGTGCAATTGGCCTGGGTTGAATTTTTAGCCGGACGGATTTTTAGCCGGGAACCGCGCCGCCCGCCCAACTCCGCGATTCAATTGGCGCATGTGATTCAAAACATTCGCACTCCCGAAGGAGCTTTGAACCAGGACGCGGTCGCAGTACTTTTTGAGTGGATTGAAAATGCAAATAATACGCTGACACCGCGCAAACTTTACCGTTACTCGCTTATGGCCTATTTGTTTGGCCAGGTTACGATCGCGGATTTAGAAAAATTTCAGGCCGCTTTAATGGGGCTTACCGGAGCGCAGAATGGTGACGGCGACTTTTTCTCGCTGCTGGGTGAAAATCCTTTTCCTGCTTTGCTTGAACATTTGAAGGGTGATTCATATGTCGGAATGCCTCAATCGAATGTATGGGAAAGCTTAACTACCCAATTAGATCCGGATATCAATGGCGGCGAGTTGGTTTTAAGCGAACTCCAAATCCAATTTTTACAATCTCAAATTGTAGATTGGGTTGAAAGCATTGTTCAAAATACAAATCATCCTGTTCCCGAAGTTCAGGAGGGCGATATACCTAAGGAAAAAAATGCACCTCAGATAGCCGTCCCGGATATCAGCCAGGCACTTGCTATGCGCGCTGAAATGGACGCACAGGCGAAAGCAGAGGCCGACCGTCAAACGCAGGAACGTTTACGCGCTAAACGTCAGAAAAACTTTAATGAAAAAGTAGCGGATTTTGACGAAGCGATGACGCTGATCGAAAAGCATTTGGCTTTGGCGCTCAAAACACCGGGGATGGTGACTTTTAAACGTTTGGATGAAATTGAAGATCAAATTAAAAATCCCGCGCGCAGGCTTCCGGGCGCGGTGCTGGTTATGCTGCAAAATTTAAGACAGGAGTTTCAAAATCCCGATGAGCAGCAAAAACTGGAAAAATTAAATAAAAGGTTTCAAAACGCTCTTAAGAAATATGAGCGCGTCTGGCAAAGATATAAGAAATTAGAAGAGATGGCACGCCGGTATCAGCAGTTTTTAGAGGAAAAGGCAGCGCGCGAAAAAGCAGGAGAGCCCGAGCCGGAGTCACCGCCGCCGAACGAGAAGAAGCAGCGCGAAATGGACGCGTTGAGTCGCTTCATGTCCTTGTTGAACCTGGACGGAAGAAACAGTGGTGAAAAATTTGAGCCGCAAGGTGACATCTACAGTCCTGAGGCGCGGGGCGGCAAAAATGCCTGGGATGTTGATGGGCCGCGCGGCGAAATCATCAAACCGCCCGATGAGGCGCTGGTCCGGGTGGAAGCTGTGAATTTTAAAACAGTATCGATTACGCCGACGGTTGAAAAACCGCCTGAAGATCCTCAGCTCGCCAAACTTCGCGATCAGGAGCCCGAAATTTTTGAGAATTTATTCCGGGCTTTTTTTAACTGGCTGATGGACACGGGAAGAAGAACAGGCGGACATAAACTGGATTTATCAATTTTGCTTAAAACGGGCAATTGGGATTTAGCGCGCCAAACTTCGGGCGCGGTACTGAAGCGTTTGCCGCGTGATCTCGTGATTTATGGTGGCGGCAAATTGACGGCATTGCAGGCAGACCTTTTCCGTTTTCTGTTTGAGCGCGGCTATTCCGTCCGGGTTTTGATGAATTCTGGGCAAATCTCGCCGCGAATTTTGTCTTTGCAGGAATTGATGGCGGCCTTAGGCATGGCGGGCCAAAACGCAACCTTGATTGACCGTGACGAAACAGCGCGAAATCTTGCGCGCGAATTTAATTTAAAAAGCCCATGGCTGGCAACTCTGGATGACATTCAAACTTTGCTTTTTTCCGGTTACGCCTATGCCGCTGTGCATGCCGCGATTCAACATCAAAAAATGGATGAAGAAGTGAAGCCGGAAGCTGCCGCAGCCGCCGTCGTGGAAGGCGTGTCCCCGAAATATAAAATCAAAGCGAAGCCTTTTTCACAAATAGGTTTAACTTTTTTGGTTCAAAGATTCATTCACGAAAGGGGCGGGGCTGTTAAACAATATATTGTCAATTCATTTGCGCTGGCAGGAGCAAAGTTAAAAACTATCATCATCGTAAAAGATGGGACGGATTTTTCAAAGTACCCCACAGACGACTTTGTAGAATATTGGACCGAATCCGATGCGCTTCTGCCTGAAAACATCGCCCGAGTTAGAACTTATGCCACGAATCAATTCAATCAAGTTTACGAACTCCTTGCAGATTTTTCTGAAAATAAATCAATCGAAGACCTCAAGCAGCGTCAAAGAGCTGTAATCGACCAGCTATTGCATTTGGAATCAATACAAAAGTATCCATTTGCCCCGAGTATTGTTTCCATTGATCACGATGAAGTAGTTTTGGATTTAACGTCGTACGAAAAGCATGGTATGGATGTCGTGAATGAAATTTTGAAAAATATTCACGGATTTGATCATGTACTTCTTCCGCGGTTTATTGGCCATGCCCGGTTTCCGTCTCCTTCGGATCCAATGTCGCAAGCACCCTATCCTCCATCTCCGAAAAATTATAGTTTCCGGCCGGCCGCGGTTTCTGAAAAGGGATATCTTGTGACGGTTTACAGTCAAGGTGAGTTGGGCACTAAAGAAGTTAATTATTCGAATGTTGTTTATGAGCCGGACAACGCGAAAATCGAGGCTGTGCGAGAACATGCCGCAAGTTTAAACACGGATCTCAAAGCGTTGAAAGGCGGCGAGTATTTTTCTATTAACTATCAAGATGGCTTTATTTATTGCCGGGTTAACGTGGAATACCCGGGCCGTCTTGAATTTGTGGATTGGATCAGTCTTATTATGCTCGTTCGAGGCGTCGCGGTTCTCGAATTTGAAAACGCGGATAATTTCCCGGTTGAGATGTGGAGCTTTCTCGCTGATCAAAATCCAGATTTATTTATTCTTGAACCGCCTTTTCCAGAGAAAGAAGGATTTTGGCCCGATTTCGGTAAATTATTTCCTAATTTGCGTGGTTATAGCGCCCGGCATTTGACACCAGCAGAATTTAATGCGTTGCCGCTTGAGCGTTTGGAAATGCTGACTCTTGCGCACTTTGACGCTACCGCTGTAAAGTCAGAACAAGTTGCTGTTGCGCTTCAAAAAATGCCGCGCCTTCGCAAGATTGTCTATGAGCATGCTATTGAGTATGGACTGCCGGACATATTGACTTTACCCCCATCGGTTGAAAAAATTTTCATTATTCCAGGTAAGAAAGCGTTGCCAATCAATGTTTCAGATTTAGCCGTACTGAACGGCCGCAAAGGATTGGTTGTCCAAATCGGCAATAATCGTTTGAGCGAAGATGCCACTATGGGGGAGGATCCCTCAGGTAATGGATTTGATTTGATTTATTTTGCTGACGGGCAAGAAAAAATTTTTAAAAATCAGAAAGTGCCTTTTGATGATGAGGCTGTTCCAGCTCCCCCCGGCGCGAAGCATGGAATTGAACAGCGCTTACAAAACGCGATTAAGCAATTTGACGCGCTAACGTCTGATGACGCAAAGATGCGCGGACTTTTGGGAAAACATTTTCTAAAAATCGATCAAGGTGAAATTGTTTTAGATTTGACTGCCGCTGGAATCCATGCAGGCAGTCTTGCAAAACAAGTGCTGCCCTCGTTAACAGATATTGACCATTTGATTGCGCCGCGAAATCAGCCGATTACGGGCAACAAACTTGATTATCATTTTCGCGTCACGGAGCCGAGTGAACACGGCTACAAAGTCACGATTCAAAACGGCGAAGGCAAACCGGATAATGTTTATTATCAGGTTCAATACGCCGCTTCCGATCCAGCAACACAAGAGCCTGCCGATAAAACCGTGCTTAAAGACAAGCTTTCCAAATTAGGTTTTAAACGTGAAGCGCAGGAAGAAACGGTTTATCAAAAAGACGGGCTTTGGCATTTTTATTTTGTCAATAAACTATCACCGGAACAATGGACCCAATTAATGCCGCACATCAAAAACTTTTATTCATTTGATGCGACGAACTTTGGTCTGCCAAAAGCCGAGCTGGGAGTGCTCGCCCAAAATAACCCGGAGTTGGTTGTGCTTGAATGGTGGCCGCTTAAAGACACAGCGACAAATATGCCTTTGCCGAATTTTCCTAATTTGCGCAGTTATCTTTCGCTTACGCTTGATTCTCAAGATGCGAGTCGATTGCACCGTTCTCAAGTCAAAAAAATAAATATTTTTGAGTTGGAAAATTCCATTTTAGCTGTTTTTAACGGACGCAAAACGATTGTTGAGCTGGATCATTTGGAAGAAGATGTGTTGATTGTGAATGCTCCTCTGGACGCGCCTGGACTTGATTTATATTTTGCGCCCGCACCCGCGGCACCTAAAGAATGGCGCATAAATGTGCTTGTCCTTGATCCCGCGCATCCGCTCGCGGATCCGAATCTTTATTACCAACTCGATGCGTCAATTTTGTTTGAATACAATAATCGGATTTTGCAGGAAGCGGGAATTTCACAGCAAAGAATTAATCGCTATTCGGCAGTGACTGAGAACCAGGGAACTATTCTGGGCGTTGAAATAGGACAACCGTTAAGTGCAGAAGAGACTGCGGCGCTTATGTTGCTGCGCGGCGTTAGTTCTTTTGAAGCCCATGGCCAATCTTTGCCCCCTGCGGATGTGATGGCGCAATTTCATCGCAACAATCCGCATGTCAATCGCTCCTCTTCGCCTGCGGCCGATGCCTCACCTAAAACTTCGCAAGCAGCGGACAATTCTCCTCAAGCCCGATTAGAGACCATTTCGCGCAATTTAAGAAAGCTGATGGCGGACGGCGTATTGCCATGGACAGAAGAATTTATTCCCTTCGGTGTTAAGTTAAAAGACGGCGACAGGGTAACAGTGAGCTTGAGCAATATGACTTTAAAGAATCCCCAACATTGGATTCAAATTGTCCGCGCTGTTGAAGGAGCGGATGAAATTTACGCGGCGGCGGGAGATATCACGAACGAAGCCGTAAGCGAATTACCGGCCGGAGTTAAGGTCTTGATACTCAATCATACCCGCCAGTTTACGGACTGGCAAATTATTCGAAGATTCCATCAGCTTGAAGAATTGCATATCGCATTTGTTGATGCCGGGGGACCTGCATCAATGCAAGCCCGTGCTGAATTGGAATCCGTTCGCGATGATGAGCAAGGTTTTAAAATTGATTTTGACGGCAGTTTGTTAATGAGGAAATACCGCATCAAAGCCGCCGCGCCGTCCACAGTGAACGAACCCGCTCAAGCCCGACTCGAGAAGGTTCAGCGAGCATTGCAGAGCCTCATGGATGCCGGTGTGCTTCCATGGAAAAAAACAGACCTTAAAGATAGTGTTTTTCTCAAGGACGGGCGGGTCAACGTCTCTCTGTTCATGGGGTCCCCTGAAAATCAACAGGAATGGATTCAAATTGCCCAGGCCACAGCCGGCGCTGATGAAATCAGTGTGTCTCGGACGAATATCACAAATGAGGCTGTAAACGCATTGCCGACTGAACTCAAAGTTTTATCGATAGAAAACGCGCCCAATTTTACAGATTGGCAAAGCATTCAAAGATTTCGTAAATTAGAAAAATTATTCATTCGTTTTCCTCCTGATGGAAAAGGCGCCGAGTCACAAGCGCAAGCCCTCGCAGTATTTCAAACGGTTACTGACGGAGGATTTGGTTTTGAGATTTTTAACAATGGTAATCAGTGGCCCGAAAAACATCGTGTCAAAGAAACCGCTGCCGCGCCAAAGGCTCAACTGCCGCTCGATCCGCAAAAGCCGCTCGCAGATCCGAATGATTATTATGGCCTCGACATAATCAAGCTTTGGAGATACAACCAGAAAATTTTGGCGGCGAATGGAATTCCAGAAGCGAAGATTAATACTAAATTATCGGATGATGGGCACCTGTTTTTGCATATTAGTTCGGGCTTAACTAAGTTAGATCGAAATGTGCTGCCGCAGCTTCGGGGAATCGGGGAAGTGTACATCAATTCACCGGAAGTTTCGGATTACGATTTGGATCAACTGACCAAAAACAACCCTCAAATTCGCCAATTTGATTATGCGGCTGACCTTTCGCCGACAACGCATGTTGATGGCTGGCAATGGCTTGAGAATTTAACCAATGTCGTTCATCTTTCGCTTCCGCCGCTTGCGAATGTAGGGGTAGAAGTTTTAAAATTCATCTCATCCCGCAAACTTGAAAGTTTGTCACTCTTTGAAGTTCAGGAAAAGTGTAAGCCTTATCTATTACGAACAGTTGCAAATGAACCCGGAGCGTTTCATTTTGTGCACTTTATGAGTAATCGTGCCGGCGAGTTTACGGGACAAGAGAACGAGGGTTTTGCAGTTTTAGCGCATTTACAAGCAAAGCCCGCACCGAAAGAAACTCAGCCGCATGTATCCCAAGTGCTCGATCCTGAAGCCGCATACGACTTAAGTTTTGCTGACCGCCTCGCCTATAACAAAACCGTTATCGACAGGTTGAATGCTTTGGCAACAACGTCAGGAGCTTCTTTATCTGAATCTTTTGAGGGCAAATTAGTTTTATCCGTTTACGGTAATCCGACTTTGGCGCAAATCGAACTCCTTGCGAGCTTCCGTGGCATTGAGTCAATTCATATGGATGCAAAAGACATGCAGGGTATTGAAAGCTTAGTCACGAATAACCCGCGATTATATCATTTGGTTTTTCATCTTCATGAGAGCGATAGCGCGAATCTAACGCGGCCCTGGCTTGCGTCGCTCAAACATTTGGAGCGGCTCAATATTTTGGGGATGTCGAAGGGGCGCGCATTATTTAATTTGGGTGCGAATTTAAAATATTTATCGCAGCTGCCTAAGCTCAGAACAGTGGAATTACCCGGCAATAAAAAAGATTATCCGGCATTAAAATCGGCGCCGGCGGGAGCTGATAATGTCGTGGAAGTCTCGTTTGGTGTTGGCGATGAAACCATGAGCGTTGTGCTGTCAGACACGGCGAGCCCGCCTGCTTCACCCGAGCCATCCCAAGCGCCTGATCCTGAAGCGGCGTATGAAATGTCGTCGCAGGAATTGCTTGCTTGGAACAATGGTGTGCGAAATAAAATTCTGGAATTGAACGGTACGGGAAATAGTGCGGAGGTTCCTGAGTTTTTTTCGAGTTCGCCGAGAACCATCTTGCTTCGTGGCTCTTGGTCTGCTGAGCAAGCGGCTCTCTTAAAAGATTTTCGCGGCATAATGAGCGTTCATATTGAGCTTAATAAAACAAACGCTTTGGCTGAATTTGCAAAAAACAATCCTCGCATAATAGTAGTCGATTGCCTCTTATCTGTTATTGGTTTTGGTCAAGACTTAGGGTTGTTTAACCACTTTAAAAATTTGAGGGATCTCACCATTAGATCGAATCAACCGGATGCGGATAATTTTGCGGACTATCTTCCGAGTTTAGCGGATCTGCCGCTTAAGCAATTGGTGTTACCGGGCTTATTTAAAGATTATGAGCGTGACCTGCAGCCATCGAATGACGACGATGCCATAAAAATTACTTTCAGCGTTGGTCATCGAGAAGGCAAGTTTAAAATTATCGCAAAAAAAACACAGTCCGAGCCATCCCAAGCGCCCGATCCGGAAGCGGCGTATACGATGGATAAAACGGCTTTGATGGAATGGAACCATGATGTTCGCGATAAAATTTTAGCTTTGAATGGCAAGCGAAAGAGTGATTTTACACGCGTGAAAGTTGATCTAGTCGGCGGTAAAGTTTATCTTGAAGTTGAGGGGGTTTTGTCACTGGGACAGGTTGCGCTTCTCGCAGAGTTTCGTGGTGTCCATGCGGTTAACGTTCGCAGTGATGTTGCCGGCTTTGATGAGTTTGCCGTTAACAATCCGCGCATTGCAATCATTCTCCATGATGTATCTAAGGCCGTTCCCGGTTCCAAAAATCTCTTTTGGTTTGATAAATTGAGACATGTCGAAGAAATTGGCCTAGAAAAAAAATCACGGTCGTTAAGTTTAGATGCGGGGTCGATAAAGGCTTTTGCGTCCATGGGTCTAAAAAAATTAACGGTTCCGCTTACACAAAGCGAATGCTTACCGTATTTACAGAGGTCTGACGCAGTAGATGCGGTGCTGATCACATTCAGCGACGGAAAAACCGAGAAATATAAAATTCATTCGTTGGAAGATGCGAGGCTGGAAGAAGATCGCAGATTGACGGAACGGGAATTGAAAGAATTGAACGGCAGAGCTTTCTTTGCGGATAATCGAAAGATTATGTTTGATCCCGCGACTGTGACAGTGAACTTTGTGGGTTTTAAAATAAGACACCCCGAAGATTGGATATTCGTTTTGAGGGCGTTGCCGGCCGCGAGACGATTTGCGTTTGATAGCTCATCCGAAGCGTTTGACTATTTCGAGCCTGCGAACGAAGGTGAGCCAGGAGCAGTTTTAGTTGTCGAGTTTAGTCAGGGTGATCCATTTCTCAAGTGGATGAAGCTTAAACCTGCAATTGCGCCACAAGAAGCGAAGCTAGAAGCGCCGCAGCCTGGCTCGCCCGCCGCGATTCAAAAGATTGTTAAAGAGTTTCTTGCAATGAATATTTTTTATGGCGACATTCATGTAAGTGGAATCTTTGCGCGCGCATCAGTCAGTTTTCAAGATGCAGAAATACGGGATCCTTCTAGATGGCGCTGGGCTTTGGAGCAATTAGCCGGCGCGCGACAATTTATTTTTACGGATACGCAGTTGGAAAAGATGGGTGAAGTGGAACCTCTCTTTTTTGAAAATGCAGATGTGGCAGACCCAGGCTCAATTCATATTGCGATGGTTCATGGAAAGGGAGTTAACAGCAAAACTAGTCCATTAGGTTGGAAGAAATTCAAACCTGCCACACCCAAGCCATCTAATCAATTCACCGCGCCGGATCCTGTAAAGGCTTATCAAATGTCTGCGGCGGAAATAACGGCTTATAACGCGGCGATCATCCACCAACTCAATGTGATATCGGAAAGAGACCGACAGGTTTTTGTAACTTCCGGAAACAATTTATCAATTATCTTGCATGAATCCGCCAAAGCGATAAGTGACGGACAATTGGAACTTTTAAAGCAATTGCGCGGCTTGGAACTATTGTCAATTAAAAATACTAGCGCGCATGCGCTTCCGCACGAAACCATGACCCAAGTTGCTCGAAATAATCCGCGCATTGAGTCATTTATGTATGTAGCTCCTAAAACGGCAACTAACTTTAAAGATTTTGAAATCATACAAACATTGTCATGGGTCAGAGAGCTTCGCAATGTAACGGACTTTGGGCTTATTCAGTACGGGGCAATTTTAGAAGACGTTTTCGATTGGATCAAGGACATGCCGCTTGAAAAATTTCATTCGAACCTTGAACCACAAAACGACACCGTTGCGCAGTATATTGAGCCGGCGGGAGACGGGGAAGGTTTTGAGTATATTAGTGATACTATTCGCGGGCGATACAAACTTAAATCTGCTGCGTCCAAGCAACCCGCTAAACAAAATGGGAAACCGGTATTGGATACTGCAAAGCCGCTTGCTGATCCGAATGCTTATTATGAGTATTCCACCGTAGAGCGATCTGACTATAACGCGAACATTCTTACCGGAAATAATCAGGGGGGGCATCTCCTGATCAGTTACGGTGGCGATGGAATCATCATGTTGACTGTGGGTCGTGACGCGACACCTTCAGAAATTAAAAAAATGATGCCGTTGTTTCGCGGAATCGATGGCGTTCTTTTTGAATCACCCCAGGATAGTGAAAGTTTAGCGGTTTTCGCCAAAAACAATCCGGGAATGAGAATATTGGAATATGTACCCAGACCAGTGAACGTTAGATCTTGGCCGGAAATGCCCTGGTTGGCCGAATGGAAAGAACTGCAAACTGTCATGTTCGGACAAGACGTACCGCTTGGTAATTTGCGTTTCATTCAATCGCCACGGTTAACTGGATTATCGCTATTTGAGATGCCAACGGTGGCAGAATTGGGGCCGTATGCTGAAAAATCTGAGCAAGGACATCCGGGAGCGTTCGAGCTTGAATATAGAAATGAAGGCGGCTTTAGAGGTTCGTATTCCGGCGGACATTTTGTTTTGAAACATTTGTCGCCTCAATCTCCAACACCGGCCGCTAAACCGCCAATTGATTCTGTTACCAAGCCGGAAGATTTTTATGCTTATAGTCAGCAAGAGCTCTATCAATACAACATGCACGTAATGTCTTCTTCGATGGCATCTGAGATGAGCTTAATATTTACAAACGATCACGGACCAGGTGCGAAGGGGTTGAAACTTTTTATTACAAGTATTGGGCCACGTGAAAAAGCTGCTTTGCCTTTCTTGCGCGGAATTTCAACTATTTTCGCGGATGATTCCCTTAAAAAAGGTTCCGAGGGCGAGAGGTTTTTGCTTGCCAATAATCCGCGTGTGAAAAAAGTGATGCGGACGGATGATGAGGAAAGCGCAAAAGAGGAAAAGCAACCGTCTCCGCCAACTGCTCAGCTTGATCCTGAGCAGGCCTACAAGATGGATACCGGTGAATTGGAAGCTTACAATCAAAGAATTATTAATCAAATGAAACTTGAACCAAGCGGTGGTTCGCCAACTTTTATCATGAGCCAATATATAGTACCCGCTCCTCTCGGTGGCGGTGCCGGCGGCAAGCATGTTGATCGTGCTGGTTTTGCACTTGCAATATCGCAGGCACTATCTGATGAACAGCTGCAGCTGCTAATGCAATTGCGCGGGATTGGCCAAATAATATTTTTGAGCCAGTCGATTACGCCGCGTGATATGCAGACTTTTGTTCAAAATAATCCGCAGCTTGCAAATATAACTTACGCGGTTAATCAGGCTTTTCCAGCGCATGAATGGAGCTGGCTCGCGAATTTAAAATATACGGAGTCGCTTAAAATTCAGGGAGTGTCGAACAATAATTATTTCCCGCCGGTCGCGATAAATTACCTGGCAGCCTTTATTCAAAATCCGCTTCGGTCATTAAGTTTGCCGGGCGAAGAACGGGATTATTTGGGCCACATTAAGCCTTACAAGGAAGGCGCGGGAGAAGAGAAATTTATAAGAATTAATTTCACGCAAGGCTCCACAGGCAGCAAGCTTTTTACATTTGGCGGCAATGCGCAAAAGCCGCCGCTGAAGGACAACTTGGCCGGAGCCCAAGCCCCGCATCTTCCAGCGGCGGTGTCTTGGCTTGATGGCAAGCCGATTGAAGAGGTTTATCAATTAACTCCGGCGAAACGCCTTGAACGCAACTTGCAAATTATCGCTAAAATAAAATCTGAAATCGCAGCAGGCCGAATGAAAAATATTTTACCGGCGTTTGTTTCCGCGCCCGACTTCATGCCAAAGAATCTTTTTGATGCAAATGAAGAAGACGGGTGGCTGAGAATCAATCTCGGGGCTGACGGAGTCACGGACTGGTCATTTATTCGTTACTTTGAAGGATGTGATATTGCCGAGGTGTATGAGAAAACAGTTATTGCTGAAGATGTTGCGCTTTTAACTTTACGAAACCCTGGACTTGAAAATATTTCCATTAGTCATTCTCCGCAAGTCACGAGTAATTTATCGCTTGCGCTTGGTGGTTTTTCTCATTTGAAGGAGCTTTTCGGCCCTAGACAAGAAATTAAAGAGCAATTGGAACGAGCTGATAAGACAGATACGGCTCAAGTTTTTCGCGTCCGTTTTGATGGAGCTGATTCGGACGTTCTTATGAAACTCAAATCGCGTCCTGATCTGCAGGTTTATCTTGAGCTTGATGCGGAGGCGGAAGCCGCGCATCGAATTCCAGCAACCCCACAAAAAGAAGACGTTAACCAGGCGTTAGCAAGAATTAAAAGAGAAATTGATTCATATAAAGGTTCAGGGGATTACATTAGCGGAGACATCACTGCTGAAAAGCTTCCGGAGGGTGAGATTCGCGTTTCCTTTAGAAAAGTAAAAAGCAAAGAGAATATAGAGCTCAGCAGGTTTGGATCGCCGCATGTGACGCATTGGTCTTTTGAAAATAGTCAAATGGGTGCCGGTCATATCCTGGAAACGATACCGCATTCCGAAAAAATAATTGACCTCAATTTGCAAGGTTTAGGTTTTTCTAATACCGACGACATGACGTTTTTATTGGCGCGTTTTAAAAATTTAAAAAGTCTCAATTTAAGTGGCATCCAGCTGGCGTTTGGATTTGACTTAACCAAAGTTCCTGATGCGCTCGCACAATTACCCCATTTGCGAATGCTTTTTATTGACCATGGTTTGCTGGATGACTCGATGATACAGCGGCACTTTGTTGAAAGAGCGGAGGGTGCAGCCCAGCAACCCAATGATTTGACTGTGTTTCTGGAAGATAAAAAAAGCGAACTTGTTGGCGTTAGGTATTGGATTCGAAAAACTGAGGGAGCTTCCTCTGAATCTGCCGCCGCGCCGCAAATGGATGCGCGAGCCCGTGCGGCGGCATACAATGAGCGCTTGAAGCTATTAAATACGGAGGGTGTTGAGACAGGGCAAAGTTTTTTTATGAGTCGCGACGACAAAGTATTTTTGCAAGTTGGGAGCGGGGTCACTCGTGTTGCTTCCTACGATTTTTTAAATAAATTTGAAGATGTGGAAGGTATTTTTATTGATCGTGCCTCTGGATTGGATGAGGTTCAAAAAATACTCCAAGTAAAATCTGATTTTACGGCGATTGAAATTCAAGAAGAGGAGCAGTACGATTCCATCCCGGACGCAAAGAAAAAACTAGTATGGGTCATTGATCACCTTAAACAATTAAATTCCGTTTATTTCCATAAAGATGTGGGTGGTGACGGGGATTTATCTGAAATTATTCCTCATTTTAACGCGAGTCGTATCACGACACTTGAGTTATATGAGTGGCGTGACGCTTATAGCCGTGCTTTTTTAGAAAAAATAGCCTATTCCCGCTGGCCCCTTGAGCATTTGATCATTAGCGGGACGATGAAGGTTGAGTCTCAGTTTATCAATATGTTTAGCGGCCAGTTGAGGACGCTATCTATGACAGCTCATACAGAGTTGCTGAAGCCTATCGGAACTAACCTTGTGCAAGTTGAAAGCTTGACGGTGAGCGCGCACAATCTTGGAATATTTATGGAGAAAAATATGTTGAATGCTAC
The DNA here is from genome assembly GCA_043732705.1 of Candidatus Omnitrophota bacterium. GTDB lineage: Bacteria > Omnitrophota > Omnitrophia > Omnitrophales > Aquincolibacteriaceae > Multiplicimicrobium. Next base: position 25,723 of record JAYTHE010000025.1, on the reverse strand, counting down.
CGCGACGCCAAAACTGCGGGAGCTTGTCATTGCCGAGGAAGTCGATATTGACCTTGTCATTGCCGATGAAATCGATATTGACCTTGCCGTAAAAGTAATCGAGCGATTGCCTGACTTAGATGCGCTTCAATTTGCAAAAACGATTCACGATCGATTCGATCAAAACGCGATCACCGCAAAATTTGGAGAAATTAATAATGCTTGGAACGCAGCTGTAATTAAGGGCAACCTTTATGAAATCACCGTAAATGTAAAAGCCATGAGGGAAGCAGCACCTTCGGAGCTGCCGAAGCCCGCACCGACATCGGCGTCGACCTCAGATTCGACGTCCGCATTATCTGCCGAAGATCGCGCGGCGGTATACAATGCACAGCTCAAGACAATTAAGACAAAATCGCCCGATTCTTCCGCCGACCATTTTATTTTTTGGGCGCATGACGGCCGAGTATTTTTAAAAGCTCAACAAGCGTTATATGTGCATAGTCAACGATACAATCTGGATTTTCTTAAAGAGTTTCCAAAGATTGACGGTATTGTCTTTGATGACAATCTGGATTTTTCAGCAGGAACTCTTATCTTGGGTTTGCGTCAAGATTTTGATGCAATTTATTTAGAAGACAGTGATTTTACGGGCCGTGCTTATGAAAGTGATACGATTGGACGCGATTATTTAATTACGGTCTTAGAAAAGCTGTCCCAAACAAAGGCGCTTTATTTTGGAGGAGCAGACTACAGCCCTGCATTTGTGCAAATTGTTTTGAATGCAATCAAGGGCCGCCCCATCCAAACTCTTTCGCTATCCAGCAGTTTTCTAAACGCCGCCGCAGGCGATACGGTGGTAGACAATACGGAGAAATTTTTTGAATCGATTACGCCAAGCTTGAAGAAACTAGAATTATCGTTTGTGTCGTCGAATGCCAATGCCCGGGGTTTATTGAGAACTTTGAACGCTTATTTTGGGGGTATCCAGGAACTCACGGTTCAGACACGCCCCGATGATCTTGAAGGTTTTCGATTCAACATTAAGAGCGTGCCAAACGCTGAAAAAATAACCTTGGTCGATATTCATCTCGATAGCTTAGCGGATATTGAATCTTTGGGTCTGCATAAACTCCGGCAGCTCAAAGAACTTACGATCGACAACCGTATTGGAATTGAGCGTATTGACGATATCAATGACTATTTACCCGGTTTGAAAAAAATCGCATTCAAAGTTAATGATATCTCCGATGCACAGCAACTCAAACAGTCTCTTCTTTCTCATGGCAGACAGTTTAAAATACTCATTGATCTCGTTGCGAATGCCTTTGGATTGCATGAAGTTACAATAGTATTTTCCGAAACTAAACCGGCTTCACCGCCGTCGGTCGCATCTTCAGCTTCGGTATCCGAAAAATCCGCCAAAGAAATCGCGGCTGAGTACAACGAAAAACTAGCAAAAATGCAGCTTAGCGGTGTAGCTTTATTTAAAGCTGAAGACGGAAAAGTTTTTTTAACAATTTGGCAGATGTATCTTGCCTCTAAGTTTCTTCCAGACTTAAAAAGACAATTTCCAATGGTAGAGGGGCTGGTTTTGGAGGATCATTTTGATTATTCCGCCCAAGAAAATCCGAAAGCAGTTTCTTTTCTGTTAGATGCTATAAAAAATTCTCAGTTGCGCGCCATTAAGCTAGACATGACCGAGACAACTCAGAAAACAATCGATAAAATTAAAAAAATTATAGATGTTATGCCCAATCTTGATTCGCTTTATTTCGGCGAACAATCATACGATGCAAAATTTTTGCGTGGAGTATTTGATGCGGTAAGAGGCCGTAAGATTCATTCATTGGGATTTGATAAGACCAATTTAGGCGGAAATTTTACCGATGTGGTTGAAAAACTCATTCAAAATTTACGATTTCCCATTAAACGATTGATTATAAGGACGACAGAGAAAACAAATGTTTTTGGCCGGATGTGGATTCATGAGTTTGCGAATACTCTAACCGAATTAGTTATAGATAAACCCTCTAGTTCTAGAGTGCTACGCAATCCTGTGGATTTGCCGCTTTTAGAAAAATTAGACGTCGATCAGGGTTCAGCGCAATTTATTTTGCCGCAATTGGGTAAAAGCGGCCGAGAATTACAAAGCTTAGCCCTGAGAATTGATAATTGGGCTGATTTGGATCACGCATTTTTAGCGGAATTTGAACCGCATATGGCGCAAGTCAGAAATTTTGAATTAGAGTTTGATTATGTAGCAAGGAGTGACAGCAGTGATTTTTCGGCAATTCAAAAATTGATCAATGGTGCTCAAAATATGGAGCGCTTTGTCATTCGCGAAGGCAGCAGATGGGATGAAATACCGTTTGATTTGAGCGCCGCCAGAAATCTGAAAGAAATGATTATCAATCGGCAGGTAGAGACCGCCAATATTCTAACAATTTTAGAACAAGCGCCACAATTGGAAAAAATCGTTTTTCAAAGTTCGGAAATATCAGACACCAGTATGTTTGCCGTTTGGGTATCCCAAAAGGGCGGCAGGATTAATAACGGCCCGGGTCTTGAAAAGACAATTACATTCCCATCGCAGGAATCAAATAAATTGATTATGGTTTCGCGTAATCACCCAGTAACAGTCGAAGCATTGCCGCCAAAAGAAGAAATATTTGATTTTGAAACGGTGGATTTTGTTCTGGGTATGGTTCCGCCGGAACGGCGCGAAGCCGTGATGGCGCAAGTCAAGGAGATGTTCCGTTTACGCGGAATGGCAGGGGCTTTTGAAGTGTTTTCCAAGCGCTATAAAAATCATCAAGAGAAGTCTGGCATCGCAAGGTCGGAGTTACGCGATACATCCGCGCCACTCACGTCCGAAGATCATGCCGCAATGATTTTAAGTTTATTCAAACAAACCCAAATCAGTGATTCCGCACTTTTGATTTTAGACGATGAAACGCTCGGAGCAATGACGGAAGCTCAATTTAATGAGTACGTGGCATTGCTTGGGCTTAATTCCAAAATTAATTTGCGCGTAAATCGAACGAAAATTTTGAGCGCCCAAGCTCAAAAACGTTTCGACTTATTGAAAAGGCAATTTACGGACGAAAACAGGGTTGATTTTTTTAGTGGTTTGCGCGGAAATTACAAACGCGTTATCTTTTTTGGGCAGCATGACCGCATTGCCGGCTACTCCGAGTTTTTGAATAAATTGCCCGGAAATAAAAAAATTATTCGCGCGGCTTACAGCACAAAAAATGCCGGGCTGCCGACATTAGCGCTTTTAGTTCCCGAAGATAAAATTAAGTCGCGTGAAGAGTTTTTCGGAGAAAAAGAATTTAGAGTGATGGCAGAGTTCGCGCAGCAATTGATGGCGGAATTAGTGATCGCGTTTTCCGCATAGCGTCCTAAAATTTTCGTCATCGCGAGGAGCCCTTTTTGGGCGACGCGGCGATCTGACACGAAGTGTCATCCCCGACTTGATCGGGGGGATCCAGCCTAGATTCCCGCCTTCGCGGGAATGACAAAAAGCGTCAGATTGCTTCGCCTTACGGCTCGCAATGACATTGCACAAAAGAGTTTAGAAGTCAGGCAGTTTTGAAGCGTGTGCCGAGGACCGCAAGCCAAAGCAGAAGACTGCCCCAAAGCGGAAAACCTAGGACCCCCAGCGGCTCGAGTAGCATTCCCAACGCGAAACAAATCAAACAAATAATCATGCAACTCCAAAGCATTTTTTTGAGTGACGGATGAGTTTCCATATTTAAAAAAGCAGCGGTGCCGAGCAATACGAGTGGTGTGTAATGGTGGGGCTGAGTAACAGGTGAAGCAAAAAGCATGACCATGGATAGTAAACTGAATTCCGTGAACTTGCTGACATGAGTCCAAGCCTTGCCTTTAAAAGCCGAAAACTGAAAAGTTGCGAAATTTTTTCCGCGGGTGACAGCCCAAGTTACGAGTCCCAGAAGAGCCAATAACAAACCGAGGTTGAGGCCGCGAATCAAAGTATTGGAATGATTTGCGATATTTTCCTGGTTTTTCCAAACAAGACGGGTGATGACCGCGTAAAAAGACTGATTATCTTCCGCAAAAGGCGTAAAAAGTTCATGCCATAAATAATGTTTCCAGCCGAGATCACTTGAGCCTTCGGATAAAATTTTGAAATAATGCAGTAAAAATTCCCAGTTGCGCTGGGGAGTTAAAATAACCGAAGGAAAGAGAATTCCGAAAACCAAACCGCCCCAAAAGCAGCCCCACAGCGCGCGCCAGTTCCGGTGCAAAAGGAAATAAAACGGTAGAATTAACAGCGGGCTCATTTTGAGAATAATGGCAAACCCAAGCACGAATCCCGCCCAAAATTTTTTGCCGCGATAATCGAGCAAGAAAACAAGCAAGGTCAGATAAAGACTGATTCCGCCGAGTTGTCCGCGTGTGAGGGTGTTGAGTATCGGTGGAAGGGCCAAGATAAAAGCGCATAAAATAATCCAGAAGTACTTAGGTTGTTTGGGAAACAAACTTTGCAAGCCCAGGAAAGTTCCGATGAATGCGGCGACGGAGGTTAAATACCAAATTGCGGCGCTCAGCCAAAGCGGTAAAACTGTCAGGGGAGTGAGCAGAAGCGCAAGCAAAGGAAGATAAACATAATGCCATTGCCGGGCATTGGGCACATCGTAAATGCCCGCGCCCGTATAAACAGCTTCGCTTGCACGAAGATAAACAGTAAGGTCCGTTCGTGAAACGGCAAACAAAGCCGCGCGAAAAACGGTGACAACGCCCAGAATCAGGAGAAACACCGCCAAGGCGAAAAGGGCGGCTTTCTTTAAATTCGCGGGATTTTTTAAGAATTGCATGGGTTCTTTTTAGACGACGTCTTTCACCCTGTCAAGGACTAGTGCTTCGGCAAGGTTAAAATGTCGGGGTGCGACATTTTAAAATAAGGCTCAGCGCTGTGTCTCATCTCAGAAACAAATCGGATGAGACTTAGCTCAATCGGCGCATGCCTTCTGTCCTCCGCAGCCGGACGGGCCGAGTATCCCTCACTGACGCTCAAACAGTTGATGCTTCGCTCAAAACTCGCGTCAGCGAGGGATACTGTAAAAATAAAACCTCAGTTTCTGTTTTATGAAAATTAGAGCTTCCAAGAATAATTAAGAGTGAGTAGGAAACCCTAGGATTGCGTTCCGAGATAGGTATCGATATAATGCGTCCTTCCAAGGTCTTATTAAAAGGGGTTCCATGAAGCGATCGATTAAGTCCAAAATCATTCAGGAAGATATTGAGCTGCTCGCCAAATCTTTAAAAGATCACCACAAGTTTTTTTCCGGTAAGACTTTTCTGCTGACGGGCGCGGGTGGTTTTCTCGGGAAGTATGTGGTTCTGCTCCTCAAGCATCTGAACGAACGCGTTTTAACCGAACCCCTTAAAGCTATTTTACTCGACAACTTTATTACCGGTTATGAGCAGGAAATTATTTCCGACCAAAATATCAAATTTATTAAGCATAACGTCATTGAGCCTTTTAAGACGGATGAAAAAATTGACTATATTATTCATGCCGCAGGCATTGCATCGCCCGCCTATTACACCAAGTTTCCGATTGAAACCATGGATGTCGGCACTGTCGGCACACGCCAGATGCTTGATCTCGCGCGTGCGAAAGAGGTGAAGAGCTTTGTTTTTATGAGTTCCAGCGAAGTTTATGGCGATCCCGATCCCAAACATGTTCCGACCGCAGAAGGTTATCGCGGTAATGTCTCGGTTTTAGGCGCCCGCGCTTGTTACGATGAATCGAAGCGCTTCGGTGAAACCATGTGCGAAGCTTATTGGAAAGTTTACGGTGTTCCGGCCAAAATGGTGCGGCCTTTCAACGTTTACGGTCCCGGTATTCGTCCCGATGATTACCGCGTGCTGCCGAACTTTATTGAGCATGCTTTACGCAAGGAGCCGCTGCCGATTCATGGTGAGGGCCGCAATACCCGCTCTTTCTGTTATATCAACGATCAAATTGAAGGTATTTTCCGGGTGCTCTTTTGTGAAGAAAACGGCGAACCTTTTAATATCGGTAATCCCGATCCTGAAATTTCGGTTAAAGAACTCGCTAAGAAGGTTGTGCAGAACATGCCGTTTAAGGTGGACATCGTCAACATCGATCCGCCGCATGAAGTGTATGCAAACAGCGATCCGAAGCGCCGCTGTCCGGATATTTCAAAAATTACAAAAATCACCGGCTTTAAACCTAAATATGATCTTGATACGGGATTGAAGCGCACGATCACCTGGTTTCAAGAGAAGTCGTGAGTCGGGAGGGATGAGTCTTGAGCATTCAATCGTTTCGCGATTTACGGATTTGGCAAAAGGCAATGGACGTAGTTGATCTTATTTATAAAGTCACAGAAAAATTTCCTTCACATGAAAATTTTAATTTAATATCGCAGTTACGTCGTGCCGCAGTTTCAATTCCAAGTAATATAGCCGAAGGTTTTAGACGCAAGCATAGGAAAGAGTACAGGAATTTTCTGAGCATCGCACTTGGCTCAAGCGGTGAAGTTGAAACGCAAATTGAAATATGTAAGCGGCAAAACTATTTAAATGTCTCTGATTATCAGCTTGTTATGACTGAAATCGAATATTTGTGCAAAATGATTCAAACATTGGTCAAAAAATTGTGATTTTCTCAAGACTCACGACACACGACTCAAAACAGGAGTAAAAATGGAATTGGAAACTGTTAAACATATTGGCTCAGCTTTTCATGATGACCGCGGTGATATTTATAATGTTTTCGAAGGCGAGTCGCGTCATATTGCTTTGATAACTTCCAAAAAAGGTTCCGTGCGTGCGAATCATTATCACAAAGAAGATTTGCAATATATCTATTTGGTCAGCGGAGCTTATGACAGCTATTCGCATCCTTTGGATAAGCCTGAAGAGATGCTAATTATCCATGTGAAGCCGGGTGATATCGTCAAAACCCCGCCGCTTGTTGCGCATGCGCAAAAATTTACCGAAGATTCCGTTTTTCTCGCGATCACGACACGCATGCGTGAAGAAGGTAAATACGAGAGCGATACCATTGCTTATCCGGTGATTCAGGGCGGATACCTTAATCAAAAGCTGAAGCAAGCGAAGTAAATGGCAAGCGGCAAGTTTGCGCTGATTACCGGAGCTTCACGGGGACTTGGGCTTGAGCTTTCCAAACGTTTGATTGAAAGCGGCTGGCAGGTTTTTGGAGTTAGCCGTACGAGCGAGCATTGGTCCGCCGCCAGAAAAAAAATTCCTTCCAAAAATTTCCGGTTGATCGAGGCTAATGTTTCTTCCGTTAATTCCGTCGCAGGCCTCTTTCATGAGATAAAAAAAAGCACGCCAAAAATTGATTTGCTCGTGAACAGCGCCGCTTACGGCGGTAAACTGGAGCGGATTGAAGATACGGCCCCCGAAGAATTCGAAGCGCATTTACGCGGGAATTTATTTTCAGTGTTTTTGATGTGCCGCGCGGCATTTCCATTTTTGAAAAAAAGCAAACAACCGCTTGTGATGAATGTTTCGTCCATGGCTGGTGTGCGCGCCGTACCGCGCATTGCGGGCTATTCCGCGAGCAAGTTCGGAGTTTTGGCGATGACCGAAGCGCTCGCGAAAGAAAATCTTGAGTGGCTCAAAGTGGTCACTATTTGTCCGGGAGGCATGAATACCAAAATGCGTTCTGATTTATTCGGCAAAGCGGATGCCGCGCGCCAGCAAACAGCGGCCTTTGTCGCCGGTAAAATGCTGCAGATCTTGAACGAAGAAATTCCGGTTTTGACGGCGAGTCATATTGTGATTAGGCACGGAAAAATTACCCAAATTATTGTTCCACCAAATAGTTAACCGTTGAAAAAGGTCATCTGCTTCGTTGCAGGCTACTCTTCCTTGTGCGGCGTAGGTTCTTCTACGCCTCCGCGGGCGTTTGCTTGCGCCTCGCATCTAACCCTTTTTGAACGGTTAAACAAAATATAAAGATAAGTTGAAAATGACAGATCAGTATAAAAAAACAACATGCCGCTATTGTGATTCTGCGCTCGGGAAACCATTTTTGGATTTGGGCGAAAAGCATCCGCTTGCGAATTCACTGCCGCGCCCCGAAGATTTAAATAAACCTCTTTTTACCTGTCCGCTTCAACTCGTGAAATGCCAACATTGCCATTTAGTTCAACTTGCGCACGCGGTTCCGGCCGATTTGATGTTTAAAGATTATCTCTATGTCAGTTCCACCACCAAAACTTTCCGTGAGCATTTCGCGGAGTACGCGCGTACGGTCAAAAGCAAGCTGGCGCATGTTAAAAATCCCGTGGCGGTGGATATCGGCAGTAACGACGGCCTTTTAGTTGCCTGCTACATGAACGAAGGTATGAAGGCGGTGGGCGTTGACCCGGCGGATAATTTAGCAAAACAAGCTAATGCCGAAGGACGCCCGACATTGAACCGTTATTTTGATGAAGTTTGCGTTAAGGAAATTATTCAAAAGTACGGCAAAGCGCATGCGATCAGCGCTAATAATGTTTTCGCGCATATCGATGACATCCAATCCGTCTGCAAAAATGTTTTTAATCTGCTCGATGATGAAGGTTTTTTTGTGATTGAATTTCCTTATCTCGTGACGATGCTCGATGAAATGCTTTTTGACATGATTTATCATGAGCATGTCTCTTATATCGGAATCACGTCACTCAGTTTTTTAATGCAGAGATATGGGGCGCATATCTTTGATATTCAAAAAGTCAGTTCGCATGGCGGCTCCTTGCGCGTTTTTATATCCAAACAAAAAAGCTCCTTTGTGATTCGGCCGGTTGTAGGAGAATTGCTTGCTCTTGAAAAGAGCAAGGGATGTTTGGAAAATGCGGTTTATGAAAAATTTGCCGCGCGCGTGATGGATTTTAAGCAAACGCTTAATTCATTGATCGGTAAAATCCGCGCGGAAGGTAAAACGATTTGCGGTTATGGCGCGCCCGCCAAAGCGACAACCATTATTAATTTTTGCGGATTGACGGCCAAAGAAATCGAAAGTATCGTGGACGATAATCCTCTTAAGCAGGGGCGTCTTGTACCAACTTATTTTGCTTCTGCGCCTGATAGCGCAACCAGCGGTATCCCGATTGTTCCAAGTACGCGGCTTGAGGCAAGCCCTGCCGACTATGTTTTGATTTTTGCGTGGAATTTTGCCAAAGAAATTATCGGTAAACTCGGCCATCTAGAGAGCCGGGGAACGAAATTTATTGTGCCGCTTCCCGAGCCCCGGATTGTTTCTTCCGAGCCGGCAAAAATGAAATGACCTTCCTCATTTTGAAATATTTCAATCGTAAGGTTTGAGCGTGGTACTTCAAAAAGTTAATCCCATTATCTCGCCGGACAGCACGATTTGGTTTATTAAGAATACCACCACGGAAGGCCCCGGATATTTGGCGGAATTGTTAAAGCATTGGAAAATAAAATATCAAATTTGCAGCCTTCAGCGCGGTGATGTCCTGCCCGAAGTGGGCCTTCAAGATGCAGTGATTGTGCTCGGAGGACCGATGAGCGCAAATGACCAAACGGATTCGATGCTTGATACTGTGCGTTGGTCGCGCGTGATGCTTGAAAAGAATGTCCCGTATCTGGGAATCTGTTTAGGTTTGCAAATTCTGGTGAAAGCCGCTGGCGGGAAAGTGGTTAAAAGCCCCGTAAAAGAAGTGGGATTGAAGATGAACGGCCGCGCGCCTTTTACTTGTGATCTTACGGAAGACGGACGCAATGACCCGCTTTTTCAGCGTTTCCAAAAGAGATTTCCGATTTTTCAGCTTCATGGAGAAACCGTCGAGTTGACCGATTCCATGAAGCTTATGGCAAAAGGAAAATGGTGTCATAACCAAATTGTTAAGGTAAGTCATAAGGCTTATGGTTTTCAAGGCCATTTAGAAATGACCACCCGACTGCTTGCCGATTGGCTGAACAGCGATGAAGATTTGGTGCATGAGGACGCGGACAAATTGCTTAAAGATTGGTTTCGTGCTGAAAAGGAACTGCATTATTATTGCCGCAAAGTGCTGCTGAACTTTCTTAAGGTTGCGAGGATCGTTGGTTAGGAGATAAAGAATGTTTGAAGACGAAAATGAATTCTTGCCGCCGAAGGAAGAAGAAGTTCCGGCCAGTCTCGCGAAGAAATGGGAAGAACAAGAAAAGCGCGAAGGGGTCATACGCTGCCGCAGCTGTCAAAAGCAAATTCTTGCGGCAAGTTCGTTTTGCGCTTATTGTGGTGAGCCTGTGGGGATGCCGAGCCGTTTATGGGCCGCGGCAACCGCGGTCGGTTTATTGATTGTATTGTTTCTTTTTGGAGCCCGGATTTTTATCCATCATTAAAAATATGAAACTGACAGAAATATTTTCAAATAAAAAACAGTCCTTCTCGTTTGAGTTTTTTCCGCCCAAAACGCCAGAAGCGGAAGAGCAGCTTTATTCCGCGGTTGCTGAGCTGAAAAGCTTGAAACCGACTTTTGTTTCCGTCACGTATGGCGCGATGGGGTCGACCAGCTCGACTTCGATTCGAATTGCCGAACATATCAAAACGAAATTGGGTTTAGAAGTCGCGTCGCATTTAACCTGTGTCGGAAACACACGCGTAGAAATCGAAGCGGTGCTGCGAGAGCTTAAGTCCAAAGGGATTCAAAATTTAGTGGCTTTACGCGGCGATCCGCCGAAAGGTGAAACCGAATTTAAGCCCGTTGCGGGAGGTTTCCGTTATGCGGCGGAACTTGTCGGGTATATTCGATCGCATCCCGATTTCAGGGATTGGTTTTCCATCGCTGTTGCGGGCTACCCCGAAGGACATCCGGAATCCAAAACGCTGGAGTCTGATTGGGATCATCTTTTTTCCAAAGTTAAAGAAGGCGCGGACTCCGTGATTACGCAGCTTTTTTTTAATAATGGGGATTTTTTCCGGTTTGAAGAAGCATGCCGTAAGCGGGGAATTCGCGTGCCGATCGTTGCGGGAATTATGCCCGTCACCAACGGCAAACAAATCGCGCGTTTTTCCCAGATGTGCGGAGCGGCTATTCCGCAAGCGATGCTTTCTGCTATTGAAAAGTATGGCGATGATAATGAATCCATTACCAAGTTTGGGGTGGACTATGCTTCCCGGCAATGCGAAGAGCTCATTAAGCATGGTATTGCCGGTATTCACTTCTATACGCTTAATAAATCGCGCGCCACCGCTGAAATCTATCAGAATTTGGGCCTTTTTCGGGTTTCTTAGCCTGTTTGTAGAGAGAAAATACCCCCAGTTTTCACTTGCCCTAGGGAGAGTTTTAGCTATAATGCTCCACCTGTTCGCAAGTTTGTGTATTCGCAACCATTGCGGTAAGCAATAGGCTTACCGTCATCCATGTAAAAAGAGAGTTCGGTGCTTTAACTGAACATGCATATTGCGCTCTTGATGCAAGGGTTTCCGAGTTTGGTGTTAGGCGGATCCTCCGAAGCCGGAGTTGTTTTAATTTTTCGCGAGGGCGAAAAATCTTAGAGCAAGCTCTCAATGCGACGGAGGTTTTCTTTTTTTATAGCCTCTGCGCCCATGGCGCAACCGGCGAGAAAACGCATACGAGCATATTTGTAACTGCCGGTTGAGCAAAAGCTCAGAGGCAAAATAAAAAAGAAAAAAGGGGAAATCCAGTGTCAGAGAAAGTTACCATTAAACAGCTTTTAGATTCCGGTGCACATTTTGGGCATCAAACGCAGCGTTGGAATCCGAAAATGAAACCGTTCATTTTTGGCGACCGTAACGGAATTCATATTATTAATCTTGAAATCACCGCCAAGATTCTCGACAAAGCTTTGAAGTTTGTCCGTGAAATCACGAAGAAGGGCGAGACGATCTTGTTTGTCGGAACAAAAAAACAAGCGCAAGACCCTTTGATGAAAGCAGCACAGGGCAGCAATATGCCTTTCGTAAATGAACGTTGGCTTGGTGGTATGTTGACCAATTTTGAAACTGTCCGTAAATCCATCAAAAAAATTGAAGATATCGATACGATGGAAAAGAATGGCGAATTCGCGTACGTCACCAAGAAAGAAGCTTCTTCGCTTTGCAAAGAACGTGAAAAGCTTGTAAAAAATCTTTCCGGTATCCGCGAAATGAAAAAACTTCCCGGAGCGCTATTTATCATCGATCTTGAAAAAGAAAAGATCGCCGTATTGGAAGCAAGAAAATTGGGGATCCCCATCGTTGCAATCGCGGATACAAACGCGGATCCTGAGCTTGTGAATATCGCGATTCCAGGCAATGACGACGCGATCAAAGCGATTACGCTTTTTTGTGATGCGATCGCGGGCGTGGCCTTGGAAGGTAACAATGAATTTCGGATGCATCAGAACGCTGAAGCAAAGCCTGAGGCTGACGCAGGAATTGACGCCGCAGCCGAAGAAGCGCTGAACTCATCCGCCGCAAAACAGTAACGAAATATTTTTGGCGCAGCAGAGCTTGGCTCTGCTCGACGCCGATGAAAACGATAGAGGGTTTATGACCGTGAACACAGAAAATTTTACAAAAGAAGATATCGTTAAACTCCGTGAATTGACCGGCGCGGGAATGATGGACGTTAAGAAGGCGCTTGTTGAAGCGAACGGCAACTTTGAAGCTGCTAAAGATGTTATCCGTAAAAAGGGGCTCGACTCCGCGAAGAAAAAATCTTCACGCGAAGTTCGTGAAGGGCAAATTATTTCTTATATTCACGCCGGCGGGAAATTGGGTGTATTGCTTGAAATTAATTGCGAAACCGATTTCGTGGCTAAGAATGACAGATTCCAAGAGTTTGCGCGCAACATCGCAATGCATATCGCTGCCGCTTTCCCGCTTTATGTTAGCGCGGATCAAATTCCGGCTGATGTGATTGAACGTGAAAAAGCGGTTTTTCTTGATTCTGTAAAAGACAAACCTGAGCCTGTACGCGAAAAGATTTTGGAAGGCAAGCTTGCGAAGCGGTACGAAGATATTTGCCTTTTGAACCAGAAGTTCATTAAGAATGATTCGCAAACGATTCAGGATTATGTTTCCGAAACGATTGCGGTCATCGGTGAAAACATCGTGATTCGCCGTTTTGTCCGTTTCGAAGTCGGCGGGGTCTAACATTTTGATGCAGCGGAGGAGCTAAGCTCCTCAGCTCGACATCTGTTTCAAAGACAATAGATTTTGAAAGGTTCGATGAAGTTTAAAAGAGTTCTCCTCAAACTTTCCGGTGAAGCGCTTCAAGGCTCCAAGGGTTTTGGCGTTGATCCTGCAATTGCCTCTTCCATTGCTTCCCAAATCAAAGACGTGCGTAAGCTCGGCATTGAACTTGCGATTGTGATCGGTGGCGGCAATTTTTTTCGCGGCGTTCCCGCAGCTGAACAGGGAATTGACCGTGCGACGGGCGATTACATCGGGATGATGGCAACTTTAATGAACAGTTTAATTGTCTGTGACGCGCTTGAGAAAAAAGGCGTTCCGACCCGTGTTCAAACCGCAATTCGCGTGGACGCGCTTTGCGAGCCGTATATTCGCCGCCGCGCGATGCGCCATCTTGAAAAAAACCGCGTTGTGATTTTTGCCGCGGGAACGGGTAATCCTTTTTTTACAACCGACACCGCTGCCGCGTTGCGTGCCACCGAAATTGGCGCGGATGTGATCTTAAAGGCGACTAAAGTAGACGGCGTTTATGATTCCGATCCTGTTAAAAATAAAAAAGCCAAAAAGTTTGAAAAAATTTCCTATATGGATGTTTTGAAGAACCGCTTGAAGGTTATGGATTCCACCGCGATTTCGCTTTGTATGGACAATAAATTGCCAATCGTGGTTTTTAATATGAATAAAACCGGCAATATTGTGCGCGTTTTAAAGGGCGATAAAATCGGAACCTGGGTTTCCTAAGGAAAATTTATGCCGATCAATTCAAAAGATTTAGTCAAGCAAATGCGCGCAAAAATGGAAAAGACTTTTGATTCTACGAAAAAAGAATTTCAAAGTTTGCGTACAGGCCGCGCGGCGGTTTCGCTTGTGGATAATATTATGGTGGATTATTACGGGACGATGACACCGATGAAACAGATGGCTGCGATTTCAACCGCCGATGCGAAGACTTTAACGATTACACCGTGGGACGCGACCGGCTTGGCTGAAATTGAAAAAGCGATTTTGAAATCCGAAGTGGGATTAACACCAATGAATGACGGAAAAATTATCCGCATTACGGTTCCACAGTTAACGGATGAACGCCGCAATGAATTGACAAAAATGGTTAAAAAAGGCGCCGAAGAAGGCCGGGTTGCGATCCGCGCTTCGCGTCATGAGTCGATTGAAGTGATTAAAAAAGGTGAAAAATCCAAAGAAATTTCAGAAGACGAATCTCGTACCGTACAAAAAGAAATTCAAAAAGTGACTGACGAATTTACTGCAAAGATTGATGAAGCATCGAAACAAAAAGAAGTCGAGCTTCACGAAATCTAGTTCTGATTTATTTTAGCTCTGCGCAAAGCGCAACTGCGGAAAAGTTTTTAAAGTTTCTTTGGTTTGTTTAGCGGTAGTTTTTTCGAGGCCGTAGCTCAGTTGGTAGAGCACATCCCTTTTAAGGATGGTGTCGATGGTTCGATCCCATCCGGCCTCACGGTTTTATTTTGGCTCTGCGCAAAGCGCAACCGCCAAGAGAGTTCGCGATTCTTTTTACGCGCAGCAAACAAAGTTTGCTCGACGCGCAATAAAAATTCAGTATAATTTGGTCTCTTTTGCGTCGCCATCGTCCACAGCCATCAGGCTGTTATCAATGTGACGGCGGTCTAGGACACCATAGTTGTCCGAGTGAAGTAAGAGATTTACAATTAGGTTTTTCGCGTCCCCATCGTCTAGGTCGGTCTAGGACACCGGGTTTTCATCTCGGTAACAGCGGTTCAAATCCGCTTGGGGACGCCATTCATTTCTATCTCTGCGCGTCAGAGATAGAAATCCTTTCAATAATTCCAAAAATAATTTTTTGCCTCGCACATGTCCGCACGTTTCAAACACTTACGCGATCGCGTGAAATTCCAATTTTTTTAAATAATTTTTAGTTTGAAACTGGGATGAATAAGTCAGGAGATTTTAAGGCAGATATCTCGATTTATCTCTGAATGGGCTGATTTTGCCTGTCGCTTAGTTTCGAAGAATTTCTTCAAGAGAATCGACTTGTCAGCAAGTTGTAATTTGCTGAAACTGCAATAAGAGTAAATATCTAAAATTCTTATAACGAACTTATCTCTAGTTTTAGGAGAGAAGCGAGAGTTTGACAGATCGTACGTAAAATGGTACGCTTTAGCCAGAGGTGCAATATGACAACAATGACAGTGAGTAAAGCTCGGGCAAGTTTGTATGGTTTATTGCGCAGTGTGGCTAAAAACCATACGCCGGTACAAATTACTGGTAAAGACGCAGACGCTGTTCTTGTTTCGCAAGAGGATTGGAGTGCTATTCAAGAAACGCTTCACCTTTTGTCCATTCCCGGAATGCGGGAATCGATTCGCGAAGGTCTCAAGACTCCTATCAAGAAGTGCGACAAAAAGCTTAATTGGTAATGTGGACGGTTGTTTATACCAATCAGGCACAGAAAGACGCTAAGAAACTTTCCAAGTCTGGTTTAAAATCTAAGGCTGAAGACCTTCTTTCTATTCTTGAGAAAAACCCTTTCCAGAATCCTCCGCCTTACGAGAAATTAGTGGGTGATTTATCCGGGACGTACTCTCGCCGAATTAATATTCAGCACCGTATTGTTTATCAGGTTCTTACCAAAGAGAAAGTGGTTAAAGTCATTCGTCTTTGGACTCATTACGAATGATGAGATTCTATCTACGTCTCTTGCTCAAAAGTTTGAAGGTTAAATCGAAGCTGCCTTAATTTTGGCATCGAAACAGCGATCAATCCTACCACGACAAAGGTCAGCGCTCCTCCGACCGCGACACAGGGAATGGTTCCAATTAAGCTTGCTAGCATACCGCTTTCAAAAGCACCCAATTCATTGGATGAGCAGATAAAAATCCAGCTTGCCGCCGCAACACGGCCGCGGAGATGTTCGGGAGACAAGAGGCGAATCATGGCGCGCCGGATCACGACACTGATGCCGTCAAAAATTCCGCTAAAAAATAATGCCGCCATGGATAGCCAAAAATTTTTTGAAAACGCGAAAACAAGGATACTCGCGCCGAATCCCGCGACCGTGAGAAGTAGATTTCGGCCGGCTTTTTCAATCGGCGGTTTGTGAGTGGCTAAAAGCGTGATTAAAATCGCGCCAAGCGAAGGCGCAGCATTTAATAATCCCAAACCTTTGACTCCGACATGCAAAATGTCATTAGCGTATACGGGTAAAAGCGCCATTGCTCCACCAAAAAGAACCGCGAATAAATCAAGCGCCAGCGCGCCGAGCAAAGGTTGATTTCCAAAAACAAATTTCCAACCTGTTCCGATACTCTTAAAAACAGATTCGGTTTGTTCTTGAACCGCTTGCGGCATTGGTTGGATCGCGAGCGTACAAAACCATGAAATGATAAAACAGCATGCGATCACAAGGTAAGACGCTACGGCACCCCCGGCTGCGAAAATAAAGCCGATTGCCGCCGGACCTAAAATCGAACAGCCAATCCAAGTGCTTCCGATCCATGAACCGCCGCTTACGGTCAAATGCTTGGGAATCACTTGTGTTTCAAAAGCTGTGCTAGCGGGGTCCGCAAAACCCCGAGCAATGCCTGCTAAAAAAATAACAATATATAAACCAAAAACGGGAACAGAGTGATGATTTTCCCAAGATAAAAATGCTAAAGCCAGGCCGCAAACGCAGGAAACTGCGCCGGTAAGCAGCAGTATTTTTTTGCGGTCAAAATGGTCCGCAGCATAGCCTCCAAAAAGAACCAATCCAATGACCGGGAAAGCCTCAACAAGCCCTAAAAGTCCGATAGCAAGGGTGCTGTGTGTCAGTTGGTAAATTTGAAAGCCAATGACCACCGCCAGCGCGCGGCTGGCTAGCGTAAAAAAGCCAACAGCTCCGATATAAAGCCTGACATTGACTAGTTTTAAGGCATCCAAGAAATGGCGCCGGCCTGAGTTTTGCATGAGTATTTATAGAGTAAGTATGCTTGATTGTAAACACCCTGTTTTAATTTAAGAATTTGATTGCTAACGATCCGCTTTGGCATCAAAATTTGTCTCACGATGACGATTCATTTTATCAATTCGACAACGATTCATATGGCCGCGACCGTCATACGCGATGGCGGTGTTGTGGCATTTCCGACAGAAACAGTTTATGGTTTGGGTGCCGATGCATTCAATGATATTGCTGTAGCCAAAATTTTTGAAATTAAAAACCGCCCGCATTTTGATCCGCTGATTGTGCATATCGCCGATGATGATGAACTTGAAAAGCTTGCGCATGTCACTCAAGCTGCCCGGGATTTAGCGCGCGCTTTTTGGCCGGGACCTTTGACTTTGGTTTTAAAGAAAAAGCCGGGTATTCCGGATCTTGTTGTTTCAGGGTTAGAAACAATCGCGGTCAGAATGCCAAACCATCATGCGGCGCTCGATTTGATTCGTGCGGCGAAAACTCCGATTGCTGCGCCCAGCGCGAATCCTTTTGGCTACTTGAGCCCGACGACAGCACAGCATGTTTCCGAGCAGCTAGGCGAAAAAATCGATTTTATTTTGGATGGCGGCCCTTGTTTGACGGGAGTGGAGTCGACCATTATTGATCTTTCAGGTAATAAACCAAAGCTTTTACGACCGGGCGGAATTTCTGTGGACGACCTTGAAAAAATTATCGGCCCGGTTGAAAAACAAACTTCCGACGCAAAGCTCATGTCTCCGGGACAGTTAAAACAACATTATTCACCGCGCAAGCCATTAAGAATATTATCGATCGAAGAAATGCGGCGCCATCCGGAACTGTCGGAAGCTGGACTACTATTATTTTCAGGCTCTGCATTGAAGGCGCAACCGCCGATTGCAGCAATAGCGGTTGAAGTCTTGTCCGAAAAAGGAGATTTGAAAGAGGCCGCCACGAATTTTTTTTCAGCGCTGCATCGGTTGGACAAAAGTAAAGCGAAAATTATTTTTTCTGAGCCTGTGCCGGAGAGCGGGGTAGGGCTTGCGATCATGGATCGACTGCGAAAGGCCGCCGCTACTTTTGAATAGCCTCTAAAAGTTAGCAGTCACACTTTAAGGGATTGGGAATCACCGCACAGGCAACGCGTCCGCCGGCATTACCGGTAGGCTGGCCAAAATCATCCACCTTTTCATGAATGACAATCGAGCGATTCGCAATTCCGTAAGGGCCTTTATCCAAAGTTAAGCCCGGGACAATCACTTCAATTGAGCCCATGCCGGTGGAATCCACTTTAATGTTTCCAAGATCACCCGGATGGGCGTGTTTCATTCCATCCTTGATAACATTGCCATGTTGAACTTTGTCGGGGTTAAAATGACTGCCCGCGGCATTGCCATGATCACTACAATCACCGATTTCATGGATATGGATTCCATGCAAGCCGGGGGTTGCGCCGGTAACGACCACGCGAATTTTGACCGCATTGTCCAGGCGCCAAAGAGTGGCTTTGCCTGTCATGGCTGAATCGGGTTGTGTAGATTGAACCCAGCTAAAGACAGCGTCTTCCTCCGGAAGAATAATTGTTTTTTTGTGCGCGCAGCCGGAAACAAAAAGGATCAAACAAAGCAGAAAAGAAAAAAATATTTTATTCATAAGACCTCCGTTTAGACGAGGTTTAATTCTACTCTTAAATAAAGTTTTAGGGAATAACTTGGGCGGAAAAGAAAACTAACTTTTCTTTTTGCGAGCGGACCAAACTTCTTTCACAATCGGGAGGATTGAAAGAAAGATCACGATCAAAATAACATAGTGGATCTTTTTTTCAATGCCGGGGATGGTGCGGGCGAGAAAATAACCGATGGAAGTCATGCTGATAACCCACAAAATTCCACCCAAAACGTTATAGGTCAGGAACTTTCCGTAGCTCATTCCGCCCACACCCGCTACTGTCGGAGCAAAAGTACGGATAATTGGGACGAAACGGGCGAGAATGATTGTCTTGGGGCCATGCTTCTCATAAAAAGCATGCGTTTTTTCAAGATGGCTTTTGCGGAAGAAAAAGGAGTTGGGTTTGCTAAAAAGTCGGGGCCCGAGAAACCTTCCAATCGCGTAACCTGTGCTGTCGCCAAGAATTGCCGCTGCGGATAGCAATGCCAAGAGAATTTCGATTTTCATTTGCCCGTCCAAGGCGCAAACAAGTCCGGCGGTTACGAGCAATGAGTCGCCGGGCAGGAAAAAGCCCGCTAGAAGGCCTGTTTCCGCGAAGATGATCACGAATAAGACGGTATATCCGCCCCAACGGATCAGCTCGGGGAGGTGGTGAAGCTGCGAGAAAAATTCTTTCAATATCTCAATCATGGTGGGAAGCATAGCGAGGGTCGGAAAAAGATTCAAGCATTTCTTGTCCGAGGTCATGGTCCCCGAGTATAATCCGCTATCCATTAGTAGGGACGGATTCGCAGGGTTTCTTAAAGTGAGGGGAAAAAATTCATGGCAAAAAAAATCGAAGAAAAAATTCTCGATGTCGACGCAAGCATGCAAGGCACGATCACATTTAAAGATCCTGTCAATTTACGCATCAATGGTACTTTTGAAGGTAAACTTGATACTCGCGGCACACTGACTATCGGTGAAAACGCGAAGGTTCGCGCCAGTATTCATGGTGATAATATTATTATTGCCGGAAAGGTTGTCGGAAATATAACCGCTTTGCAAAGTCTCTCTGTTGTTTCTCCCGCTTCCATTGAAGGCGACATTGTGACCCCGCGTCTTTCGGTCGGGGAAGGCGCCGTGATTGAGGGACATGTGACCATGAAAGCCTCCGCAATTTCAGGACAAGATGTTTCTCTGACTTTACGGGATGTTGCACAATATCTTGATCTTGAATCGCGCGTTGTGGAAGATCTTGTTAAGAACAATCAAATTCCTGTGCGCCGCGAAAATGGTAACACAGTTTTTTCCAAAACAGCAGTAGATGGCTGGCTTCAAAAGCAAAAAGCTTAATTTTGGAGTTACAGGTTGATCGCAAGCGTTGTTGCTTTTCGGTGCAGAACAAAAGTATAAAAGTATGAACAACCTTCTTTCTCCTGAGGAGACACGCCAGTTTTTACGCATCAGTTCCGAAGATTTGGATGCGTTCGTCAAAAACGGGAAGCTCCAGGCCTATAAAATTAGCGGACAATATTTGCGTTTTCGCAAAGAAGACGTTCTGCATCTCAAAGAAACTGTTTTTGCCAACCGTGAAAATCCCGTCAAACAAAATACGGTTTGGGGCCGGTTGCGAGATTTTTGGAAATTTAATAATTTCTATATCATTGGTATTTTGATCGCGGCAGGGTTAGTGTATTGGCTGACGCGTGGTTATTTGAGCCCGCTTTAAAACTTGCTTTGTGATTTTGCGCCAGAAAATTGTACAAATTTCAGTTTCTACCGTTAAAAAGAAGACCGAAACCCATCCCGATTTTCTTGCCCGTTTTTTAAACGCCGGTGAAATTCGTTACTGTAAATCAAAACGCCATTTTGCCGAACCGGCTGCCGCGCGTATTGCCGCAAAGCAGGCTTGTCTTGCCCTTTTTCGAATTCCCGCAAAGCAATGGGCCAAGCGAATGCTTCAAATTCAAATTAAAAAAAAGAGCAGCGGAAAGCCTTGCTTGCTTTTATCTCCAAATTTGAACCGCGAATTAGGGATCAAACGAAATCAAACATTATTGCTTTCGCTCGCGCATGAACGCAAACAAGCAATCGCCTGGGTTGCTTTAACGGACACCGTCCCACGGGGAAGCGTTAGAAAGCTAACACCTCCCCGTGGGATGGCGTCCGGTGCAAAAAATGCTGCGTGAACTGATCGTCAATGCGGATGATTGCAATTTAACCAACGGCGTTACTCGGGCTATTTTAGAATGTCATGAAACAGGAATTGTCAGCAGTACGACTTGGATGGTAAATCGTCCGACTGATTTGGAAATGGTTTCACGCGTGGCAAAAAGCGGTTTGGGCGTAGGATTACATTTGAACGTCACATCGGGTATTCCGGTATCAAGTCCCGGTGATATTGTTTCGCTGGTTGATGATTCGCGGCTTTTTAAAAAGAAAAAAGATTATTTAAAATCGCCTCCGATGCTTTCCGATCTCGTCCGGGAGTACGGCAGGCAAATCGCGCTTTTTGAGAAATATTTTGGACGGACGCCGACACACCTGGACACACATCATCAAATGCATGATGAGCCCGTTTTTTTTCAGGCAATCTTGCATGTTGCCCGCGAAAGAAAACTTCCGATACGAAGATCTGCCCTTATGCGTGAGCCCGATTTTTTTAAAAAGTATCCCGGACTCGTGACAACGCAGACCCTTTTAGGCAACTTGGACGCGCATGCTTATTGGACTGCCGAAAAGCTAGAAAAAAACTTGGCCGCTCTTTTACCCGGAAGGGCTGAGGTGATGTGCCATCCCGGAATTTGGGATGAAGAGTTGCAGGGTTTAACTTCTATGACGGTCCCACGCGAAAAAGAACATGCACTTTTTTCTTTACCATACTTGAAAAAACTGCTGGAAAAACATAGTATCCGTCTTATTCATTTCGGAGAAATATCGTGAAAATTATCATTACAAACGATGATGGGCTTTTTGCGCCCGGACTTACAAAGTTGGTGGCGCGGCTGAGCCGGGATCATGAAATTCTAGTGGCGGGGCCGCATCGGGAACGTTCCGCGACAAGCCATTCCGTGACGATTCATGAGCGTATTTTAGTGCGTGAAGAAAAAATTCAGAAAAATTTAGCCATTTATGAAGTTGAAGGAACACCTGCGGATTGTGTGAAATGGGCGGTTACCGAATCGGGGTTCAAACCGGATTGGATTGTTTCAGGTGTGAACCGCGGAGCGAATACCGGAATTAGCGTTTATTATTCAGGAACCGTGGCCGCCGCGCGGGAAGGCGTTATTAATGGCATTCCGTCGCTCGCCGTATCGCTTTGCAGTAAGACATTTGAGGATTTCGAGCCTGCTACGGAATTGACAGCGAAATTGTTGAATTACTTTGGGAAAAGGGAAGGGATCGTTCCGTTACTGTTGAACGTTTCTGTGCCACCGCTTCCGTTGAACGAAATCAAAGGTTTTAAATTGGCGAAACAAGCCTACTCGCGCTTCGTCGAAGAGTTTTTGCATTTTGAGCCTAGTCAGTTGGAAAAAGAGAGTAAAACCCGCCTCTATCAACTCGCTGGCGGCATTCACTTGCTTGCTCCTGACGGAACAAGCGATGAAGAACTGATGCGTTCAGGCTGGGCAGCTTTAACGCCGCTTTCAATTGATCAGACGGATTATAACCAGCTTGATTCTTTGCGAAAAGTTTTCGAAAAAGAAAAATTTAGGTTTTAAAAGCTGGGTGCGATGCTGGGCGGTTGTGCGCGAAGCGCTCAGAGCAAAAAATTACTTAGCGATGCTGCCGTCAAGTGTTTCGAAGATAATGGTCACGAGATTATGGCATTGCGGACATTTGATCTGTTTAAAAGCCTGAACATTGTCATGCTTAGGGCGATACATGATAGAAAGAATTTTAGTGTCAAAATGGGCCTCGTCGCCCGAGTAGCTGCATGATTGACACTGATAATTTGCTTTCACAGTCGCTCCTTAGCTGATTTTGACTCAGCATATTGACTTGAAACCGAAAGGTTCCGAGGTAATAACAGGTTTCGGCGGACCCACTTAAAACTTTAATAAGGAATTTAGGCCGGTTTAAAGAAAACAGGTTTAGTTATTCAAACTTATCTAGGTGTAGTCGTCTTGGTTAAAGATTGATACAATTCCTGGTCAAAAATTATGAGGAAAAATATATGAAAAAAGTTGCAACTCTGTTTTTTATCGGACTCATTTTCTCCCAACTCCCGGCTTTTGCCTTGGAGGCAGAGTATGATGCGAGGTTTGGAACCAATACGCGCACTCAGCCTGGCTATTTTAAAAATCTGGCGCATGATTGGGGGCGTGGGCTTACAAACTTAGTGACTTGCCCATTAGAAATTCCGGTCACCGTGATGAAGTATCACAAAGAAGACAAAAGCCAGCCCGGTATTCGCGAAGTCGCGGGTTTTACGGATGGAATTGTTCGGACATTGATGCGCGGTACTGCGGGTATTTGGGATTTAGTGACCGGCTTTGTACCGGGGGATCAGGAAGGGGCCATCATTAAACCTGATACTCTTTTCGCTAAAGAGTGACCTTTTCGAAAATCGGGTTCTTCTTGAAAAAATCATTTTTTCAACTAGACTCCTCGTCTCCGGCTGCACTCTTGCACCGGCTGATCTTTTAAATATTTTTCGGGCCTGTAGCTCATTTGCCCGCATCCTGCGATAGCAGGTGCACAGTTGTTTTTGGCGTGCAGTTGACAAAGTCAACTCGACACGCGAATGGGATAAAGCAGTTTGATATATAAGAAAAAGTTGATGCGAATCACTAATCACGATTCACAATTCACTTTCTTGGGCCTGTAGCTCATTTGGTAGAGCATCTGCATGGCATGCAGAGGGTAAGGAGTTCAACTCTCCTCAGGTCCACCAAATTTTTTTTGAAAAGTCGCCGTCTGCATCGTTGAATACTGCACTTCCTTGTGCGGCGTAGGTTTCACTACGCCTCCGCGGTCGTTTGCATTCGCCTTGCATCCAGCACTTTTTGAAAAAAAATGAGTGGCCGGCCCGCAGTGAATGGCGCGACTAGCGCACATGAACGAAGGGCGCCAACTCTCTTTAATAGAGTAGCGTAACAATATTTTTTCTTGCGAGAGTGGCGGAACTGGCAGACGCACTGGACTCAAAATCCAGCGCCCTCTAAAGGCGTGGGGGTTCGACCCCCCCCTCTCGCATTCTTGATTTTTATGAAAAGGCGTCATCTGCGTCGTTGAAAATTTCGCTTCCTTGTGCGGCGTAGGTTTCCACTACGCCTCCGCGGGCGCTCATTTTCGCCTAGCATCTAACACCTTTTGATAAAAATCATTTGAAATTATGGGTGTTGAAGTGATTTGCGCAAAATTTTTCGCAGCTTAAACAAAAAGTAATTTATGGTTTTTTGTCTTCAGTCTATAGTCTCCGGTCTCCGGTCTCCGGTCTAGTTTTATGGCATCCGGCTTTAAGCAATATCCATTCCCCGAAATCGAACCCAAATGGCAGGACTATTGGGTTAAAAATAAAACTTTTCGCACACCTGATCCCACCGGTGAAAACGCTAGCAAACCTAAATACTATATTCTTGATATGTTTCCTTATCCTTCGGGGTCGGGTTTGCATGTCGGTCATTTAGAAGGCTACACCGCCACTGATATTCTCGCGCGTTACAAACGTATGCGCGGTTTCAATGTCATGCATCCGATCGGTTGGGACGCATTCGGTTTGCCGGCCGAACAATACGCAATTGAAACCGGAACGCATCCGCGCGCAACCACCGAAAAAAATATTAATACTTTTCGCCGCCAAATCCAACGCATCGGTTTCAGTTATGACTGGGATCGCGAAGTGAATACGACAGATCCCGGTTATTTCAAATGGACCCAGTGGATTTTTATGAAACTTTATGAAAGAGGCTTGGCTTATGAAGCTTCGATTGCTGTTAATTGGTGTCCGGCACTCGGAACCGTTCTCGCGAATGAAGAAGTCATCGACGGGAAAAGTGAACGCGGTAATCACCCTGTAATTCGCAAGCCGATGCGGCAATGGGTTTTGAAAATCACGGCTTATGCGGACCGGCTTTTGGAAGATTTGGAGTTGTTGGATTGGCCCGAATCCATTAAGGAAATGCAGCGTAATTGGATCGGGAAATCAACCGGCGCTGAGGTGACCTTTCAAATTGAAGGAGAAGGTCATCCCCGCGAAGGCGGGGATCCAGGACTAGATTCTCGCTTTCGCGGGAATGACAGCCAAAATGATCTGGCTGTCAAAGTTTACACAACCCGCCCCGACACGCTTTTCGGCGCGACTTATTTAGTCTTATCGCCGGAACATGCGCTTGTTTCAAAAATTGCAACAGGTTCTAAAAAATCGGCCGTGACGGAGTATCAAACTCAAGCGCAGCATAAATCCGATCTTGAAAGAACAGATTTAGCCAAAACTAAAACCGGAGTTTTTACGGGTGCTTATGCGGTCAACCCGGTTAATAAAAAGCCGGTTCCGATTTGGATCGCGGATTATGTTCTCGCCAGTTATGGCACCGGCGCGATTATGGCTGTGCCTGCGCATGATGAGCGGGATTTTGAATTTGCCAAAAAATTTAGCCTGCCCGTTATTCCTGTCATTCACCGCAGTGAAGCTCAGCTTGCGCAGCTGGCGGGCAAAGATCCAAAAGATGAATTGTTCACAGGCGAGGGAATTAATTTTAATAGCGGATTTTTGAATGGCTTGAAAACCGCCGAAGCCAAAGAGAAAATCACCGCATGGCTTGAGGAAAATAAAATCGGTGAAAAGAAAATTCAGTACAAATTACGCGATTGGATTTTTTCGCGGCAAAGATACTGGGGTGAACCGATTCCCGTGATTCACACGAATGGCAAGCATCAGTTGATTGACGAGAGCGAATTGCCTTTGCAATTACCGGAAGTGAAAACTTATAAAGCTACCGGTACGGGCGAAAGTCCTTTAGCGGGTATACCGGAGTGGGTGAATACAAAAGTTTTTG